>CAYPUJ010000093.1:0-10511 GCA_964413805.1 uncultured Bacteroides sp. | reverse complement strand
ATGGGAGAATATATTCATCTTGCGGTTTTTGCCATAGGGCTGATTTGGAATATTACATCAAGAATTTCTTTTGAAAAGGAAAAGAGCAAACACGACAAAAAGTATATTTCCTTATACAGGGAACATAATACATTCCTCATTATTCTGTTCCTTGCCCTATGCATAGATAATGTGTTAAGTATTATCGGATAAATGACGTAACTTTGCAGCGTTGTCTGAACAATCCATTACCCTTTCTCATGAAAACTCTGTTGAAAAACCTCGGCATTCTGCTGATCGCGATAGGTGCGGTCATACTGGTCGTTTGCTTGCTTACGGGAAAGACCGGCAGCAACCTGTGGTTGGGAGTGTCGGCCCTTCTGATTGTAGGGGGCGGCATTGCCTATATCCTCATCAACAAGCGGCTGACGGACTGACTTACGACGGGGCTTGTGCGGGAGATTTCCCGATTCTTCCGTCGGTCAGATAGATGGTGCGGTCGGTGAGGCGGGCGAGGCTCTCGTCGTGCGTCACGATGACGAAGGTCTGTCCCATGCGGTCGCGCAGGTCGAAGAAGAGGCGGTGCAGTTCCTCCTTGTTGCGCGTGTCGAGGCTGCCCGACGGTTCGTCTGCCAGCACCACCGCCGGACGGTTGACCAGGGCGCGTGCCACGGCCACCCGTTGCTTCTCGCCGCCGGAAAGCTCGTTGGGCTTGTGACCGGCGCGTCCGGCCAGCCCCATGAAGTCGAGCAGGTGCAAGGCGGCCTCCCTGGCGGCGTGTTGCCCGCATTTGGCGATGAGGGCGGGAATCATCACGTTCTCCAGCGCGGTGAACTCCGGCAACAACTGGTGAAACTGGAAGACGAAGCCGATGCGGCGGTTGCGGAAGGCGGACAACGCCTTTTCTTTCATGCGGCTTACTTCCGTCCCGTCGATGACCACCGAACCGGTGTCGGGCGTGTCGAGCGTGCCCATGATTTGCAGCAGGGTGGTCTTGCCCGCCCCGCTGGGGCCGACGATGCTGGCCACTTCCCCCCGGTGGATTGTCAGGTCGATGCCCCGCAACACTTGGAGGTTGCCGAAGCTCTTGGTGATGCCTTGAAGTTGTATCATGTTCTCCATATATGCTAAGTAGTCTGTCTGTTCTGTATGGGCGAGGGCAATGCCGTCCGTTCACAGCCGCCTGATTACATATTCTGCCAGATAGCAGCCAAACACGGCGGGCAGGTAGCTCACCGTGCCGCAGGTGGATTTCTTGTTCGGCTCGTCGTCTGTGCAGAGGACGGCGTGCGGGTCGGGCTGTTCGGTGCTGAACACCACGGGCAGCTTGCGGCGCAGCCCCATCTTCTGCAACCGCTTGCGCACGGCCTTGCTCAGTCCGCAATGGTAAGTGTCCCACAGGTCGGCAAAACGCACCTGGGTAATGTCGCTCTTGGCACCCGCACCCATGCTCGACACAATCCGGATGCGGCGTTTCCACGCCTCGGCTATCAGGTGACATTTGGGCGAGAGCGTGTCGATGGCATCCACCACGAAGTCATAGGAAGCGGCATCGAGCAAGGCGGGGATGGATTCGTCCTTCAGGAAGACGGGTAGCACGGTGAGCTGCACGCCGGGGTTGATGTCGCGTATGCGGGCAGCCATGAGGTCGGCCTTGCGCTGCCCCACGGTGGAGTGCAGGGCTGGCAACTGGCGGTTGATGTTGCTTGGCTGCACGGTGTCGGCATCGACCAGCGTCATGCGGCCCACACCGGCACGGGCTATCATCTCGGCCGCGTAGGCGCCCACTCCCCCCAGGCCCACGACCAGCACGTGCGACTGCCTGAGCCGTTCCATCTTTTCTTCGCCCAGCAGGAGGGCGGTGCGTTGTAGCCAATCGGTATTCATGTTTCCGGCTTGTGTTTATCGTCAGTTTTTCTTGAACCATTTGTAGAACCAGCGTCCCACCTTCTGGTAGTGCTGTGCCTCGTTGTTGCCGCGCGGGTTGGAGAAAGAGAAAGCGATTTGCGGGTCGCCCAGCTGGTCGGGGTAGAGCACGATGAGGCTGTTGTTGGCGAAGTAGCGTCCCAGTTGGGTGGGCAGCTTCTCGAACGAACTGTCGTAGGAGATGGAACCGGGCCGCGCACTGATGATGACCAGCAGGTGGTCGTAGTTCACCTGTCCGGTCAGAATCAGCAGGTCGCCCCAGTCGTCCAGCAGCGAGAAGTCGGTCAGCGTTTGCCCGTGTTTCTTCCGGATCAGGCCACGCAGGCGGGCGGTGGTGTCTTCGTTGGCGAAGAAGTGCACGCGGCAGGCCAGGGTGTTGCCCATGCGGCAGAAGTGGTCCACCCATTTTGAGAAGCCCGCTTCGTACTCCGCCTTGGGCGGCACGGCTATGATGATGCGGCGCAGCGTGTTGATGGGGATGAGGAATTTGGCCACCATCACCTCGCGGTGCAGTCCCTTGAGGAGGTTCTCGGTCATCAGGCCGAAGAAGGAGTCCACGATGTTGGTCTTGCGGTGCAGGCCGATGATGACATCCGTCACGCCGTACTCCTTCACCGTGTGGATGATTCCGGAGGTGATGTTCAGGTCGTAGCGGCTGATTGGATGCAGGTCCACGCCGGCCGACGCGGAAATCATCCCCGCCTTTTCCAGGTAGCGTTTGCCACGGGCGTGCGAGTTGCCCGACGGGTTGTTGTCGTTCACCACGTTCAGGGCCAGCAGGTTGTCTTTCTGCTTGGAATCGCGCACCACCAGCGCCAGCGAGACGAGCGACTCGATGGTGTCGGGATTGGCCACGGAAATCAGTATCTTTTCGGGGTCGCGCGAGCGGTCTTCTTCCCCGATGTCGGCCTCCTCGATGGCCACGCGCCGCGCCGCCTGCTCGGTGATGAGCGAACTGACGATGCACGTCACCAGGATGAGCAGCACCGTGCCGTTCAGCACGTCTTCGTTCAGCAGGCGTTCGCCGTCGGGCTGTATCATGTTGTAGCCCACCAGTACGGCGGCCAGCGTGGCGGCTGCCTGCGCGGTGCTGAGCCCGTACATCAGTTTGCATTCCAGCCCCGACATTCCGTAAATCTTCTGCGTCAGCCAGCAGGCAATCCACTTGCCCGTGAGGGCCATGACAATCATCACGCCCGCCACTTTCAGCGCATCGCCTTGCCCGAAGATGACGTGCACGTCAATCAGCATTCCCACCCCAATCAGGAAGTAGGGAATGAACAAGGCATTGCCCACGAACTCCAGGTGGTTCATCAGCGGAGAGACGTGGGGAATCAGCGGGTTCAGCACCAGCCCGGCCAGAAATGCGCCCAGGATGCCTTCCATCCCCACGAACTCCATCATCCCCGCGCCCAGGAACACCATCGCAAGGACGAAGATGAACTGCATCACATTGTCGTCATACCGGCGGAAGAACCAACGCCCGATGCGCGGGAAGAAATAGATGATGAGTGCGCCCAGGAACATCACCTTCACTACCAGCCACACCCAGAAGAAGCTGCCGTCCTCGCCCTTGAACAGGCCGCCCACCACGGCCAGCACCAGCAGCGTCAGCGTGTCGGTCACGGCGGTGCCGCCCACGGCGATGCTTACGCTGCGGTGGCGCGACACTCCGTAGCGGATGACAATGGGATAGGCCACCAGCGTGTGCGACGCATACATACTGGCCAGCAGGACGGAAGTGAGGATGCCGTACTTCAGATAGGACACGTTGGCCACGAAGCCGATCACGATAGGCACCACGAAGGCCAGCAACCCCAGGGCGAGCGCCTTGCCCCGGTTCTGCTTGAAATCGCCCATGTTCATTTCGAGTCCTGCCAGGAACATGATATAGTAAAGTCCGACCTTGCTGAACAGCTCGAAGCTGCTGTCGCGCACCAGGATGTTGAAGCCGTGCTCGCCAATCAGCACGCCCGCCAGAATCATGCCGATGATGTGGGGAATGCGCAGCTTGTTGAGCAGAATCGGTGCAAACAAAATGATGGAAAGTACAAGGAAGAATATCCATGTAGGGTCGGTGATGGGGAGAGTCAGACGAAAATCAAGCCAGTCCATACGCTGCAAGTTTTGGTTTTCCGACTGCAAAATAACAAAAAACTTTTCACTCGGTACTCACACGTACAGCATTTTGTTATAAATTTGCAGCCGCATCCGGACATAGCGACACAAAGGGCTGGCACGCCACACCGCCTCCCCGGACGCGCATCTCAATATCATTAACCCCAAAAACGCAAAACAGTAAAAAATGAAAGCAGCAATTGTTGGAGCAAGCGGAGCCGTGGGACAGGAATTCCTGCGCGTGCTCGACGAACGGAACTTCCCGGCAGACGAGTTGGTATTGTTCGGCTCGGAACGTAGTGCCGGCACCAGGTACGCCTTCAGAGGAAAAGAAATCGAGGTGAAACTCCTGCAACACAACGACGACTTCAAAGGGGTGGACATCGCCTTCGTATCGGCGGGAGCAGGCACCTCCAGGGAGTATGCCGAAACCATCACCCGCCACGGTGCCGTGATGATAGACAACTCCAGCGCCTTCCGCATGGATACCGATGTGCCCCTGGTGGTGCCCGAAGTGAACGCTGCCGATGCCAAAGACCGCCCTCGCGGCATCATCGCCAACCCCAACTGCACCACCATCCAGATGGTGGTGGCACTGAAGGCCATCGAGCGGCTTTCGCACATAAAGACCGTGCACGTGGCTACCTACCAGGCTGCCAGCGGTGCCGGGGCTGCCGCCATGAAGGAACTGTACGAACAGTACCGCCAGGTGCTGGCCGGGGAGCCCGTCACCGTGGAGAAGTTCGCCTACCAGCTGGCCTTCAACCTGATTCCGCAGATTGACGTGTTCACCGACAACGGCTACACCAAGGAGGAGATGAAGATGTTCAACGAGACGCGCAAAATCATGCACTCGGACATCCGGGTGAGTGCCACCTGCGTGCGTGTGCCCGCCTTGCGCTCCCACTCCGAAAGCATCTGGGTGGAGACCGAACGCCCCGTCTCGGTGGAGGAAGCCCGCGAAGCATTCGCGAGCGGCGAAGGGCTGGTGCTGATGGACAATCCCGAAAAGAAAGAATACCCCATGCCGCTCTTCCTGGCAGGCAAAGACCCCGTTTATGTGGGCCGCATCCGCAAGGACCTGACCAACGACTGCGGGCTGACCTTCTGGATTGTGGGCGACCAGATCAAGAAAGGTGCCGCGCTGAACGCCGTGCAGATAGCCGAATACCTCATCCGCGAGAACGCCCTCTGAGCGGAGGCGGCGCGTGAAGATTCTTCCACAGTCCGTGCTTCAAGGCAGGAAATCCGATGAATGCGAAAGTAAAAGGTTACGTGTTGGGAGCCGTTGCGGCGGCTTCCTACGGTATGAACCCGCTGTTTGCGCTTCCCCTCTACGACGCGGGCATGACGCCCGACTCGGTGCTCTTCTTCAGGTACCTGTTTGCCATCCCGCTGCTGGGCATCATGCTGAAGGCACGCGGGCGGAACTTCCGCCTGCAACGGAAGTCCGTGGCCCCGCTGGCCGTCATGGGGTTGCTGGTGGCTTTGTCGTCGTGGACGCTGTTTGAGAGCTACAACTACATGGAGGTGGGCATTGCCTCGACCCTCCTGTTCGTCTATCCCATTCTGGTGACGCTCATCATGGTGCTTTTCTTCAAAGAGCGGCTGGCCATGCAGACGGTGGTGTGCATGTTGCTGGCGGTGGGCGGCATCGGCCTGCTCTACCAGGGCAGTGACGGAGCGACCCTCAGCCTCGTTGGCACGCTCTTCGTATTCGGTTCCGCGCTTTCGTATGCTCTCTACATCGTGGGTGTCAACCAGCCGGGACTGAAGGAGATCGCCACGCTGAAGGTCACTTTCTACGTCCTGCTGTTCGGCATCCTGCTGTTCGTGGTCCGTCTCTGCCTGAACGGCGAGTGGTCTGTGCCCGACCGCTGGTATCTCTGGGGCAACCTGCTGGCACTGGCCGTCTTTCCCACCGCCATCTCGTTCCTGTGTACCACCAGTGCCATCCAGTACATCGGCTCCACGCCCACGGCCATCCTGGGTGCGCTGGAGCCGGTGACGGCCGTGTTCTTCGGCGTAGTGGTCTTTGGCGAGGAACTGACGGTGCGCGAGTCGTTCGGGCTGGTCATGATCATCGCTGCGGTGACGCTGGTCATTGCGGGCGGAACCGTCACCACCCACCTCATCCGCTTCCGCAAGCTCTTTCCCCGCTTGCCGCTGCACCGCAGACACCCGCACAGCAACGGGAAGGAGTGACGCACGTCTGCCGTTTCTGATTACACCCTGTTTTCTGCAAACATCACATAGCTTATGGAATCCCTGCAAAAACTCACCTTGTCAGTCTGCCACGTCGCCCGAAAGGCAGGCCGTTTCCTCTGCGAAGAACGGAAACATTTCCACCGTGAAGCCGTGGAACTGAAACATGCACACGACTACGTGTCCTACGTGGACCGCGAGTCGGAACGCCTCATCGTCTCCGGTCTGAAAACCCTGTTGCCCGAAGCGGGCTTCCTGACCGAAGAAGGTTCGGGCACCTATTGCGACGAACCCTATTGCTGGGTGGTGGACCCGTTGGACGGAACCACCAACTACATACACGACAACGCCCCCTACTGTGTGAGTATCGCCCTGCGCGACCGGCACGACCTGCTGCTGGGCGTGGTGTACGATCCCTGCCGCGACGAGTGCTTCTACGGCTGGCGGGGAGGAGGTGCCTACGTGGACGGGAAACCCCTGCACGTCTCTGCCGTGGCTACGCCCGAAGATGCCTTCCTGGTGGCCGAACTGCCCTATAATGCCGACCGCTATGCCTCCACCGGCGAACACCTCATCCATGCCTTCTACGGCAAGGTGGGCGGCATCCGCATGAACGGGTCGGCGGCATTGGCCATCTGCTACGTGGCGGCAGGACGCTTCGACGGATGGCTGGAAGCCTTTATCGGCAAGTGGGACTTCTCTGCGGGTGCCCTCCTGGTGCAGGAAGCGGGAGGGCGGGTGACCGACTTCAACGGCTGCGACCGCTTTGTAGACGGACACCACATTGTGGCTTCCAACGGCCTGCTGCACGACTGGCTGGTGGCGGTGGCCAACGAAGTTCCACCGCAGTTGTAGAAGCGCATTGCTGCGTATGCCGGCTTTCTTTTCCTCCCTCCTCTCCGGTCTGTCCGGCCTGTTCCAGCTGTTCTTTCCCCACCGCTGTGACGTCTGCAACTGCACGCTGGGCAAGGGCGAGGAAGGCATCTGCCTGAAGTGCAACCTCCTCCTGCCGCGCACAGGCTACCACCGTTGGACGGACAATCCGCTGGAACGTAACTTCTGGGGCAAAGTTCCCCTGGAGCGGGCTGCCGCCTACTTCTTCTACCGCAAGAACAGTCCCTACCGCCGCATCCTCCGGCTGCTGAAGTACGGCGGGCGGAAAGACCTGGGCGAAACTTTGGGGAGGCAGATGGCTGCCGAACTGGCCCTCTCCGGTTTCTTCGACGGGATGGACGTGGTGATGCCCGTGCCCCTCCACCCTCGGAAGCTGCGGCAGCGGGGCTACAACCAAAGCGAGTGCATCGCGCGTGGCATCGCCGCCGTCACTGGACTGCCGTTGGATACGACATCGGTCACACGGCTGAAGCACACCGACACCCAGACCCACCGCTCTGCCGACCAGCGGTGGGAGAACGTGCGCGATGCCTTCGCCCTCCGCGACCCCGAACGGTTTTGCCACCGGCACATCCTTCTGGTGGACGACGTGGCCACGACCACCGCCACCCTCACTGCCTGCGCCGATGCTTTCGCCCGGGTAGAAGGTATCCGCATCAGCATCCTCACCCTGGCCCTGTCCGGCTGAACCGGCCTTTCCCTGAGTCTCCGGATAGTGTCGTCCTCATGAAACTGTGCTTGTATTCCGCCCGCTTCAATAAATCTTCCACTCCCACAGTCCGGCTTCTCCCCGGCGGATGTGCAGGCGCAGGTAACGGGCCTCGCCGATGTCCGTGGCCGTGTGCGGGGAGCGGGCTTGCAGCTTCTCCTGGGCAGCACAGGGCAGCCAATGCTTGCCGTCGGAAGACTTCTCCAGCCGCCAGCTTTGCCCCTCGGTGGGGCGGGTGAAGAAGAACTGGCAGGCACGCACGTTGCGCACCTCCTTCAGGTCGGCTGTGATGTAGGGGCTGCTGTCTGTGGGGTCGGCCACCCAGCAGGTGCCGTTGGAGGCATCGCCCGCGTGTGCGGCCTGGTAGGTGTGGCTCCGGGTGAAGGAGCGTACCGATGCCTTGTCGGGCAGGGGATTGTTGGGTTGCGTCTCGATGGATACGGTGGAAGTGCGGGGTGCTTTCTCGCTCGACGCATAGAAGTGGGCCTGCAGGGCAAGGTTGGGCAGGGTGTCTTGGGGAGCGGCCAGGTAGCCCACGCCCCGCGTGTCGGGCACCAGCGTCCGGATGGTACCGTCTTCGTTAAACTCCAGCCGGTTGGCGTAGACCTGCCGCGTGGTGCCGCCGTCGCCATACTCCAGGTAGAGGAAAATGTAGTCGTCCGTGGCTTCGTCGTAGAACACGTTGCCGTGTCCCGGTCCCCACACCTGGTTTTGCGGGGCGGAGAAAAGGAAGATGTCGTTCCCCTCCGGGCGGGTGAAGCCCGTGAGCGGCGATTCGCGGCTCATCATGTAGGCATTGACGTAGTTCTGGTTGCCGCTCAGCGTGTAGATGTAGTAGTAGATGCCGTTGCGTTTGAACATGACCGGCCCTTCGGAATAGCCGTCCCGTGCGGTGGTCATGGTGCATTCTTCTCCTTCGGTGTGCAGGCGGTCGCCGGAAAGGCGGACGGCTTTGCGCCGCCTCCAGAAGAGGTAGCCGCTGCCGTCCTCGTCCTCGAAAGGCTCGCCGTCGATGTCGCCCACAATGGGAGTGGCATCCGTCTCCTTGTTTTCGGGCCAGGACAGGCCATCGCCGTTGGCAAAGCGGAAAGGCCCGTCGGGACGGTCGGAGGTGAGTGCGTAGGTGGCAGCCTGCCCGTCGGGCTTGACAAAGGTGGCGTAGAGGATGTAGCGTCCGTCGTGCTCAATCACCCGCCCCGGTGCCCAGTAGCGGAAGTAGCCCGTGCGCTGCCCGCCCTTGTCGTCGGTGTATCCGTAGCCCTTCGCCCAGTCGAAACCGCTGATGTGCGAGCCCTCGAAGCTCCAGTTCACGAAGTCTTTCGACTTCCACACCACCGGCGTTCCCGCACGGTCCAGCCCGTGGTCGCGGTCGGTGGTGCCGTAGAGGTAATAGGTATCGCCGAACCTAGCCACGGAGGGGTCGGCCAGGTTGTCGGGAATCAGCGGATTGAAGCAACGGTTGGCCAGGAGGTTGTCTACCACGGAGGCATCCACGGCAAAGGCGGTGCCGTGGCGGATGCCGTTAGGAAAGGTCACCAGGTCGGAGATGTCCTCCCACGTCTCGCCGTGGTCTGTCGAGCGGACGGCTCCGTAGCGGTGGTCGCGGTATTTGTCGAAATAGACGTAGAGCGTGTCGCCCACAAACAGGGGCGCGGGACCTTCCGCCCAGTAGTCCCCGGTGATGGGTGCCGAGACCTTGGTGGGGAATCCCTTGGCGATGTTCCGGGTGCGGGTGACGCGCAGGTTCTTTTCGGGCGGGTTGGAGTTCTCGTTCTTCACCACCATGATGAGGTCGCCGCGTGCCGGGTCGCGCACGATGGCGGCATCGATGGTGCTGAAGTCGGGGTTGAAGAACATCCTGGTCTTGGAGAAGGTCTGGAAGTCCTTCGTGGTCACGTAGTAGATGCGGTGGTTCAGGCCCTTCTCGCTCTCGCTGGTGGGCACCTCCTTGTGGCGGCCCGGTATGGTGGTGGCCCAGAAGATGTAGTAGGTCTGTGTGGGTTCGTCATAAAAGAGCTCCGGTGCCCAGCAGTTGTGCGCCTCCGGTTCGTGCATCATGACGGGGATGGCTTTTTGCTCGCTCCAGTGCACCAGGTCGCGCGAAGAAGCGTAACCGATGATGCGGTCGGTCCAGCTGGAGGTCCACACCATGTGGAAGGTGCCGTCGGGACTCTGGCAGATGCTGGGGTCGCGCATCAGCTTGTCCTTGCCCACGGTGGGCGTGAGGTAGGAACGTCCTCCGTTGAGGGCGGTCCAGTGCAGACCATCATAGCTGTAGGCCAGGTGCAGGCCGTCGCGACTGTCGTTGATGAAGTAGGAAAACAAATAGGCGGTGCCGTCCGCAGCCGCCGCAAACGCCGAGAGCAAGCTCAGCAGCAAACAGGTGAGTACTGTCTTCATGGGGACTTTTGTTGTTTATGGTTCATGCGCCAAAGTTACATGTCCTCCCTGCACTTGCCAAATATTTGGCAAGGAAATTACCGGATTGCCGAGAGGGTCCGGACTCTCATTTGCAACCGCTTTGCTGGATACAGGTGTGGAGCGTGTTCGATACAGGCATCCCGTCTGTTCGGTACAAGTGTGGAATGCGTTCGGTACAGGTATGGAACACGCTCGGTACAGGTACTTAACAAATGCTTCATATACAGTTGATTACAAGGATTGCGAATGCAGCAGTTCC
>CAYPUJ010000092.1:0-10558 GCA_964413805.1 uncultured Bacteroides sp. | reverse complement strand
CTTTATTCTATAATCATCGCCACTTGAAGCAATAATCCTTGGCGGTCGAAGCATAAATCGCGCGCCCGTGGGCTGATGCGTTTCAAAACCGCTATGACAGCAATGCCTTGAATGCCGCCACATAACGTTGGGCCACCGTATCGAGGTTGATGCGCTCGCGGATGATGCGCTCCGACTCCTTGCCCATGCGCTGCAAAAGGCCGGAATCGGACAAAAGACGTTCCAGTTTGCCGGCCAGGTCTGCCGCGTCGCCCTCGCGGAAGAAACAGCCGTTTTCACCCTCGGACACAAGGTCGCGCTCGGTGCCGTCGCACACGGAACAGACCACCGGAAGACCATAGGTCATGGCATCGTTGATGGAAAGCCCGCCCATTCCTGCCAGGACATATACAGCCGACTCGTGCATGTATGCTCCCAGCACGTGCGGGTCGTAGACCGCTCCGGCAAAACGCACGCCGCCCCGTGCGTCGGCATCTTCCGTGCCAAAGACGGGCAGACCGAGGCACGAGGCCTGCCGCCTGAGGTTGTCCAGTTCGGGACCGTCGCCCACCACCAGCAATTCGGCATCGGGGAAACGCTTCACCACCCGCGCAAAGGCTTCCAACAGGAGGTCCACCCGCTTCCACTTCACCAACCTGCCGATGTGCAGCAACCGCCATGCCGAAGGGGGCAGCAAGGGGGGAGCTGCCAGCACCGCCGCACGTTCACGCCACAGGGCATCGGTGTCCGAAGCGTTGTAGGTGACGTGGATGTGTCCGGGCTTCACGCCGTAGGACGGCAAGATGTCGCAGGCCGCCGTGCAATAGTTGAGCGTGCCTGCGGCACGTGCATAGCAATAGCGTCTCAGCCGCGCCGTGAGCCACTGGCGCAGGTAGAAAAGGAAACCGCGACTCATTAGCCGCATCTCTTCGTCGTACATGGGATGCCGGCGGAAGTACCCACGGATGTCGCCGTAGGGCGGTGTCTGGAAGGGTATCTCGCGAATGGCCAACCGGCTTCCCGCAGCACGGAGGGCACGCCGGAGAGCGGGCTGGAAAAACACCTGCAGGAAATAGGGCCAGCCCAGCACCACGATGTCGGGCAGTTCGCTCCGCACCACGGCAGGCAGGGACGGAAAACCGCTCTTGCCGTAGGGCATTCTGCGTTCGGGCATGGACAGCAGGCGGAACGTTCCGCCTTCCACCATCTTCACGCCCCGACCGATGGTAGCGTTTCCCTTCCGGGGAGCCACCACCACGATTTCCACTCCGTCGAAAGCCTGCAACTTTTCCAACAAGGCTTTCAGATAATGCGGCATACCGCCAAATGTAAACAATATCTTCATAAAAAACTATCTTTGTAGAAGTTACACAGTTCCTGCCTGAGACGCTCCAAGCTGTGCTCACCGGCATACGCACGGAAACCGTCCGGACAAGGTGCACCCTCCCGGCAAAGCCTGACAATCGCCTGCCGGCAAGCCGCTGCATCGGTTTCCGGCACGGACAGGCCGATGCCATACCGTTCCACCCGCTTCCCCATACACTCTCCCCGGCTCACCACGATGGGACGGGCAAAGGCGGCTGCCTTGGTCAACAGATTGCTGCTGCCTGTAAAGCGACGGTAGACGGCAAAGAGCACATCGCTCGCCGCCACCAACGCATTGAAGCAAGCCTCATCGGGAATGCGTTCCAGGGAGAACAGGCAGTTGTTACGGGTCGCTCCGGCATCCTGCACGGCCCGTAACAGTTCGCCGGTCAGCCACGACTTGCCCGCCACCAGGAAGAAGTATTCATCGGCAGGCAACTGTGCCATTACGTCCAGCAACAGACGGATGCCCTTCCGTTCGCCGATGGAACCGAGCAGGGAAATCACCTTCCGCCTGCCCGCCTTCCGCTTCAATTCGGCCGTCAGCGGATAATGTGCATCGGGCTGGGAGAGGTCGGCAAAATCGGGCAGGACACAGATGCGGGACTGGAAAGGCCGGAGGGCACCGACCGAATATTCGTTCAGCACCCCAATCCCGCGACAAAGCGGACTGCCCAAGTAGGGACGCACGTCGGGGACGAACCGCTTGCGGGCAGGCAAGGCAGACTGCACCAGCAGCCCGCTCCACGCATAAGGAAACAGACGCGGAAACAAACCCGCCGGTCCCCAGGTGGGAAGCAGGTCGTCCAGGCAAGGGAAACAGACCAGGTCGGGACGGAAGTCCTTCAACGTCTGTCCCAGCCGGACAAGGTTCTGCCAACGGACAAGGGCGTTTTGCAGCACGACCAGCTTCTTCCGCAGCGGCTTTCCTGCGGGCAAAGGCAGCAAAGGACGGGTGTCCGCAGGACGAAAAGCGGCAAATCCTTCCGTGCCCGACGGACGGGGAGCCACCAGCAGCACCTCGTGCCCCAGCGCGGCCCAGGCACGGGCAAACTCACGGTAATAGGTCTCGCGGTGGCCGGAAACGGAACAATCTGCAACGGCAACCCTCATCGCACCCTCCTTTCTTCCGCCAAGGCTTCTTCGTACAGACGGACAAGCCGTCCGCCTGCCTGCCGGGAACCGAACCGTTCTTCCACCGAACGGCGGATGTCCGCAGGGTCGAACCGTTCGTAGTTGTCATACAACTGCCGCAGGGCACGCGCCAAAGCAGCCGTGTCGCCGGGCGGCAGGAGGTAGCCGCACGCATCGGTGATGATGTCTTCCGGTCCGCCGCAGACGGTGCCGATGGCAGGCATTCCCGTGGCCAGGGCTTCGATGAAGACAATGCCGAACGTTTCGGCGTGCGATGCCAGCACGAAAGCGTCGGACTGTGCCAGGCACGCCGCAACCTCTGCGCGGGGCAACTGTCCGGCCAGGCGGATGCGTCCGTCCAGACCGAGCCTGTGCACCTGTCCGCGCAGACGTTCCGCCTCTTCGCCGTCGCCCACGATGACGAGGGAGACATGAGGATAACCGTTGCCGAACGCCTGCGCGAAGCCGTCAATCAGCAGGTCAAATCCTTTCCGCCTGTTCAGGTTGCCCACGCTGACGAAGGTGAACCGCTGTTCTTTCCGGGTGTGCCGGTGAGCCAGGGGAAAGTCGTCCAGGTCAACGAAGTTGGGCATCAGTACTGCTTGGGAGGCCGAACGGAGGTAGGGCGCGACGTTCTGCTTCAGTTTCGAACCGACGCACAGCACCCGCAGGGCATCTTCGTAAGCCTTCCGCAACGTGTCTGCCTGCACAGGAGTGACCTGTCCGCCGTTGATGGACGAGGCGTGTTCGGTCACTACATAAGGAATGCCGTAACGCTTCCGCACCAGCCGGGCGGCATAGCCCGCCCACGTGCCAAAATGGGCATGAACAAGGTCGGGCTTTCCGAAACGGCGGATGTAACGGCCTGCCACGTGGCAGGCGAGGTGTGCCCATATCTTTCCGCCCAGCGGGGTGGAGAGCTTCGGGTTCCAGGCGTGCATCCGCAAAGTGACAAACACGCCGTTGTCTTCCTGCGTCACCTGGAAATGGCTTTCACGCAGGGTGCGGAAGTTCATGTCCTTGCGCAGGCGTTGTTCCACGTAGACCAGCCCCACCCGGCAACCGGCGGCTGCCAGCTGCATGGCCTGTTCGCGGAACATATAACCCCGGTGGGGCGGAGAGCCGGGTTCGGGATAGTACATGGGAAGGAGAAGGATGTGCATGGGGAAATGATGTTAACGATGAATGGATTTGTCTTCTTGCTCACGCGAGCGGTCGATGAGCGCAACCAGCGCATCGGACGTGTTGCTCACCAACTTGCGGGCGAACATCTTGCCACATCCCTGCAGCACGGGCCAGTCGGCTTGCGTGAACACCTTGATGGACTTGCCGTAAACGATGTAATGCAAAGGGGTCAGGTTTGACAGGCCGGGATATTCCCCTTCGTACAGCAGGGCATTGGCCGCGAAGGGGGAATTGAACACAAGGGTCTGCACACAGAGTTCGCTGGGCACGAAGGCGGTCCTGAAGTAGCGCGTAAAGGACGGCTGGCTGCACAACTGCCCGTAGACGTAGCGGGCGCAAGGCAACGTCAAGGCCCAGTAGTCGGAACCGAAGTAAACGTCCGCTTCCTTTCCGTCCAGCAGCACCACGGGGGGCTTGTGCAGGGGGAGCCGCTTCATCAGGAAGCGGGCGGCCACAATCAGCTTGTTCTTCAGCCAAAGGTTGTGCCAGGGCAGGTCGCGGAAGAAATGGTAATTGACAATCTTGTCCCGCTGGTAAGCGTTGGTGCAACGGCTGAGGTTCATGCCCATGATAAACTCGCGTTCGGGATGACTGTCGAAGTAGCGGTGGATGGAAGCGTTGCTCCACAGCGGATAGTCCTGTCCGCTGAGGCAGACCACCCGTCCGTAGTCCCGCCCGCTGCGAATCACGGCACGCAACAGTTCCTTCTGGTACTCCACCTGCTCCCAGCCGCCCCAGCTTACCCAGTGGGAGGGAACGAAGACGACTCTCTCTCCCAACAGGTCCCTGAAAGGAAGGTCGTCTGTCTTGAGGTCGATGTGGACATAGAAATCGGACCGACTGTCGTCCAAAGCGGCAACAAGACGGGCCAGGTGGGGCGCGTCGCGGTAGGCGGAAATGAGATAGGCAAGACGGCTCACGGCTGTTTCTTTTTAATTTTACCAAGTGCAAAGGCAAAGCATTCCGTCAAAATGGATGAGTTGCCCAGCTTCATCATGCCCACATAGAGCAGGGCTGCCACCGCCACCTTGGCCAGCAGCAAGCCCCAGGGAGCATGGAGGGACAGGGTGACGAAGTGCGTCGCAGCCAAGGACAGGAGTGCACATCCGGCGTAGGGCAACATCCCGCGTGCGGCTTCCCGCCACGGAAAACCGACGAGCCGCCGCATCAGTCCCTGCCACACCAGCAGCAGCACGACATAGCCTGCCACATTGGCCGCCACCATCCAAAGGATGCCGAAACGGAACATCAGGCAAGCCACCCCTATCTGCATACAGCCGAACAGGAGATTGCTCCAGAAGTAAAGGTCGGAACGGCCCAGGCTGATGGCCATCTGAAAGTAGAGATTGACTATCGGCCACAATGCACCGAACACGCACAGCAGCTGCATGATGGGCACGGCAGGCAACCATTTCGCACCGATGGTAACCAGTATCAGCTCGCGCGAAACGAAGCCCAGCCCCAGCAAGGCGGGAAAAGAAACAAAGCACGTGAAGCGCAACAGCTTGGCAAGCACACGGATGCGCCGCCCGTTGTCATCGCCAACCTGCGTGAACACAGGCTGAGCCACGCTGTTTATCATGCCTCCTGTTGTCTGCTGACCCATCACAATCCATTTGTGGCCTTGTGTGTAGTAGCCCACGTCCGAAGGGGTATAGTACCTGCCAAGTATGACCGAAAAGAGGTTGCTGTTGGCCTGGTTCACCAGGTTGGTGAGTAACAGTTTCACGCTGAAGCCAAACATCTCCCGCAAGGGACGGAAATCAACGGGCAACGTGGGTCGCCAGCCCGCATAGTACCAGCGCAGAACCGTCACCCCGGCAATGAACGCCACGTTCTGCCACGCCAGACTCCAATATCCCCAGCCGGACAAGGCCAACGTCAATCCCGTGCAGCCCGAAAGAACCAGGGAAACCAGGCTGATAACGGAGGTCTGCTTCACCTTCATTTCGCGAAACAGGATGGCATTGTGGGCAATGCCCATGCTCGACAACAGGAAGCCCAAGAACACCACACGCGACAAGGGCACCAGTTCCGGCTTACCGAACCAGGCGGCAATGAGCGGGGCGCAGAAGAAAAGTACGGCATACATACACAGTCCCATCAGGGTGCTGAACCAGAACACGGCGTTGTAGTCGGCAGCCGTTGCGTGCTTCCTGTTGGTCAGGGCGGCGGTGAACCCGCTCTCCTGCAAAGTGTTTGCCACAGCCGAGAAGATGGCGAGCATCCCCACCATCCCATAGTCGTGCGAATCGAGCGTGCGAGCCAGGAATATACCGAAAAAGAGGCTCAGCAACTGTTGCATACCGTTGCTGAAGCCTCCCCAGAAAAGTCCTTTGGCTGTTTTTTCCTTCAACGAAGAACCCGGAATGTCTGCATCACGGCGGGAAGAAGAACCTCTTTCGTCGGCAACAAGCGCATTGCCGTTTCCTGCCGCTTCTTCTTTTCCAAGAAATTCTTCATTCCTCATTCTTCGTTCTTCATTACAGAAGTCCTATTTCACTTCACTCCCTTCCTTCACCTGACGGAGCACGGTGGTCACGGCCAGGCCGCCGTCCCAGTCTTCGGCAGAGAGAATCATGCCTTCGCTCACCAGTCCGTTCTTGAACTGGCGCGGTGCCAGGTTGGCAATGAAGAGCACCTGTTTGCCCACCAGTTCTTCGGGTTTACAGTATTGGGCGATGCCGCTCACGATGGTGCGGTTCTCCAGTCCGTCGGCTATCCTGAACTGGAGCAGCTTCTTCATCTTGGGCACGGGAGCGCACTCCAACACGGTGCCCACACGGATGTCCAGCTTGTCGAAATCCTCGATGGAAACAACGGGCTTCACGGGATTGGCCTTGTGGTTAGCCGCCTCGTTCGCCTTCTTGGTGGCGAGCAGCTTGTCCACCTGTGCCTGGATGGCATCGTCGCCTATCTTCTCGAACAGGAGTTGCGGCTCGTTCAGGCGGTGTCCCGCAGGCAGCAGGTCGGTACGTCCCAGACTGTTCCAGTCGCAGCCCTGCATGGCCAGCATGTCGCGCAGCTTCTGCGAACTGAAAGGCAGGAAAGGCTCGAAGACAATGGCCAGGTTGGCAGACAACTGGAGGGAAATGTTCAGGATGGTGGCCACGCGGTCCATGTCGGTTTTGGCCAGCTTCCAGGGCTCGGTGTCGGCCAGGTATTTGTTGCCGATGCGGGCCAGGTTCATGGCTTCCTTCTGTGCGTCGCGGAACTTGAAGGCATCGAGCAGACGCTCCACTTCACCCCTGATACTGCCGAAATCGCGCAAGATGTCGCGGTCGTAATCGGTCAGCACCCCGCAGGCGGGCACAACGTTGTCGAAGTATTTTCTGGTGAGTTGCAGGGCGCGGTTCACAAAGTTGCCGTAGACAGCCACCAGTTCGTTGTTGTTGCGTGCCTGGAAGTCTTTCCAGGTGAAGTCGTTGTCCTTCGTCTCCGGCGCATTGGCAGTGAGCACGTAGCGCAACACGTCCTGTTTGCCGGGAAAATCCTGCAGGTACTCGTGCAGCCACACGGCCCAGTTGTGCGAAGTGGATATCTTGTCGCCCTCCAGGTTGAGGAACTCGTTGGCGGGCACGTTGTCGGGCAGGATATAAGAGCCTTCGGCCTTGAGCATGGCGGGGAACACGATGCAGTGGAACACGATGTTGTCCTTGCCGATGAAATGGATGAGGCGCGTTTCGGGGTCTTTCCACCATTTCTCCCAACTGTCGGGCAACAGTTCACGGGTGTTGCTGATATAGCCGATGGGAGCGTCAAACCACACATAGAGCACCTTTCCTTCCGCACCCTCCACGGGCACGGGAATGCCCCAGTCGAGGTCGCGGCTCACGGCGCGGGGCTGCAGGCCCATGTCGAGCCACGACTTGCACTGCCCGTAGACGTTGGGACGCCACTCCTTGTGTTCTTCCAATATCCATTGGCGCAACCAGGCTTCGTGCTTGTCCAAAGGCAGGTACCAGTGTCTGGTTTCCTTCATCACGGGCTGGCTGCCGCTGATGGCACTCTTGGGGTTGATCAGTTCCGTAGGGCTGAGGGTGGAACCGCACTTCTCGCACTGGTCGCCGTAGGCTCCCTCGCTGTGGCAGCGCGGGCATTCGCCGGTGATGTAGCGGTCGGCCAGGAAGGTTTTGGCTTCTTCGTCGTAATACTGCATGGACGTTTTTTCAATGAATCCGTCCTTTTCGTACAGCTTGCGGAAGAAATCGGAAGCCGTGTGGCGGTGTACCTCCGAAGTGGTGCGCCCGTACACATCGAACGATATGCCAAACTCGCGGAACGAGTCTTTGATGAGCTGGTGGTAACGGTCTACTATGTCCTGCGGGGTACAACCCTCTTTCTTGGCACGGATGGTGATGGGTACACCGTGCTCGTCTGAACCTCCGATGAAAATCACGTCTTCCTGCTTCAGCCGCAGGTAGCGGACGTAGATGTCGGCAGGCACATAAACCCCTGCCAGGTGCCCTATGTGGACAGGACCGTTGGCATACGGCAGCGCCGAAGTCACGGTGGTACGTTTGAATGTTTTTTCCATATTTTTTTACGGATTGTATAAGTAAATTACAGATGTGGTGCAAAGATAGCTGTTTTTCCTGCATCTTATCCCATTCTTCCCGTTTCTTTCCGAAACGGACCCTATCTTTACTTTGCCGTCAGGCCTGCATCTGCTTCTTTTCGATGCGGATGCGGGCATCTACGGCAATGACCTGCCTGTCGGTGGCAAGCAGCGGATTGATGTCCATTTCCTTTATTTCGGTGGCGAAACGCAGCAGCGTGGACAGACGGACAATGATTTCGGCAAACTTGTCTTCGTTCACCCCCTGTTGCCCACGGGTGCCCCGGATTATCCTGTAGGCGCGGAGCGAACGGATCATGGAGTAGGCCTCGGCGTAGGAAAGGGGGGCAAGGCCGGAAGAAAGGTCGCGCAGCACTTCCACGAATATGCCCCCGAGCCCGCAGAGCACCACGTGGCCGAAACGGTCTTCGTACTTCGCTCCCACAAACAGTTCCGTGCCTTGCAGCATGGGCTGGACCAGCACAGCGGTCACGTCCGGCAACTGCATCATGCGGTCGAACTCCAGGGAAAGATGCCGCTCGTTGCGGATGTTCAGCGTCACGCCGCCCACGTCCGACTTGTGTACCGGCCCGACCACCTTGGCCACCACCGGGAAACCGATGCGGCGGGCAAAGTCCAGCACTGCTTCCCGGCGGTCGGACACGAACTCCTCCACCACCGGGATGCCTGCCGCACGCAGCAATGCCTGTACGTGACCGGGGGCAATGTAGCCGTCGGACGGGAGGGAGTCGATGATGCGCCGGATGCGGGGAACGTCCACACCGAACAGTTCTATTTCGTTGGCTGCCGGACGGGGAGCGTTCATGATGCGGGTCAGGGCGGAAGCAAGCGTCACCTCGTCGGCAAAGTTGACATGTCCCTTGGCCAGGAAATCGGCCACCTCGGCACCGGCCGTGCTGACCGAAGGCAGGATGGGGAAAATGGGTTTCCTGCAGGACTGCATCGCGACGTGGAGCACGTCGTACATTTCAAACATACTCACCAGACCCGGCGTGCCGAAGATGGCCATAACGGCATCCACGTCGTCGAACTTTTCCTCGCAATACTCCAGGCAAAGGCGCAGGTGCTCCGGCGTGCCGGTGGCCAGTATGTCGATGGGGTTTCCCACGGACGCACCGGGAAACAGGCGGCTCTTCAGCTCGTCGGCTGTAGCACCCTCCAGCTTGGGCACGTTCAGCCCGCCCTTGCTCAGGGCATCGGTCAGCATCACGCCGGGGCCTCCCGCGTGGGTGACGATGGCAAAGTTCCTGCCCCGCAACTCAGGCAAGGTGAAGATGCAGCCCACCGTGGTCAGTTCTTCGCGCGAGTAGCAACGCACGATGCCCGCCTTGCGGAACAGGGCTTCCACAGCCGAGTCGCTGCTGGCCATAGCCCCCGTATGCGAACTGGCCGCCCGGCTCCCGCTTTCGCTGCTTCCCGCCTTGATGGCGGCTATGCGGCATCCCTTCCGGATGAGCGAGGCAGCGTGCATCAGCAGGCGGTCGGGGTCGGCAATGTTTTCGATGTAGAGCAACTTCAGCCTGCTGTCTGTCTGCGGGTCGAAACGGTTGTCCATGTATTCCAGCACATCTTCCACCCCGATTTGCCTGGCGTTTCCCACAGACCAGACCGAATTGAACTGCAACCCTTTTGTCACCGCACTCTCCAGGATGAACACGGCGGTCGCCCCGGAACTGGAAATGAGGTCTACTCCCTGCGGATGGAGGGCCGGAATGGGCTGGCTGAACACGCTGTGGTGCCACGTGTTCAGCAGACCGATGCAGTTGGGACCAATCAACGAGGCACCGTAGCGGTTCACCGTCTGCAGGATGCGGTCTTCCAGCGCGGCACCTTCGCGGGTCTCTTCGCCGAAGCCTGCCGACAGGATGATGAAGGCACGTGTTCCTTTCTCCGCAGCCAGTGTTTCCACCGCATCGGGACAGGCCGCCGCCGGAATGGCGAGGATGGCAAGGTCTACATCGGGCAGGTCGGACACGTGTGCCACGGCTTTCACGCCCTGCACCTCGGTCTCCTTAGGATTGACGGCATACAACGTGCCCGCATATCCTCCGTTTATAAGGTTTCTCAAAATGGCTCCTCCGGGTTTGTGCACGTTGTTGGAGGCTCCCACCACCACGATGCTGGCAGGATGCAGCAGTTGGGTCGTAATCATAAACAGTCTTTTTATAAACTGCACAAATATACGCTTTTTGCGGAGAACACCAATGAAAAAAACAGTACCTGTAACCCGTTTCCCGGATACCTGTATCGAACGCGCTGGATACAGGCACGGAACACGAGCGATGCCTGTACGGAACACGTTCGATACAGGCATCC
>CAYPUJ010000091.1:0-10608 GCA_964413805.1 uncultured Bacteroides sp. | reverse complement strand
ATATAAGGATACTTCGGGTTTTAATATAGGATACTTGCCCGACTATCCTATGATTGCCCAAGGCGACCGTACCATCGAATAAAGTCAAAAACAGTTTCTAAGCATAACTGTGCATTCCCCCCAGCAGGAAGTTCACTCCGAAATAGGTGATTAGCACGCTGAGGAAGGCCAGCACCGAAAACCAGTGGAAGAACAGCGGTCGGCGGAACAACGGCAGGGAAGCCGGATGCAGGGCGAGTGCATAGATGAGCAGCGTGATGAGCGCCCACACCTCTTTCGGATCCCAACTCCAGTAACTGCCCCATGACACATTGGCCCATACCGCCCCGACGAAGATGCCGGTGGCCAGCAGGAACACGGCCGGGTAGAGCAGCACCTCGCCCAGCAGTTGCAGCCGCTCCGCTTCTTCCCGCCAGTCCTTGCGCGTGGCACGCACCGTGAGTGCCGTCACTCCGTTGAGCATCAGGAAGGCCAGCAGGGTATAGGCGGCCATGATGACCATGACGTGAAGGCTCAGCAGGGGAGAGGACAAGACCGGCATCAGCGGGGTGATGGGCGGGTTGGCTTCGCCCATCATGGACACCAGCAGGGCCAGACCACTCAGCAGGAAGCCGAACGAGAGGGCGATGGGCAGCTTGCGGTGCAGGCAGCAGGTGAGCAGGGCGGTGCAGGCGGCCATCAGTTGCATGGTCTCGTGCCCGTTGCTCATGGGGAGGTATCCGCCCACCACGCCGCGCAGCACCAGCAGGAAGCAGAGAAAAAGAAAGAGGCCGCCCAGCAGCACGGCAAGCGTCCGTGTCACAAGGCGTGGCATTTGCCGTCTGCGGACCATGCAGCGGCAGTAGGCCACGAATGTCAGCAGTCCCAGCGTCAGCGAGGTCATGGCCAGGGGACGGCTGTTGTTCAGGCGGTTGTAGCAACGTTCGGCTGCGATGCGGGTGTCGGAGGGCAGGAACCCCTGTGCCTCGCGCACCTGGTATTTCCGCAGTTTCCCCACCAGTTCTTCCACCCGACGGAAGTCCCGCCGTGCCACCTGCTCACCCACGTAGTTCATGCAGCTGCGCACGAAGCGGGTCTGTTCCACCGGCATTCCGGCGGGGTGGCGGTCGGTCAGCGAATACCATGCCAACCGCTTTACGGCAGCAGAACTGTCTCCCGTTTCCGCGTAGGGATAGAGCTTCCAGATGCTGCCCGTGGCTACCTGGCTGATGAGGCTGAACTTCTCGTTGGCTTCGCTCGCACCGCGCGTGTCGGTCACGGCGGTGCCTTCGCGCAACGCTTCGCCCAACTTATAGCCGTCCCTGCCCACGAAGTCTATCAGACGGGCGTAACTTCCCTCGATGCCAAGCAAGTGCTGCACCTCCTTGCTCCTGATGCGGATGCAAGGCTCTTCTTTCCAGTTGTCGTAGTAGAAAAACCAGCCGGTCAGTACCTGTTCGGGGGTCAGCCCCTTGTAGGTGGAGTGTCCGCAAAGCTTCACGGTAAAGTCCTTAGCCAAGGTCTGGAGGGGACAGATGCGGTCGTTGTAGTAGACGTACAGCCGCCCGAAGGCTTCGGCCGTTTCGCGGGGCAAGGCACGCGGGGCATTGGCGGCCTGCACGCCCGTCGCCCCCGCCAGTCCGAAGGCAAGGCACACGGCTCCGCGCCGCAGCAACGGATGGTGCAGCAGTTTCCGGAACCGGCTGTGCGGGTCGGAGAAGAACAATATCATGGACAGCAGCAGCAATCCGTAGCCCGCATACGTCAGGCCGATGCCCCAGGGGTCGTAGCTGATGGCGAGGGTCGTGCCCTGCCCGTCGGTGTCGTATTTCGACTGGTAGAAGCGGTAGTGTCGGTGACTGTAGATGCGGTTCATGGAGACGGCGGCCTCTACCGTCTGTCCCCCGTCATCCACCACGATGCGGCTCACATAGTCCATAGGTGCCACCGTGCCCGGATAGTAGTCCACGCTGAACTGCTTCAGGCGAAGCCCGAAGGGAAGCGTGTGCGTGGTGCCGTCGGCTGCGGTAAATTCGTGTGCGGGTGCCGTGGCATCCTGCCGCAGGTGGAGGCTGCCCTGCACGCCCCAGAGGCGGGTGACAACCGCCCCCAACAGGATGACGGCAAATGCCCCGTGCAGCAGCATCGTCGTCGGACGCCGCTGCACTCTGCGGCGAAGCAGATGGATTGCCGCACAGGCTGCCGTCACGCCCCAGCACGCGGCAAACAGGGGCGATCCATACGCATAGCGCACGGCCAAAGGTGTCCCGTACAGTTTTTCGACCACCGTAGCCGCCATCATCCAGACGACAAGCAGGCCCAGCAAACCAAAAGAGAGGAAGCGCATAGGTAAATTGAGAATTGAAAATTGAGAAATGAGAAGAGGGAAGCTTTTAAATGAGGAATGGTCGCATAGCGGCCATCCCCTCATTCTTCATTTGATTCAGATGGAGTCCAGGAACTTCACCACGGCATCGCGGTCTTCCTTCGAGAGGTTGCGGAAGGTCTCGATTTGTTCGTAGGCATCGCTCTCGGTACTGGTACCGTGCCACATGATGGCCTCCAGCGTGGTGCGTGCACGGCAGTCGTGCAGGCGGTCGGCATATTCGGCACCGGTGCAGCGTTGGTGCAGGCCGCGCCCCCAAAGCGGGGTGGTGCGGCACCAGCCGGTACGGATGTCGTTCTGCATGTGGAGTTTGTGTTGCACCATGTCGGTGTACGGCCAGATGGTCTGGTAGGGGTAGCGGGGCAACAAGTCGGCTGTCTCGCCCACGAAGAACCCGGCCGGGTCACGGATTTCATCGCTGCCCGTAGTCCAGCTCGGACGGTGGCAGTAGGTGCAGTTCAGTTCTTCGAACAGTTCTTTGCCGCGCAGCACTTCCTCGTCGTCCACGTTGCGGGCAGCGGGAACGGCCAGTCCCCGGTGCCACACCATGAGGTCGATGTAGTCCTGGTCGGAGGCTTCGATGTCCAGCTCTTTGGAGGTGAGGTAGTTGTAGATGTTCTGCTCCTCGTCATAGGTGCCGTCGGCGTTCTGGATGTGCCAGTCGGCATGGTTCTTGTCGGGGTCGGCCTGTTCGATGTACGTGCGGAAACCGGCCTGCACGTCGGCATCCTGCGACGAATAGAGGGCGTATGTGCCGGCATTGTCCAGGTAGTGATAGCGGCGGTCGCTGCGCGTCACGTTGGTGATGTTCCAGAAAGCGTTGGCACCGGCAGCGTCTTGCAGCGGTCCCCGGCTCAGGGCATACGTGTAGCGGTAGGGATACTTGGTGCCGTCGCCCTGGGTCGTGTTGGAATATTGTCCCGTCCACTCGCCGTTGGCAAAGATGCTGGTGTTCAGCCCGTTCTTCAGGTAGCCGTCCGCTTCCTCCTGAGCGTATTGCGCTTTCAGGTCATCGTCGGTGATGGCATCCAGCAGCCCGGTGCCGTAGATGCCGATGGTGCTCTCCAGGCGCACTTCGTAGTTGCCTATGTCATATCCCTTGTTGTACACATAGACAGCCGTTGGCGGAAGGGTCACTTCCGGGTAGCGGAGCGAATAGGTTTCTCCGTCGGGGAACTCGTTCCCCCATTGGTCGGTGTATTCATGCCAGGACAGTGTGATCTGGCTTTCGTCCAGCGGTGCCTTGAACGGGTCCACGGCATGACCTTGCGGCATACCGGAGAGCCAGGTGACGTAGGCGTTGGTTTCGGGGTTGTAGACCACGAGCAGGTAGCCGTTGCCTGTCTGGCTGGTGCGGAATACACCTTCCGACTGACTCTTTCCGTGTCCGTAGCCGGGGTGGCAATGCATACAGGAGGTGCGGATGTAGACAGGTCCCAAGCCATACCGGGTACCGCTGAAGTTCGAGTTGAACGGCTTTTCAAACAACTGTTCCCCACGGTTGAAGCTGGTTGTCATGGTCGAATTGGCATCCACGGCGGGAGTGGGCTGCTCGTAGGCCGTCTGGGTAGTCACAAAAGTCGTTCCCAACTCGCCACCCGTGTAGTACCAGTCGGGCAGTTCAGAGGTACCGGTGGAGTTGTCCGTCCCATCTGCTGTAACGTCGTCGTCATTGCAGGCCGTTGTTGCCAAGCCTGCCAGAAGAAGCATGAATGCCATGCGAAAATACTGTTTCTTCTTCATCATAATCCTTTCGTTTCAGTTTGACAATTCTATAATTGACTCTTTAGCAACATAAGCGAACACCCGCCGTGAACAAGGCTGGTGTCCGCTGATGTTGCTGCATCCGGAAGTCGTAGTGTTCCTTGTTTATCTCTGGCTGTTTATCAGAGACAGCACCTCGTCGAAAATATCGTTCAGGTCATTGCAGGCCTCGATGGCTGCCAGGTTGATTGCTGTGTGCGCATCCGAACCGGCTGTCACGGCGAAAGGCTCCTCCATTTCACTGATGGCTTCGTAGGCTGCCGTAATGGCCGACTGCACGCGGCTGTCCAGATCGCTGTCCAGCGAAGCTATGTAGGTGCTGAGCGAGTAGCTTACCGGCTGGATGTACGTCTCTCCTTTGTTATAGTCCTTCGAACTCTGGATTCCCATGTAGGCGTTCTCTATTGAGATGATGTTGCCCAGGAAGTCATTGATGGAGTTCAGGCTGTAGGGTGACTCGATGTAGTCAGGGTCAGGATAAAAGTCGTCGCCTGTTCCCATGCCGGTAGGATTACCGATTTTCACGTTGCCCACTTCGTTGGCGATGTTCTGGATGCCGTCCACAATCATGGTTTGTGCTCCTTCCAGGTAGTTTACAAAAGCATTTCCACCTGCCTCTGACGGATTCTTCATCTGGTCTGCGTAACAAAGCCCGTTGGCCAGGTCGTTCAGCACGGTTTCAATGGCCGTGTTTTTTTCGGCGATTTCGCTTTCGTTGCGCACTTGGGTCAGGATGGACTGCTTGGTCGGGCTGATGTTGCTTTCACCTGCCCAGGCAGCTTCCAGGAAGATGCAGTGATTGCGCAGGTCGCCTGCCACACCGGCGATGTAGCTCAGTTCCTGCGTCGTATAGTCGGTGCTGTGGGGAACCGAAACCTGGCTCATGCCGCTTCCTTCCAGGGCAAACAGCATGTATTCCAGCGCATGGAAGCCGAGCAGGCCGTAATCCTGGGATGAAATATACACACCTTGGGCATCCATCTTGGCCATTTCGGTCGCATTGGCCAGCAATGACTCAAGGGCATTCTGGTCGAGCGGCCAGGAGTCGATGTGCGGGTCTACGTCGTAAGTGGCGGCAGGCCCATACAGCCATGCTTCGCTGCGTTCCCAATACTCGCGTGCCATTTTCCAGGCTTCTCCGGCTGTTGCGACCTGGTCTTCTGTCACATTGCCCGTGCCGGCCTCATACATGGCATAACATGCCGCATACAGGTCGACCGATGCATCGGCCAAGGCCTCGTAGGTGGGAATGACGGTGTTGTCCACATACTCGGTGATGATTTGCTTCAAAGCTGCTTCGCGGACTTCAGACGGGGACAGGTCGTCGCCGGTGTTGCCATCGTCGTCACAAGACACCATGCCGGCAGCCAGCGTGGCGCACAAAATCGCATAAAACGTTTTTTTCAGAATCATTTTCATTGTGATTTGAATTAAAATTATAGAAACAAACAATTAAATATGTCACATATTAAAAAGCCCGGAATAAGCCACGCCGAACGACAGGGAAGGCTCGTTGTTGTATTGGCTTTTCAAGAGGCCGATGGAGTACTCTCCTTTCAGCACGATTTCCTTGATGGGGTAGTAGTTGAGTCCCACGGCCACCCGGTTCCGACCGCAATACTGGTAATCGATGATGGAACTTGCGGTCTTGAACATGGAGTCGTAGTAGTCATACCGCCCGAAGAGGTAAAGTTTCTGCTCTTTCTCGCGCAACTTCCTGATTTGCGAGAAGATGTTGTATCCTACCTCCACACCTGCGGCCAGGGCAGCCGACCCGATGGACTGTTTGGGAGAGGGGGAAGAGGACGAAGCTCCCTTGTTGTAGGTCGCAATGACGTCCGAGTCGGACAGATGTCCGTAATCGAAATTGCCCCGTGCCACCCAGTTCCAACGGTCCAGGTGGAAATCGAACGCGCCAATCATCACCGTACCTTTTATCTTCTCATAGTAGGAACTTGTGGGAGGCGATATGGTGTTGTTGAACGAATTCCCGACATAGCCGCTCAATGACAGCCGCAGTCCCGGAATGGAGAAGTTATCCACGCGGAAAGCCCCTGCAACCGAGTTGCCTATCTTAAATTCGTAAGGCGATGCGGAACCGTCGTGAATCCAGCCTTCACGGCCGAAGCGTTCCGAGTCAAGCCCCGCAATCAGCAAGGCTTCGTATCGCCAGTCGCCTGCCTGCCCCCAAAGGCTGATGCCCGTTTCGTGCCACGTGCAGGGGAAAATGGTGTTCTCCCCTTCCGGACGGTAGACACCGAAAAATTCCGTGGGAAGGTGGTGGGCATTGGTGGCACCCACGGGTACGATGATGTGTCCCAACTTGATGTTGAACTCCGGGCAGAATACCTTCTGAATCCAGAATTGCTCCAGGGCCACTTCGCCTCCACGTTCAATCTCGCTTTCATATTCACCGCCTTCTTCTTCTTCGATTTCGATGGCGCTCTCTGTACCGCCGTGTTCAAATTCGATTTCAGTGCCCACAGACCAGCCCTTGCCAAAGTCATAGCCCAGTATGATTACCACGTGCGGCAGGTCAAACCGGCTGTGCTTTTCGTTCTTGTGGGAAGATGCGCTGCTGTAGCGCAGATAGCTGTCGCTGTAGTAGTTCCGGCTGTACACCGCTTCGCCGTATCCGCCGAGGGTGAAGCGTCCTTTTTTCACCGGTTCACTTTCCACATTGTCGCTCACCTGAACCGCTTCAATGCTTTCCAGCTTCTTTTTTTCATCTTTATGGTTGGGCTTGTCGTCTTCCGGAACGTTGCCGGCCCACACTGTCCCCATACAGAACATCATGCCAAAGGCAAACATTAAAACCTTTTGTTTCATTCCTTATGTATTTTTATCGTTTTTATGACGATACAAAGGTATGGGTCGTGAAAAGATGCGACAATACCTGAAAATAGGTATAATGGATGCGGGTGTGGATAGGAGTAGGTATTTTGTCAACTATTCTGCGCAAACGTTTGCGCGGCGGAGTATTCCACAGCATATAACCCACGAAACAGGACGTGGAAAAAAGTATGAAAGGATTGGAGAAGAAAACTTTACGAAAGGGGAAAGCAGGTACGTACCACCCGTTTGCCGGGTGTCTCATACGGTTCGGTCAGTCCCGGATGTCTTTTCCCCGGATGAACCCGGCAATGTCTTGCCACACATAGGCGGGTACGGGATGTGCCTCGTTGTATTCCAGCGGTGTGGATTTGCCTTTTCCCTCCTGCAAGAGGTGGTTGAGGGCGGGATAGGACTTGAGTTGTGCGCGGCGGTTGCCCGTCAGGGCCGTGAGCCAGCGGCCATAGTCTTGCATGGTGACCTGGTAGTCGCGCTCGCCTTGCAGCACCAGCACAGGGCAGTCCAAAGCGGCGACGGCAGTCAGCGGGTCGTAGTCATGCAGGTATTCCCAGTAGGAACGCGGAAGTCCCAGCGGCAGGGGGATGGTGTCGCAAAAGGCCGGTGTGCCCAGCAGCTTCACGTTGTCCACCTGCTGCCTCGTGGCTGCCAGTTGCCTGTCCGCTTCGGGACTGTCGGCAAGGGAGGCCAGGTAGGCGGTCTGCTCCAGCAGGAGGTCTTCCAGCGGACGGGCGGGACCTGCCACAATCACGATGCCCGCCACGCCTTCCCCGGCACGGGCGGCGATGCGGGGAGCCAGCAGTCCGCCCTGGCTATGCCCCAGCACATAGATGCTGTCCGCCGCCACACCGGGCTGTTGCCGCGCAAAGGCCACGGCAGCCACGGCATCGTCGCACGTCTCCACATCCATGTCCAGCGAGCGGCCTTCGGGCACGGAGGCAGCGGCATAGACGCGGGTGCGCTTGTCGTAGCGCAAGGTAGCGATGCCCTGTCCGGCCAGCCCCCGGGCCAGGTCGCGGAAAGGCTTGTTGGGTCCGATGGTCTCATCGCGGTCGTTCGGGCCGGAGCCATGCACCAGCACCACGCAAGGCACATCCCTCCCGGCCTCCACGGCTGCACGTGGCAAGGTGAGTGTGCCCGGCAGGGAGAAGCCCGGTGCGCCCGTGGCCACCTCCCGCTCCACCACTGCGGCGGAGTCGGGAGGTAGGGAAGCCGTCGGAGACGCGGGGACAGGCACCAGTCGGATGGTGTTCAGCGTGCCGTCGGCATCAAACGCCACGAGGAAGCGGAGGGCACCCCGCTCGAAGTTCAGGTCGCGGTAGACGATGGGTTGGCCGCCTGCCTCGGCGGTTTGCCAGTCGCCTGCCGTCTGCAGCTTGCCGAACTGCTGTTCCAGCTGTCCAAACATTTCCGCAAAGGCCGCAGCGGGGAGTTGTTCCCGGAGGTCGGGACGCAGGGCGGCGTGTATGCTGTCGCCCTGCCCGGCCAGGAAGTAGTCGTAGATGCGGCGGGCACGGTCCAAATCGGTTTCCTGCGCGGAGGCAGAAGCCGGATTTGTAGCCAGGAAAAGGGAAAAGAAGAAAATGAAACGGTACATTTTGTAAGAATTTAGATGATGATAAAACATAAACCGGGCTGAATCCGACCCGGCTTTGCAAATGTAGCAGCTTTTCAAAGGGGCACAACAGTACCAAGTGGCTTTTAAGGAATATTAAGGCTGCGTGCCCTCTTTGTTCCTGCTATGATTTGCAGGAAAAGTCCTACACGCATCAGGGGCTGTGCCAAAACGTAAATTTTGCAACACAGCCCCTTCCGGTTCGGGGACGGAGTATCGGCATCCGGCCCCGTTTGCGTTAATTCACTTGATGCTTAATATGGTTTCCGATAACTTGTTCTTGATGTCTGTCAAAGCCAGTTTCAGAATTTCCAGCTCATCGTCAGAGAAAGCGCAGGGCTTTCCGTTCACTATATTGCCATTGATGCGTTGAGCCAGCCAACTGCGGTCTTTCTGGAAATAGTGATGGGATATATAGGAGAGAGACAGAACCTCGTATAAATCCCCCAGCGAACCACGTACATCTATGTCAGCACGTTTCCGGCGTTCTCGGGCATTTTTCATTTCCTTCAGGATGAGTTGCCCCATTTCCCGCCGTTGTTCCGCAGGCATATCCGATTTCAGTTCACGCCACATACGGTCAAATTCTTCACTGCCTTCTTGCGTCCGGAGCAGATGAAATTTGCCGACAAGCTCTTTCACTTTACATTCCAGTCTTGCATCCATATCACTTAATTTCCTTATTTTTCCCATTAAAAAAAGATACTGATAACGTAGATTCCGATTCCGAGAATTTCGTTTTCGTATCGGATGAGGAACCTCAAATGGTCGAGCATTTCCTCACGGTCATTTAGACCTTCGACCTTATCAAGCATCTCTGTGTGATTAACACACTGTAAAAATAATAACTATTTGTTTATTGTGCAATAAACAGATGTTTATTTTTGTTTTTCTTCTACGATTCTTTCATTTTATACTTTGCACGGGATGAAAATGTGCATCTTTTCCACCATACATTTACTGCGTTTCCGGGATGCCTGTATGGAGCGTGCTCCGTGCCTGTAATCCGGAAATGGATTGCCTGTATCCATCACGCTCCATACAGGCATCCCGGAAATGCAATTCATGTCCCCTCAATAGCGGTTGCCCGTCAGCACGCCCAGTACGCGCGGGAAGAAGCGGCGCAGGAACAGGAATAAGCCGATGCACAGGCATACACACAACGACGGCTTCAGCAGATAGACCACCGTCTGCACCAGCGGATGGTCCACGCCTGCCAGCGGACGGAGCAGGAACCCGCTGACGCGCAACACCAGCAGGGTGTGGACAGCATAGATGAAGAACGTGCTGTGCGACAGCAGGGGAACGACGCGCGTCCGCTTCCGCTCCAGCAGGTCGGCGGCCAGGTTGAAGGCGGCACACACGCCTGCTATGATGTAGAAGGGGTACAGGCGTTGCCCCACAAGGGTGTTGGTGCCGTCAAACCAGATTGTCGGCAGGAGCAGCAACACGGCCAGCACGTAAGAGAACCACCGCACCCGCCGGCATTCCGTCACCACGTTCTTGCCTTGGATGCTGAAGTAAGCCCCCAGTCCGAAAAAGAACGCGGCATTGACCGTAAGGCCGGGGATTACGGGCCAGATGCCGGACACGTAGGCCAGGCCCAACAGCAGCACGCCGTAGTGGCGCGTGTGCTTCAGCAGCAGATAGAACAGCGGAGTAAGTGCCGTCACCACAATCAGGTCGCGCAGAAACCACAAGGGAAGGTCGATGGGACCACTCATGGGCGTGGACATACCCAGCCAGTTAATCCGGTGTTCCGACCACACGTGACAGTTCCAGAACAGGCGCAGCCAGCCGTTTTCCTCGAAATAGAGCGGAATGTTGGAGAGCGGCTTTCCCTTCAGCAGGAAAGCCCCCAGTTTGAGGGCGACAATCACCAGGATGGCAAGGGCGTTCCAGCAGAGGTAGGGAACGACCAGTGTCCGGAAGCGGGTCTTCATCTTTGTCAGGTAAAGCTTTCCGTCCCATTGTTGCCAGCGGCGGAAAAACAGGTAGCCGGAGATGAGGAAGA
>CAYPUJ010000090.1:0-10633 GCA_964413805.1 uncultured Bacteroides sp. | reverse complement strand
CATTGGGTGTACATGCCTCGGTCATCCAGTTTGACGGTGTAGACCTCGACAACGACCACGGTGTTACTCTTGGGGTGAACTACCGCTTCCACCGACAAGGTGACGGCTTCTGGACACAGGCCTTGAACGGGCTGAACCTGATGGGCGAGTATTACGACGGGGTATGGAATGTGGGCGGCAATTATGCTGTGTGGAAAGACCGGATTAATCTGACGGCTTCATTGTATGATGGAAAATACTGGACAGTTGGGTTGTATTTGAAGGTTTGCCTGAAGTGATGTCTCAAATGCCATTCTCGATTCCACATTCATGAGGAACGGGGAATGGCATTTTTGTTTTCCCTGTTGCAATCACCAATTATTCTTCCTCTTCATTTCTCAGTTTTCCAACTTTTTGTACCTTTGCGTGCCCGAAACAGGTTCGTGGCGTGCGTGCCTGTTTGATTGTTGTTAGAATCATAAAATCGCAAAGATAAAGATGGATAAGAAATTCGCCGAATATCAGAAGTTCGACCTCTCTGAAGTAAATAATCAGGTGTTGAAACAGTGGGATGAAAACCATGTGTTCGACCGCAGTATGACAGAACGTGAAGGATGTCCTTCCTTCGTGTTTTTCGAAGGACCTCCTTCGGCTAATGGAATGCCTGGTATTCACCATGTGATGGCACGCACGATCAAGGATATTTTCTGCCGTTACAAGACGATGAAAGGTTTCCACGTGAAGCGAAAGGCCGGTTGGGATACGCATGGGCTTCCCGTGGAACTGGGCGTGGAAAAGGAACTAGGCATTACGAAAGAAGACATCGGTAAAACCATTTCTGTGGCCGACTACAATGCTGCCTGTCGGAAAAACGTAATGAGGTTCACCAAAGAATGGGAAGAACTGACCCACAAGATGGGCTATTGGGTGGACATGCACGATCCTTACATTACTTACGACAACCGTTATATCGAAACCTTGTGGTGGCTGTTGAAACAACTTTACAAGAAAGGGCTGCTTTACAAAGGATATACCATCCAGCCCTATTCGCCTGCTGCCGGTACGGGGTTGAGTACCCACGAACTGAACCAGCCCGGTTGCTATCGTGACGTGAAGGACCTGACTGTCGTGGGGCAGTTCAAGATGAAGAATCCCAAGCCGGAAATGAGCACATGGGGCACTCCTTATTTCATAGCCTGGACCACGACTCCTTGGACATTGCCTTCGAACACCGCACTTTGTGTGGGTCCGAAGATTGACTACGTGGCTGTGCAGACCTACAATGTTTATTCAGGTGAAAAAATAACGATCGTCTTGGCAAAGGCGTTGCTTTATGCACATTTCAACAAGAAAGCAGAGGGCATGGCCCTGGAGGACTACAAGCCGGGCGACAAACTGATACCCTTCAAGGTCGTGGGAGAATACAAGGGTACGGACCTGGTGGGCATGGAATACGAACAGTTGATTCCGTGGGTCAAACCGGTAGATGTGGATCGGGAAGGGAACTGGACTCCCAGTGAAGCCGCGTTCCGGGTGATTCCGGGCGACTATGTGACGACGGAAGATGGTACGGGCATCGTACACATCGCTCCCACTTTTGGTGCAGACGATGCCGCCGTGGCCCGGGCTGCCGGAGTACCAGCCTTGTTCATGATCAATAAGAAAGGGGAAACCCGTCCGATGGTGGACTTGACAGGCAAGTTTTATTTACTGGAAGAACTGGACGACCGTTTCGTGCAAACCTGTGTGGATGTGGAGAAATACAGGGTATACGAAGGCCGTTGGGTGAAAAATGCCTATGACCCACAGTTTACGGTTGACGGAAAGTATGATGAGAAAGCCGCGCAGGCTGCCGACTCGCTTGATTTCTATCTTTGCATGATGATGAAAGCGGGCAATCAGGCGTTCAAGATAGAGAAGCATGTACACAACTATCCCCATTGCTGGCGGACGGACAAGCCGGTGCTCTACTATCCGTTGGACAGTTGGTTCATCCGCAGCACGGCGTGTAAGGAGCGCATGATGGAACTGAACAAGTCCATCAACTGGAAACCGGAATCGACGGGGACGGGGCGTTTCGGGAAGTGGTTGGAAAACCTGAACGACTGGAACTTGAGCCGTTCGCGCTATTGGGGGACACCGTTGCCTATCTGGCGCACGGAAGACGGTGCGGAGGAGAAGTGCATCGAGTCGGTGGAAGAATTGTATGCCGAGATTGAAAAGTCGGTAGCTGCCGGGTACATGGCAACCAATCCGTATCGGGAGAAAGGTTTCCAACCGGGGCTTTACACCAGGGAGAACTATGAAAAGATTGACTTGCACCGCCCGTATGTGGACGACATTGTGCTGGTCTCCGACTGCGGCAAGCCGATGCGGCGTGAACCTGATTTGATAGACGTGTGGTTTGATTCCGGCTCCATGCCCTATGCACAAATCCATTATCCGTTTGAAAACAAGGAATTGCTGGATGGCCATCAGGTATATCCGGCCGATTTCATTGCCGAAGGCGTGGATCAGACACGTGGCTGGTTCTTCACGTTGCATGCCATTGCTGTCATGGTATTCGACAGTGTGGCCTACAAGGCAGTCATTTCCAACGGTCTGGTGCTGGACAAGAACGGGAATAAGATGTCCAAGCGGTTGGGCAATGCCGTAGACCCTTTCTCCACGATAGAGAAATATGGATCAGACCCTTTGCGCTGGTACATGATAACCAATGCATCTCCGTGGGATAACCTGAAGTTCGATGTGGAGGGTGTGGACGAAGTGCGGCGTAAGTTCTTTGGTACGCTCTACAACACCTATTCCTTCTTTGCGCTCTATGCCAATGTGGATGGATTCGAGTACAGGCAGGAAGAAGTACCTTTGGCAGAGCGTCCGGAGATTGACCGCTGGATTTTGTCGGTGCTGAACACGCTGGTCAAGGATGTGGACACTTGCTATAATGAGTATGAGCCGACAAAAGCCGGTCGCCTGATTTCGGAGTTTGTGGATGACAATCTTTCCAACTGGTTTGTGCGGCTGAACCGGAAACGTTTCTGGGGAGGAGGATTCACGCAAGACAAACTTTCAGCTTATCAGACACTGTATGTTTGTCTGGAAACGGTGGCGCGGTTGATGGCACCGATTGCTCCGTTCTATGCAGACAGGCTCTACATGGATCTGGTCAGTGTCACCAAGCGCGATACTGTGGCATCTGTGCATCTGGCTTCTTTTCCGGTTTGCCGGGAGGAGATGATTGACAAGGGGTTGGAAGCACGCATGAAAATGGCGCAGAACATCACCTCTATGGTATTGGCTTTGCGTCGCAAGGTGAACATCAAGGTGCGCCAGCCCCTGCAATGCATAGTGATACCTGTGATTGATGAAGAGCAACGCACCCACATCGAAGCTGTCAAGACGCTTATTATGAACGAGGTGAACGTGAAGGAAATCAAGTTCGTGGAAGGCACGTCCGATGTGCTGGTAAAACGGGTAAAGTGCGACTTCAAGAAACTGGGACCGAAGTTTGGCAAGCAGATGAAGGCCGTGGCCGCAGCCGTGTCGGGCATGACGCAGGAAGCCATTGCCGAACTGGAGAAACAGGGTTCCTATACATTCCATCTGGAAGGAGGAGAAGCTGTTGTCGAGGCAGCCGATGTGGAAATCTTCAGCGAGGACATTCCCGGCTGGCTGGTGGCCAATGAAGGCAGGCTCACTGTGGCGCTGGAAGTGACCGTCACAGAGGCATTGCGCCGTGAAGGCATTGCCCGTGAACTGGTAAACCGCATTCAGAACCTGAGAAAGGCAAACGGTCTTGAGATAACAGATAAAATAAAGATTACTATATCAAAAAATCCGCAAACAGATGATGCCGTGAACGAATATAAAGACTATATTTGCAGGCAAGTTTTGGGAGTTTCCTTACTGCTCGCAGATGTGGTGGAGAACGGCACGGAACAGAACGTGAATGATTGTCTGCTGTATGTGGGCATTGTGAAAGAATGAAAGTGAACCTTAATTGATTAAACACTTGGAATTATGGCAGAAAAGACAAGATACTCGGACGCTGAGTTGGAAGAATTCCGTGCCATCATTATGGAAAAGCTGGAGTTGGCACAACGTGATTATGATATGCTGAAAGCGAGTCTGACGGGAGAAGACGGCAACGACACAGACGATACGTCGCCCACGTATAAAGTATTGGAAGAAGGAGCCAACACTCTGTCCAAAGAAGAAACAACCCGTCTGGCTCAGCGGCAATTGAAGTTCATACAGGGATTGCGGGCAGCGTTGGTGCGCATAGAGAATAAGACGTATGGCATTTGCCGGGAAACCGGAAAGCTGATTCCGGCGGAACGCCTGCGGGCGGTGCCCCATGCCACACTGAGCATTGAGGCCAAAAACGGCGGAAAAAAATAAATTTCGGCTCGGTAAATTAAATGGAATACGGAACATAGGAGCGGGCTGCAGGCAGTGAATGTGTAAACGGTGACAAGATCCGGACATATTCTTTGCCTGTGGCTCGTAATGTTTATAGACAGTAAGCATTATTTTTATACCCATAGGGAGTCATCATGAATAAAGCTTTGACAAAAGGAAAGATAGCACTGCTGGTTATCTTTATTGTGTTGATTATAGACCAGTGCATCAAGGTGTGGGTGAAGACGCATTTGTATTGGCATGAGAGTATCCGGGTGACAGATTGGTTTTACATCCTTTTTACGGAAAATATCGGCATGGCTTTCGGGCTGGAAATTATAGGCAAGATTTTCCTTACCTCCTTCCGCATATTGGCGGTGGTCGTGATAGGGTGGTTGCTGTATAAGTTTGTAAGGCAAGGAGCCAAAACCGGTTTTATCGTCTGTGTGTCGCTTGTCCTAAGCGGGGCATTGGGAAACATAGTCGATAGTGTGTGCTATGGTGTGCTGTTCAATGAAAGTACCCATTCGCAAATCGCTTCTTTCATGCCGGAAGGTGGAGGTTATGCTCCGTTGTTTTATGGTAAAGTGGTGGATATGTTCTATTTCCCCATTATCGACACCTATTGGCCGGTGTGGATGCCTTTTGTGGGGGGAGAGCGGTTCATCTTTTTCAGTCCGATATTCAATTTTGCCGATGCGGCCATCAGTTGCGGTGTCATCGCCTTGTTTCTGTTCTATGGAAAGTACTTGAGCGAAGCCTACCATGCTGCCATAAAGAAATCATGAGTATCAGAGGTCTTATTCGATGGGGAGGTATCCTTCTGCTGGCTTTCCACCTTGTAGGATGCCAGGTAAAGCGTCCGGAAACGGTGCTTTCGGATGCCAAGATGGAGAAAGTGCTGTACGACTACCACGTAGCCAAGGCGATGGGGGAGGAGTTGCCCTTTGCTGAATCCTACAAGAAAGTGCTGTATATCGAATCGGTTTTCAAGAAGCACGGCATCACCCAGGCTGAATTTGACTCATCAATGGTGTGGTTTGCCCGCAATCCGAATGTGTTGACCAAGATTTATGAGAAAGTAAACCTCCGTTTGAAAAATGAACGTGAAGGCATCAATCACCTGATTGCATTGCGCGAAAACAAACCGGAAACTTCTGTGCCGGGTGACAGCATTGACCTTTGGGCATGGAGGCGTGTGTATCGGCTGACCGGAATGCCTTTGGACAACAAGGTGACCTTCACCTTTCCTGCGGACACAAATTTTAAGGACCGTGACACCCTGCGCTGGATTGCCCGTTTCCATTTCGGGAACGAACCGGATTCTTTGTCTTCTCCATTGATGGCGATGCAGTTAATCTATGCGAAAGACACGGTGGATAAGATGTGCAGAGTGAGGCAGACCGGTGTGGAGACTGTTGAACTGTTTGCCGATACCTTGGGAAGTATTAAGGAAGTACGCGGGTTCATTTACGTGCCCAAGTCCGACACCACCGTGCAGCACCTGTTGGTGGACCGCATACAGCTGATGCGCTACCATGCGCGTGATACATTCCACGTGGCTGTTTCCGATTCGGTTGCTGAGCAACAGCCCGAAGTCTCTGCGGATGAAAAGCAAAAAGAGGAGGGAGTCCGTCCCGACCAGATGGGGTTGCAGCCGGGACGTGGAACAGCCAGGCCACGGCCTTCTTCGAATGTGCAGCGGGGAAAAAAGAACGAAACTCCCGTCGAAGTAAAACCGGTTAAAAAGGAAGAAGGGCAATGAACAGGTATGCGTCCCATTATTTGTACATTCCCGGCCAGGGCTATCTGAAACGTTGTGTGGTGGAAGTGACGGACGGATGTGTGGTGCGCATTTTTCCGTTGACCGCAGAAGTGGAGGGGGTGGCATGGTTTCCCGGTGTCATCGCCTTGTGGCCGGACGGGGAAAATAATGCCTTTGTCCCTTATTTGTACTATCCGTTTGACCTTATAAACTTGTTGCCCGTCGCCGGAACTCGGCGCAGACAACTGCCGTAGCCATTGCCACATTAAGCGACTCGGAAGTGGGGCGTGTGGAAGGATAACTGGGGATGTACAGTCTGTGGGAAATATACCTGGCCGTTTCTTCGCTGATGCCATTCCCCTCATTGCCCATCACAATCACTCCACCAGCCGATAAGGATTGTCCGTATATGTTTTCCCCGTCAAGGAACGTTCCATACACGGGCACGGAATCCTGCAAAGAACGCAGGAAATCGGGCAGGGGCGTGTAGTATGTCCGTACCCGTGCAATGGCTCCCATGGTGGCTTGCACCGTTTTGGGGTTGTAGATGTCTGCCGTATTAGGGGAACAATAGATGCGTTCAATGCCGAACCAGTCGGCCAGGCGGACAATGGTTCCCAGGTTGCCGGGGTCTTGCACGTCGTCCAGTGCCAGGCAGAGCGAATGTCCGTGCAACGTGGGAAGCGTGTCGGTCGGTTGTTCGAATACGGCCAAGACCTGTTGCGGCGTTTTGAGCAGACTGGCTCTGGAAAGTTCCTCGGCAGAGACCTCGTGGGTTTCGTCTGCGGGCGGCGGGGCAGGGTAGGACTGCAGCCATGCAGGCGTGGCCACAAGCATACGGCAATGGAAATGTCCCAAAAGCTCGCTCACCACTTTAGGCCCTTCGGCCAGGAATACCTGTTCGGCTTTCCGGTTTTTCTTCAGTTCTAACGAACGGATATATTTGATACGGTTTTTGCTGAGTGCCATCCGATAGTTGTTTTTGTATGTTGCAAAAGTAGATGTTTCCCGGCAAAACGGCATACTCTTCTTTCACTTTTATTTCGGGAAAGAAAAAATACAGCTATATTTGTGGCTGTTTATATGCAACTTATAAAACTCGATATGAAGAAAGGCTTCTGCATTGTTTTGTTGGGGATGCTTGGATTGTTGTTGCTGGCATCATGTTCTGCCACCAGATATGTGCCCGAAGGAGCCTACTTGTTAGACGGTGTGCGCATACATACGGACAACAAGGATGTGAAGCCCTCCGATCTGTCGATGTATGTAAGGCAGAACTCCAATGCCAAGTGGTTCAGCCTGATAAAGATGCAGTTGTATGTATATAACCTTTCCGGACGCGATTCCACACGGTGGATTAATCGCGTACTGCGGAGAATGGGGGATAAGCCGGTCATTTACAGTGTGGACGAAACGGAACGTTCCAAGGATGAGATGACAAAAGCCGTGCAGAACATGGGTTACATGGGAGCCACGGTGAGTTACGTTCCGGAAGTAAAGCGCAAGAAACTGAAACTCACCTACAAGGTAACCACCGGAAATCCTTATGTCGTGCGCAGCATCCAATATGACATACCCGACGAAGATATATGGGAATACATGGTGCAGGACTCTGCCGGAACCTATCTGTCAGCGGGGATGTACATGAATGTGGACAAGCTCGACATGGAACGCCAACGCATCACCGACAACCTGCTGCGTCACGGTTACTATAAGTTCAACAAAAGTTATCTGACATATACAGCCGACACAGTGCGGAATACCTATCGGGTAGATCTGACCATGCATCTGGCACCTTTCAGGACCGGAAACGATTCGTTGCCGCAAAAGCATCGCCGGTATTTTGTCGACAAGGTAAGTTTCATCGCCGACTACGATGTGCTCCAGTCCTCTGCATTGGGTAGCGTCGAGGTAAACGATTCCATTCATTTCAAAGGATACCCTATTTACTATAAAGATGATTTGTACTTGCGTCCCCAAGTGCTGGTCAATAATCTGCATCTGGTGTCCGGAGGACTGTACAACGAGCGGGATGTGCAGCGCACGTATTCCGACTTCGGACGCCTGCAAGCATTGAAGTACACCAACATACGGTTTTTCGAGACCCAACGCAACGACAGTTCCCTGTTGAACGCTTATGTTATGCTGACGAAGAACAGGCTGCAGTCCGTGTCGTTGGAACTGGAGGGAACCAATTCAGCAGGAGATCTGGGGGCGGCTGCATCCGTGTCTTTTCAGCACCGCAACCTGTTCCGGGGTTCGGAAACATTCATGATAAAGTTGCGCGGGGCGTATGAAGCCGTGTCCGGGTTGCAGGGGAATTACCGTGACGAAGATTACACCGAGTTGGGGGCGGAGACTTCCATCAACTTTCCCCGCTTCATGTTCCCGTTTTTGTCCAATAGCTTTCGGCGCAAGATTCGTGCCAGCACCGAGTTTGGTTTGCAGTACAGCTACCAGTTCCGTCCCGAGTTCACACGCATTGTGACGGCGGCCAACTGGAGTTACAAGTGGGGGATGCGGCGGCAGCTTGCCCAGCACCGCATTGACCTGCTGGACATAAACTATCTGTATATGCCTTGGATTTCCACGGACTTCGAGCAGTTGTATCTGGAGCAGGACGAGAATTATATCTTGCGATACAACTATGAAGACCGCCTGATTGTGCGGACGGGATACAGCTATGTTTACAACAGTGCGGGAAGTACGCTGAAGAACAACACGCTGATGAGAAATTCCTACTCGTTCCGTTTCAATATAGAGTCGGCGGGCAACCTGCTCTATGTCATGGCCAAGGCCACGGGGATGCGGCAGAACGAGGACGGAGAATACACGATTCTGAACATACCTTTTGCACAATACGTGAAGGGGGACATCGACTATGCCAAGAACATCGTGATTGATGCCCGCAATTCGCTGGCGTTCCACATAGGCGGGGGCATCGTGGTGCCCTATGGTAACGCTACGGTTGTGCCGCTGGAGAAACGGTATTTTTCGGGAGGGGCGAACAGCGTGCGCGGATGGTCTGTCCGCGACTTGGGGCCGGGCACGTTTCCCGGCGACAACAATTTCCTGAACCAGACGGGAGACATCAAGTTGGATGCCAGCATCGAATACCGCACCCGTCTCTTCTGGAAGTTCAGGGGCGCGGCGTTCATCGATGCAGGAAACATCTGGACACTGCGCAACTATGCAGACCAACCTGGCGGACAGTTCAAGTTCAACACTTTTTACAAGCAGATTGCCGTAGCCTATGGGTTGGGATTGCGTCTCGACTTAGACTTTTTTGTGTTGCGCTTCGATGGAGGCATGAAAGCCATCAACCCGGCGGAGGGAGCGGAACGGTATCCCATTATTCACCCGAAGTTCAGCCGTGACTTTGCCTTCCATTTTGCCGTGGGTTATCCTTTCTGACAAGGCAAAAGAAAAAGAGGGAATGCCACAACAGAAAATTCCAAAGGAAGAAGCCTGTTTTTGTGCCATACCCTCTTTGTGGGAGGAAAAATTGCTTAATCAGCGTGTGGCGTAGTAAGTGCCGGTCTGGAGTGCCAGGCGGGCAGTCGAAACTCCTTGTGCGTCTAATGTCACGCTCATGGTTTCACCATCGGGCATGTACATTTGTGCCGTACCGTCGTTGTTGATTTGCAACAGTTCGGTGCAGATGTCGTCGGCCACTACGCTCCATATATTTTGCTCTTGGTCATAAACCAATTGCATGGAAACGTCTTCACCCTCTTTGGTAATCGAGTAACCGTTTTCCAATGTTTCTACCAGATAATTCCCGCTTTCGCCTCTCACTGTTTTCACATCGCCGATGCTGGCCATGGGATTGCTGCCGCTCCAGAACTCGATGGAGTTGAGGACGATGGCATCTGCCAGATAACATACTCCGTAAACGGGGATGATGTTACATACCAAATAAACAAGTTCGTTGACAAACTTGTTGCTGATGTTTTGATTCCAACTGGCCAACCTGCTGTGCAGTCCGAAAGAACCCACACAGGAACTCATAAAGAAAGCACCGCAGACTACCACGGTTGCTGCCATTTTCAGATTCATTCTTTTCATGATTCTTTATACATTATGTCAATATTTGAGATTAAATCACATATTCTTACCTGCAAATATATCTTTTTTCTCGGATATGTTGTTACGAAATGCCCAAAAAATATTTCGGCTACTACGGTTTTTTATCAGAAAAAAGCTCCAAGGCAACCGCACCCAAATAATAGCCGATTGGAAAAGAATCCTCATCTTTAGTGCATGAATACATTTCCTTATTTTTCAAAGATGCATGACCCTCACGTAACCGGTCGTTGCATGCACGTGTTATCAGACATATTAATGACAGGCCTGTGTACCTGCTTGACGGGCGGTACGGATTATGTGGATATGCATCTGTTCGCCAAGGAACGGGGAGCTGAACCGGACGATATGCTTTCGTTACCCAACGGTGCGCCGTCGGATGACACATTCCGCCATGTGTTC
>CAYPUJ010000089.1:0-10695 GCA_964413805.1 uncultured Bacteroides sp. | reverse complement strand
TTGCTAAGGTCGAATGCCCCTAAGAAAAGGACTCTCTGAGTGTTTTTCTTGGGGGCATTTTTTGTTCCATTCCTTATCATGCTTGTTTTTTTGACCTCGGTAGCTGTCTTGGTAGCTACCAGGGCAATTGGTTGATTTTCAGTATAGTGTACCCCTTTTGTTCCGTGCCTGTGTGGAACGTGCTCCGCACTTGTGCCCGGCAAACTCTCTTATCTTATTTATCCCCACTGTTTTTCTACTGATCCCTTTTTTCTGCTGCCCCGGGCACTAAATACCGGCGTTTCCTGTACCATGCCGGGGAGCAGGAAATGGATTTTTTGAAAAAAAACGACGCACGAAACACAAACTATAAAATAAATTCATATATTTGCGAAACCTATAGGTTTCATGATTCAGAGAATTGCCAAACAGAATATTAATTTACTAATACGGACTATCATGAAAAAGAGTTTATTTGTCAGTATCATCACCGCATTCGCAGTGACGCTTGCCATTAATGTCAACGCCCAGACAAAAGCCACGGGAGAAAAATACCAGGAGCTGAAAAAGCAAGAAAAAGTCTTGGATAAAGAAGTAAAGAAAAAAGCCATCAAAGAAGCCCGCAAGGAGGCCAAGGCGCTGGAGAAGGAGGGCTTCAAGACCCCGGTGGGCAAACAGCCTTTGGCCAAGCAGATAGAAGACGCTTGGGAAAAACAGGCCGAACTGACCACCGATGGCATGCCCTATTGGTACATAGCCTCTGCACGCGCCATCGGCGGAAACCAGTCGGCTGCCGCCCTGCAGGCCACCAATACCGCCAAGATAGATCTGGCCGGACAAATCCAGACCAAAGTGTCGCAACTGATTGATGCCAAAGTGGCCAACGACGACATGGGACAGGAAGAGGCTGCCAGCCTGAGCAGTGTAGTGGCATCGAGCAAGAGCATCATCTCGGCCACTTTGGGGCGCATCATCCCCCTGGTGGAAGTGTACCGCACGCTGGAGAACAAGAACGTCGAAGTGCAGGTAACCCTCGGCTACAGCACACAGGAAGCCAACCAGGCTGCCATTGATGCCATCCGTAAGGAACTGAGCGACAGAGGAGATAACCTTACTAAGACGTTGGACAAACTGGGGTATTGAAACCCTGCTTAAGGAGAACGCCGAATGAACCGGAATGTGAAAGCGGCAGGCTGGTTATGCCTGCTGCTCTTATTGGCAGCAGTCCAACTCCACGCCCAGAAGCCGGTAAAGGTGAAAGGGGTGGAAGGACGTTGGCAGGTGAGCGACAACATCACGCTGAAAGAAGCCGAAGAACGGGCACTCATGGAGGCCAAGAAGGAGGCTTTGCGTAAAGCTGGCGTGGTGGAAAACGTGTGGTCTGTGTTCGGGCAAATCACGCAAGAGAATGGAACCGAATTCAGCGAAGCCTACTCGCAGATGAACGTGCTGGCCATCGGAGGGCTGGTGAACGTGCTCAACAAGGATGTGAAAGAAGTGTGGGACGTGAACACGCGCAGCCTCTACAAGGTGGTCACCATCGATGCCGAGGTGCAGAAATCCACCCAGGCAGACAATACCTATGTCCTCGAAGTGAATGGCATCGAAAATGTCTATAGGGAAGGTGACCCCTTCACCTGCAAGCTGAAAGTGCACGGCACGGACTCCTACCTGAAGTTCTTCTGGTTTGACAGCGGGGGAGGAGCGTTGCTCTATCCCAACGATTATGAAGCCAACACCCTGCTGACGGCGGAACAGGAATACAGCATTCCTTTCAGCAACGCCGTGGACTACCGCATGGAGAAACAGCAGGGCGAAACGAGCGAGAAAATCAACATGATGTTCGTAGCCACCAAGGAAAACATCCCCTACACCGACAAAGTCACCTACGAAAACGTGCTGAAATGGATTTATGCCATTCCCGGCGACCAACGCTGTGCGGCCTACGACATGGTCATCATCCGGTGAGTGGTAAGAAACGGCAATGAAAAAGAGCAGTCCCCGACATGCTCATAAAAAACGACAACGTTATGGACAAAGCAAAATATTGGTTAGCAGCCTGCGCAGCCTGCTTCGGGTGGGCAGTCGCTTCGCACGCGCAGGACATCGAAAAAGAGTTTGAGGAATTCTCCAGACAGCAACAGGCTGAGTTCGAGGATTTCCGGAGCAAGGCGGATGCTGAGTTCGAATCTTTCCTGCGCCAGGCATGGGAATCGTACAACGCTTTCGCGCCTGTTCCGCAGCCTACCCGTCCCGAACCCGTGGAGCCGACGGCCTTCGACAAGAACCGTGCCCCCCTGCCTCCCGTCGAGATTAAGCCGGGCAAACTGAAAGTGCCCGAAGCTCCGGCACCCGGCATTCCTGAAGAAGCCACCCCCAACATCCGCAAGCCCGACCTTCCGGACATGGCCGATGTGCCCGCACCGGGCATCTACGTGCCGGGCAAGCCTTATGTGCCGGTCATGGTGCCGGTACCCCAGGTAGAACCGGGACGTACCGTCTTCCGTAACGAAATCACTTTCTACGGCACCACTTTCGCTGTGGATACCGATCCGGTAGAGTCGTTGCGGCTGAACGGCACCAAAGAGTCGGACGTGGCCGACGCATGGAAGAAAGTGTGCAAGCAGCCCTACGAACAGCTGGTGAGCGACTGTCTCGCGCTGAAGGAGGAAAAGAAGCTGGGCGACTGGGCCTACCTCCTGCTCACCAAACAAATCGGGGTACAACTCTATGGTGCAGACCGCACGAATGAAATCGCCTTCCTGCAAATGTTCCTGCTCAACAAGTCGGGCTACAAGGCCAAGCTGGCACGCATCGACGGGCAACTGAAGCTGATGATTGCGCCCGCAGGCACCATCTACTCCACGCCCTACCTGCCGATTGAAGGCGACAGGTACTACGTGTTCGAACCGCAGCCCGGAAGTTCCCTGCAAATCTACACCTACCGGCAGAACTTTGCCGATGCCCGCAACCTTGTCTGCCTCAACCTTGACCAGGACCCCGGCTTCGACATGGCAGAGGAGATACGCACCCTCACCCCATCGACAAAGAGCGTGACCGTACAGACGGTGGTAAACAAGAACCTGATAGACTTCTACCGCGACTACCCGCAGTGCGACGTGTCCATCCATTACCATACTCCGATGAGCGAGGAACTCCGTTCGAGCCTTTATCCTGCCTTGCTCGATGCCATCGCGGGCAAGTCGCAGACGGATGCGGCCAACCTCCTGCTCAACTTCGTGCAGACCGCCTTCGAGTACATGACCGACGGTGACCAGTTCGGTTACGAAAAGCCCTATTTCCTCGAGGAGACGTTCTACTACCCCTATTGCGACTGCGAGGACAGGGCCATGCTCTACGCCACGCTGGTGAAAGACCTGCTGGGGTTGGATGCCGTTCTTTTGGACTACCCCAACCACATTGCCGCCGCCGTCTGTTTCACCGAGGACATTGCGGGCGACTACGTGGTGCTGGCCGACGGCAAACGCTACCTGATTTGCGACCCTACCTACATCGGCGCACCCATCGGAGTCTGCATGGACCAATTCAAAGATGTGTCGCCTGAAATCATCCGTTAATGTTAAATATTTGCAATCCGGGCAACAAAAGATGCCCGGATTGCAATGTTCATATAGCAGTTTTGTGTATTTTTGTGGTGCGGTAAACATGGAATACTGTTGAATCTCATACACAATACACATATCATGCAAAGATTAATCAATGAAATCGTTGAGCGGGCCAAAGCAAACCGCCAACGCATCGTTCTCCCCGAAGGGACGGAAGAACGCACCCTGAAAGCCGCCAATCAGATCCTGACAGACGGAGTAGCCGACCTCATCCTGCTGGGAAAACCGTCGGAAATCGAGGCCTGTGCCAAAGAATGGGGACTGGGCAACATCGGCAAAGCCACCATCATCGACCCGGACAACCACCCCAAACAAGAAGAGTATGCCCAACTGCTCTACGAACTGCGCAAGAAGAAAGGCATGACCATTGAGGAAGCACGCAAGCTGGTGCTCAACCCGCTCTACCTGGGCTGCCTCATGATTAAGAACGGCGATGCCGACGGACAGTTGGCAGGCGCACGCAACACTACGGGCAATGTGCTCCGTCCTGCCCTGCAAATCATCAAGACAACCCCGGGCATCACTTGCGTTTCGGGAGCCATGCTGCTGCTGACGCATGCACCCGAATACGGCAAGAACGGTGTACTGGTCATGGGCGATGTGGCCGTGACTCCCGTGCCCGATGCCGCACAGTTGGCGCAAATCGCCGTCTGCACTGCACGTACGGCTCAGGCCGTTGCCGGACTCGACCCCAAAGTGGCCTTGTTGAGCTTCTCCACCAAAGGTTCCGCCCAACACGAAGTGGTGGACAAAGTGGTAGAGGCACTGAAGATAGCCAAAGAACTCGCCCCCGGACTGGCCATCGACGGCGAACTCCAGGCCGACGCAGCCCTCGTGCCCGAAGTAGGAGCCAGCAAAGCCCCCGGTTCGCTCATCGCAGGAAAGGCCAATGTGCTGGTGGTTCCTTCGCTGGAAGTGGGCAACATCTCCTACAAACTGGTGCAACGCCTGGGACACGCCGATGCCATCGGCCCCATCCTTCAGGGCATCGCACGCCCCGTGAACGACCTGTCGCGCGGCTGCTCCATCGAGGACGTCTACCGCATGATTGCCATCACGGCCAACCAGGCCATTGCAGCCAAGAAAGCAGAATAAAATTCCTCAAAAACATCCCATAATATGAAAATCTTAGTACTGAACTGCGGCAGTTCATCCATCAAATACAAGCTGTTCGACATGGACAGCAAGGCAGTGATTGCACAGGGTGGCATCGAGAAAATCGGCCTGCCCGGTTCTTTCCTGAAACTCACGTTGTCCAACGGCGAAAAGAAGATTCTGGAGAAAGACATCCCCGAACATACGGTGGGCGTGGAGTTCATCCTGAACACACTCACCAGCCCCGAATACGGTGCCATCAGCTCGCTGAACGAAATCAACGCGGTGGGTCACCGCATGGTGCACGGAGGCGAGAAGTTCAGCGAGTCTGTCCTGCTCAACAAGGAAGTGCTCGATGCCTTCACCGCCTGCAACGACCTTGCCCCCCTGCACAACCCGGCCAACCTCAAGGGTGTGCACGCCATTGATGCCATCCTGCCCGACGTTCCGCAGATAGGCGTGTTCGACACGGCCTTCCACCAGACCATGCCCGACTATGCCTATATGTATGCCGTGCCCTACGAACTGTACGAGAAGTACGGCGTGCGCCGCTACGGCTTCCACGGAACATCGCACCGCTACGTTTCGCAACGTGTGTGCGACTTCCTGGGCGTGAAGCCCGAAGGGCTGCGCATCATCACCTGTCACATCGGCAACGGCGGCTCCGTCACGGCCATCAAGGACGGCAAGTGCATGGATACCAGCATGGGTCTCACCCCGCTGGAGGGTCTCATGATGGGCACGCGCTGCGGTGACATCGATGCCGGTGCCGTGACTTTCATCATGGAGAAGGAGCATCTGGACGCAGCCGGTGTCTCCAACCTGCTGAACAAGAAGAGCGGCGTGATGGGCGTGTCGGGCGTGTCGAGCGACATGCGCGAACTGGAAGCCGCCGCGCAGACCGGCAATCCACGGGCTCTCCTGGCCGAAAAGATGTACTTCTACCGCATCCGGAAATACATCGGTGCATACGCTGCCGCACTGGGCGGTGTAGACATCGTAGTGTTCACTGGCGGAGTGGGCGAGAACCAGGCTTCCTGCCGGGCTGCGGCCTGCGAGGGACTGGAGTTCATGGGCATCAGGCTGGATGCCGAGCGGAACAAGGTGCGTGGCGAAGAAGCGGTAATCTCGACAGACGACTCAAAGGTGAAAGTGGTGGTCATCCCCACGGACGAGGAACTGATGATTGCTTCGGATACCGTGACTATCCTGCAGAAGCTGTAAGATGTGGACGAAAGCGAACCTTTGCCGGAGTTTGCAGTGATGCATAGGGCTTGCCTGTAGCGGTAATTCCCCGGCTGGCAACATAAAATTCAGGGGCTGTGTCGTGATGCACGATGCAGCCCCTAAGTCTTTATCAGGCCACGAAGCTGACACAGCTTTTTAACGCATTTTTCACAGTCCATCCCCGCAAAATCCGTATCTTTGCCCGTACAGGTCAGAAAAAGGACGAAACGAGACAAATCATTTATATTCATCAATCAAAAAAAGCAAACGAATGAAACGCTTAACGTATTTATTAGCATTTCTGTTGCTGGCCATGTGGACGTATGCCCAGCAAGCAAAGTATGTGTTTTACTTCATTGGCGACGGCATGGGTGTGAACCAGGTGAACGGAACCGAGATGTACCGCGCCGAACGCGAGGGAGAAATCGGCGTCAAACCGCTGCTCTTCACCACCTTCCCGGTAGCCGGAGTGGCCACCACCTTCTCGGTCACCAACTCCATCACCGACTCCGCAGCCGGAGGAACGGCACTCGCCACCGGCAGCAAGACCTACAACAGCGCCATCGGGGTGGATGCTGACGGCAACTCCCTGCAATCGGTGGCCGAGCGTGCCAAACAGTCCGGGAAGCGCGTGGGCATAGCCACCAGCGTCAGTGTGGACCACGCCACTCCCGCCTCCTTCTATGCGCACCAGGCCAAACGGAAAATGTACTACGAGATTGCGCTCGACCTGCCCAAGGCAGGCTTCGACTTCTATGCCGGAAGCGGTTTCCTGAAGCCGACCACCACGTTTGCCGGCGAAGAGGCTCCCTCCATCTTCCCCCAGCTGGAGCAGGCCGGCTACACCATCGCCAAGGGCAAGCAGGACTATGAGGCAAAAGCCGCACAGGCCGACAAGCTGATTCTCATCCAGGAGGAAGGCTGCAACCCGTCCAGCCTGCCCTACGCCATCGACCGCCAGGAGGGAGACCTCACCCTGGCCGAAATCACCGAACGTGCCGTCGCATTCCTGACGCGCAACTCCAACAAAGGGTTCTTCCTCATGGTGGAAGGCGGAAAGATTGACTGGGCTTGCCACGGAAACGACCCCGCAACGGTTTTCGCTGAGGTGGAGGACCTGGACAACGCCGTCCGCGTGGCCTATGAATTCTACAAGAAGCACCCCAAGGAAACGCTCATCGTCATCACCGCCGACCACGAGACGGGCGGTCTGGGACTGGGCACTTCCGGCTACCGCCTCAACCTGAAGGCACTTGCCCACCAGCAACAGTCGCAGGAGTCGCTCTCGGCTGTCATCTCCGAACTGCGCAAGTCGAAAGGCAACAAGGTGACGTGGGAAGAAGTGAAGGAACTGCTGGCAGAAAAGATGGGCTTCTGGAAAGAAATCCCCCTGACGTGGAAACAGGAGAGACTGCTGCGCGACGAATACGAAGATTCGTTCGTGAAGAACAAGGCCGCCTTCGAGGAGAGCATGTATGCCGACAACGAACCGCTGGCTGCCGCCGCACGCCGCGTGATGAGCCAGCAGGCCAAAGTGGGATGGACCACCGGTGACCACACTGCCGGCTTCGTGCCCGTCTTTGCCATCGGAGCAGGCTCTAAGCTCTTCGACGGGAAGCTGGACAACACCGACATCCCCAAGTTCATCGCCAAGGCTGCGGGCTACAAATGATGCTGCCCGGCAGAAGGCTTCTGCCGGCACAGGAAATGACAGGAGGAGGATACGTGCTTTGAATCTGCTTTACACGTATCCTCCTCTTATCATTTTCGCTTGACTTACGTGTCGGGGTACAGGTCTTACAAAAATGCGATTGCCGGTTCTTCACTGTCGGTCAGGCCTATAAGATCTCCCTTGGAAGTCACGGTTATAAAAGCAAGATTAGCATTCGGAATATATTTGTTCAACAGATTTCCGTCCCAGTCAAAACGCCAGATTTCTTTTTGCCTTTGGGGAGATTCTTCTGAAGTATTATTGTTAAACAAGATATAAATAAACTCGTCCGAGACTGCCAAATCGACTGCTCCTTTCACAAACGAAGATTTCAAACTGACAATACTTTCCATGCCTTGTGGATGGAAATCATATTCATAAGGAGCCAACAGAACTTCCTTTTCGAGTGTATACCCCGAAGAGACCTGCCTGTACAGACTTAATACATGTGAATCTACAACAGCAAAACCATGTTTGCCGGAAAAGCCATAGCCGCGTACTTGATGGAACATCCGTTTTACCTCGATGGGCAAATCCGGTTCGCGTTTCCAAAAACAAGGATAATCCCCGAAACGCATTTTTTCGTTTCCACAACTATCCAACAGGCAAAAGCGTTTGTCTGGAAACATGCCTGATGCCAGATATTCCGAATCACCCAAAGGGAAAAGCAGACTTACATCTGTAAACACCTTTGCTTTCTTGCTGAGTTGCACATTCTGTTTGCCGCTGGCAGAATATAGCGTCCACAAAGGGCGGGAAAAAACATACAAGGAGTCAGAAGTCTTGAGCAAGCGTAAAGGCGACATCACCTCATTCGGCCCACTTCCCCGAACTCCCCATTTGGCTATTTCATTTCCTGTTTTCAATGACAGGCAATGCACTAAGGTATCACCGTAAAAATCATTCACAAGCAGGACGGAATCCATAGCCATGATCTGTATGGGAAGTCCGATAAAAGAAGATGCCGGGAGCAGGGTTAATGACAGTTCCTCTTTTTCCATTTCTTTTTGTTGCAAATTGCATCCCCAGACACAAATTGCTACAAAATATATACACCTTTCTTCATTACGTTTTTCTTTATAAAATAGTGAGGATACGCCTCAACCTTTTACTTTCTTTGAGCGAGATAAAATTGTGCATTTCTGATAAACGGGATTTCCGGGATTTCCCCGGTTTCCTGTTCTTTGTTTAGATGTCAGATTACTGAGCGATCTATCCTTTTTACACAAAATGAAACCGCGCAAAGTATAATTTATCATCAAACAAATGATGATATTTCAATACAAGTTTAAAATAACCTGACAGGTTGAGAATCCAATGCAACCTCAATAAAGAAAACTTCCACTATTCACCAACTTTATAAAAAAGGTGCACTTCATTTCCTCTGATAATCCTTGCACATTCAATGCCTCCTCCAGGGCATTCTACAGTAACACTACTACCCCCACTTTCTTCTCCACTCGCCAATGCCTCCACATTTTCCAAAGCCAAATCAGATAATATTTCCGTTTTCTGAGACTGACTGTATGCGGTATAACCTGTAGCCACCGCTATTGCCACGATAAATGCTATTTTCAAGAACTTTTTTATTGTTAAAAAATAGAAATTGTTGATATTTTATTCATTTTCTCACCTGCGAAGCCTCAAATCCTCGATTTGCGTATCTTCTGTTTCTTGCTTACTTCTACATCGCTTTGTCCTCCTTTCTATCTTAGGAACCTGGCTGGAGTGGAAACACACAAACCATCTTCCAAATGGCTTCTATTCCATTCAAGTTTCTATAGCAAAAAAGTATAGCTTTTAGTCCTGTATTTGACAGGAAATGAGTATCTTTAATCACTGCACCAAAGAGCCCAATTCTAAAAGTTGCCATCAAAGGCAAACATATTATCTCAAAAGTTGATGTACTTTCCCATATAAATGATTATTTTTTGCCGACGGGCAGGCCGGAAGCCCTTTTTCAACCTCTTGAGAAAAATGGCCAAGAAACATGCTTTTGAACTGAAAGAATGTGTCTGACTGGTAATTCGTCATTGATAGTGAAGCATGACCGCAACAGGGGTGACTGTTATCCGACATCGACCACCCAGTCCTCCACCGTCCGGGTCTGCGACGAGAAATTCACCCCTATCAGGTAGAGTTTCCGTTTGTCCAGTTGGAAAGGACGGGCGTACCCGTTCTCCCGGATCTGACGGAGGGCTTCTTCTGCTGTCCTGTCCAGTTTAAGCTCGATGATATAAACGAAATCATTCGTCTGGATGGTCACATCCATGCGCCCCCGGCTCGTGGCCTGCTCCACGGATACGTTGAAACCCAGCAGCCGGAATATCAGGTAGAAAGTGTTCTGGAAGTACTTCTCCGCATCGCCTGCCACACGGTAGTCGCCGGCAGACAGCATGGTCTGCAGCAGCAACAGGAAGTCGTCAGGCCTGCCCTCGTTGACGGCCATGATAAAATCGCTGAGGAAGCCCCCCTTATCGCCGTTGTCTACCGGCGTGTAGTAAGGCAGCAGGAAACTGAAGAATCCGCGCTCCACTTCCTCGTTGGGGAAGCCGAGCGTGTAGACCCGCGCCGCCCGGTCGTATGCCCTGATGGTGAGGTAGCCGGTCTGGTAAAGCACGGGGATGGGATTGGAGTCTGCCGTATCCGTCGTATTGAGCACGTCGGCCAGCACCTTCTTGCCTTCGAGGTCTTCCAGCCGGTAGTTTCTGGCCTGCAGCAGCTTCACCAGAAATGTGGGAGTGCCGGTGGAAAACCAGTAGTCATTGAATGCCAGGCTTTCGAATGTATTGAGCAGACTGAAGGGGTTATAGACCCCTACGCTGTTCCCGCAGAAATGGTAACCGTCGTATTGCCTGCGCAATTGCTTACAGGTCTCGTCGAAGGTCATGCCGTTGGCAGCGGCAAGTTCACGGATGGATTCCCCGAAGCAGGTATGCAGTTCCTGTCCGGAGATGCCGCAGATGTCCGCATAGCGTGCGTCCATCGAAATATCATTCAGATTGTTCAGGTCGCTGAAGATGCTCACGTGGCTGAACTTGCTCACGCCCGTGATAA
>CAYPUJ010000088.1:0-10776 GCA_964413805.1 uncultured Bacteroides sp. | reverse complement strand
GATTGAAAAGATTCCCGTCAGGGAATAAAGATGTCCTTGTCGGACAGCGTTAACAAGAGACCTGCCGGAGCGTGCATAGCTTTGGCAGGTTCTTTTTTTGGAATCTGCCTTGGCATTGCCTCGGTAGCTACCTTGGCAATTGGTTGATTGTCAGCATGGTGTATCTCTTTTGTTCCGTACCTGTGTGGAACGTGTCCCGTACCTGTGGGAACGTGCTCCGCACTTGTGGAGAGAGACGGTTTCAGGAAAACGCTCAAATGAAAAAAGAGAATATGTCCGAAGCGGTACATATCCTCTTTCTCTAGTCAGCTTAAACAATCCTGCGGAAGCTGGGGGATTCGAACCCCCGGTACGGAAATACCCGTACGTCAGTTTAGCAAACTGGTGGTTTCAGCCACTCACCCAAACTTCCTTTAAAGACTGTATCTTTTTTGTTTGCGGGGGCAAAGGTAGATGAAAATCGTGGAGTATGCAAGCGTTTCAGTCTTAATTTTTGCTGTTTTAGTGAAAAAGTCTACCTTTGCATCATGAAAAAACAGAGAAGTTAGACGTATGGATGTACTTTTAAAAGAAACTGTAGATGCAGTAGTCGGCTCCCGTTATCCCGATATGACTGTTTCCGGCAAGAAGCAGCTGGCCGCACTTCTGGTCAGGAAAGAACTGGAAAAAGGAGAACTGCTGCTGAAGGAAGGGGAGGTGAGCCGTAATATTGTGTTGGTCGGAAAAGGCATGTTGCGTCAGTTCTACTACAAGAACGGAAAAGATCTCACCGAACACTTTTCTTATGAAGGTTGCGTGGTCTTCTGCATTGAGAGTATGCTGAAACAACAGCCCACGCGGCTGATGATTGAGGCCCTTGAAGCCAGCGTTGTCTATCTGCTGCCTTATGCCAGGTTGCTCTTGTTGTCGGAAGCTTCCTGGGAAATAAACATGTTCTACCGCAAGATTCTGGAGTATTCGCTCATCGTTTCGCAGGTAAAGGCCGATTCGTGGCGTTTTGAGACGGCACACGACCGCTATGAGCTTCTGCTGCAAACCCATCCGGAAGTGGTGAAACGTGCTCCCCTGTCGCACATTGCTTCCTATTTGCTGATGTCACCGGAGACCCTGAGCCGGGTACGTTCCGGTGCCTTGTAGCTGCTTTTATCAGCGCGGATGGTTGTGTGCAAACCGTGTCATCCGCTCTTCCAACTGCGCGTACTGGTAGTCTTTTATGAATGACGTACACGCCCGCAGTCCCTCTTGTGAACTTCCCGTGGTGCTCAGTGAGATGGCACTGACACCGTAGTACATCAGTTCTTTGGCCAGTTCCCCGCTGCTCATGCCGGGATAGCCGATGGTGAAATAGAATCCGTCGGCCACGGGCTCGCCCAAATCGTTGTCATACACCAGGTAGAAGCCATGACGCAGGAAAATGTCTTTCAGGCGCCGTGCCCGTTCGCCATAAACCTTCACTTCGTCTAAGAAATGGTATTGCCCGTCGCTGGCGGCCTTGAGCATGGCGGCAAGCGCATATTGTGCGGAATGGCTTGTTCCCGAAGAGAGTGCATACAGGACACGGTGTATGAACACCGTGCCGAAGGTACCGTTGTGGTAGCGTTCGGACAGTCCGGGGTAAGTCCGGTGGTAGAGCTTGTCGGAAATGCAGCTTACGCCTATCCGTTGTCCGGCATAGCTGAATGCCTTCGAGCCGGAGATGAGCAGAATGTAGTTTTCTGTGTAGCGGGCGACGGAGGGCTGGTAGGGTGCCTGGAAAGGAGTTCCCAGGTCTTTGCGGAAGTCCATGGCGAAGTAAGCCAGATCTTCTATCACGATTGTGTCATACCGGTTGGCCAGGTCGCCGATGGTACGCAGTTCTTCTTCTTTCAGGCAAATCCAACTGGGATTGTTGGGGTTCGAGTAGATTATGGCCGAGATGTTTCCTTGCCGGAGGTAGCTCTCCAGTTTTTCTTTCAGCTTGTCGCCACGGTAGTGGTACACGTCGAATGTCTCATATTTCTGTCCCATGACCACAAGCTGCTGTTTCTGTACCGGGAATCCGGGGTCTATGAAGAGGATTGTGTCCCGCTGTCCGTCGCACTGGCTGCATGTGAGGAATGAGGCGAAAGACCCCTGCATGGAGCCTGTGACCGGCACGCACCCTTCCGGCGAAATGTCAACGCCGATGAAGGCTTTGACAAAACGGGATGCTTCTTCTTTCAGTCCGGGGATGCCGTTGATGTCAGGATACAGGCTTGCAACGCCTTTTTGCAAGGCTTCGGTTTCGGCCTGTACGCCTATGGACGACGGCGGGAGTCCCGGTACGCCCATCTCCATTTTGATAAATTCTACTCCGGACAATGTTTCTGCCTTTGCGGCAATGGCTTTTACTTCGCGGATGGTGGCCTGCGAAAAGTCTTCTATGCCGAAATCGGCAATCAGCCCGTCAATGAGGGTTCGTTCAATCGGTGTATTTTCCATGTCTTTTGGGTGTTAGCAGAAAATTCTTTTGTTTCATTTCTTCAGGTCGAAGAGGTAGGTGATTTTGGCCGTAATCACTCCGTGGGCGGAACGGGAGAAATCGTCTTTTTTCGTGCTTTTGTAGAAATCGGAGAGTGCATAATAGTAGCGTCCTTCCACGATGAAATTGCCGGCTTTGGTACGCAGTTCCACACCGGCTCCACCTGCTATGCCGTAGTCAAACCTGTTTTCCACGGCCTTGTCGTGCTGCTCCACTGTGAGTCCCGAAAAATCGTCCCAGTTCCCGCTTATGGTATAGCTGTCGTTCAGGAAGAAACCCACTTGCGGGCCGGCATGTATGAAGAATTGCATGCCTCGCTCTTCTCTGCCGAATGCCAGGTGTGCCAACAGGGGGATTTCCACGTAGTTCATCTTGCGTGTGTATTGCAATTCCGGATAATCCTCGTAAAATTCGTCCCAACCGTGCTGGGAATAGTTTATTTCGATTTGTGCGCCACAAATCATCTTGAAGTATCTTTCGCTGATGTACCTTGCTGTAATACCTCCTGTGATGCCCATCAGGTTTTTCTGGCGGACAGTGGGAGAAAAGCTGACGCTGTTCAGGTTGATGCCACCGTTGAACCCCAAAGCGAAATTATACCGTTGTTCGCCCACTTGTGCCTGCATGGAAACTGCATACACGATGAATGCGGTGGCCAGTCCTATCTTCTTTACCAATTTCATGCCGTCTGTAATTAAGTTCCTTCTCCAGCCCTTGCCGGTGTCAGTCGAAATCAAGTTTCACGAGTTCGTAGTTCCTGGTGAAATGCACAAAGAACACTTTCTTGTTGATGAATCCTCCCCAGTTGTTGACCCGTTGGAATTTGAAGCCGGTCTGTATGGGAGTCAGGTCCATGTGTTGCAGGTTCTGTTCCAGGTCGTTGCCGTAGCGTGAAAGTCCTTTCAGGAAGAAATACCCGGTGTCGAACCCCAGCATCCCGTATTTCGGGTAACGGTCATCCATTTCTTTGCCATACCATTTCCGGAAGTCCTGCGTGAATTTCCGGGCTGCCGGCAACAGGTTGTTGGTGTAGAAAGACGAGTAGAAATATGTGTCCAGTTCGAAGAACGTTTCCAAGTAATCTTTCGTATAGGTTTGCCATTCGGGATAGCCGAACAACTGTATGGCATAGTCCGGATTTTCCCGGGTCAGCAGTGTCAGTTGGGGCAATACTTTCATCAGGATGGTGTTGCTGCCCGATGTCGGGATGAAGATGTTGGTGCGGTCGATGCGCAGGACAGCCTTCATGGATGTCACAGTCGCATCTTCCGGCAGTGTGGAAGCGGGGATGGCATGTGTGCGCAGCTCTTCTTTCAGCCCGTTGACGAATGCGGCCTTGTCATCCGCAGCATTGCCGGCCTCCAGGAAGATGACATGCACTTTGGGAAACTGACGTATGAAATGTTCGTACACCTCCGAATACAGGTATGACTGGGGCGTGTTTACCTGATACACGACGGGGTTCTGAAACACGGTATTGTCTTTGGATGTGAATGGAATGACCAGCCGGATGTCGTTCTTCTCCGAGAAGTCGGCCAGCGGTTTTATCTGTTGCGGGTGCAAAGGTCCGAAAATGACATTCATGTCTTTCAGTTCCTTTTGCCTCAGGATGTTGCTCACCGAAGCAGCATCGGAACCGGTGTTATAGGTGTACAGGTCTATGGATACACCGCTGCGCTTCAGGCTGTCCACGGCCATGAGCAGTCCCTCGTAGTATTCCACCATGCGGGCATTTTCCCCCGTTGCTCCTCCATCGGATAAGAACGGCAGAATCAGTGCGGCCTTGATGGGGCTGATGTGTTTGCTTGCCTTCGTCTTTTGGGCAAACAGTTCGCTGTTGGTAGGAGCCGCTTGAGATTGCCTGGCGACATTATCGGAAGCAGGGTAGGGGATGCACAGGAAGGTTCCCCGTTTGAGTTTGTTCTTGTCTTTTATCTCCGGGTTCGCGGCAATCAGTTCTTCTTCGCTGATGCCATATTCCCGGCTGATGCTGTACACTGTTTCCCGGCGTTTCACCTTGTGTATGTCACGGCAGCGGTCTCTCCTGCCCACAGTGTCTTCTGCTGCTGCATCTGTTCTGCCTGAGGCGGGTTGTGTTTTCGGTGCAGGGATGAGAATGACCTGTCCGGCACGGAAGTTGGAGGCACTGAGCCCCGGATTGGCATCGCAGATGGCCTGAGCCGTCAGTTGGTATTTCACCGTAAGTCCGTACAGGGTCTCTCCTGTTTCGATGGTGTGGAAAGTCTCTCCTTCCCGGTTGCGCGGTATGCGGAGCGTATGTCCGGTGTATATCTTTTTGTCGCTTCCGGGATTGAGCTTTATGATTTCGTTCTGGCTCACGCCATACATACTGGCTATCGAATAAAGACTTTGCCCTTTCTCAATGGTATGGAGTATATATGTCTGGTTTTCTTGGGCAAACCCTCCCAAAAAACTGACACTGGCTAACAGCCATAGGCTGATAATTCGATTCATTTTTTTCATTCAGTCGTCTGTTTGCATATTTCCCAATCAGTTGCAAAGTTAAGAATATTATGCCATTCCATCCAAGTGATTGCGTTAAGAAATGACATCTAAGGATGGTGTGCGCGATGTGCAACCGGGATGCGGCACGGAGCGCGTTCCGTACAGGCAATCCATTTGCCCGGTACAGGTGTGGAGCATGTTCGATACAGGCATCCGGGAAACGCATTAAATGTACCTTGGAAAAAAGACACAGATTCATCCTGCGCAGCGTATAAGTGAGCGACAAAGCTGTCTCCCGAGTCTGAAAAAATCTGTCTTTCCGGTTGATATTCGTGGGAAAGCATTACTTTTGCAGGATAGTAGCCAAAGAGGGCTTTGCCTTTACTTTGTTTAATATGTATAGACTATGCAAGAAGAAACAGAACAGATTCATGTGTACGGTGCTCGTGTGCATAACTTGAAAAACATAGAAGTGGAAATACCCCGCAATAGCCTGACCGTCATTACCGGGCTCAGCGGTAGCGGGAAATCGTCCCTTGCCTTTGATACGATTTTTGCCGAAGGGCAACGCCGGTACATCGAAACCTTTTCTGCCTATGCCCGTAACTTTCTGGGGAACCTGAACCGTCCGGACGTTGACAAGATCACAGGATTGAGTCCGGTAATTTCCATCGAGCAGAAGACCACGAACAAGAATCCGCGTTCTACGGTGGGGACTACCACGGAAGTGTACGACTATTTGCGTTTGCTGTATGCAAGGGCGGGAGAGGCGTATTCTTACCTTTCGGGTGAGAAAATGGTGAGGTACACCGAGGAACAGATTCTGGATCTGATGCTGGAAGAATACAAAGGAAAACGCATCTACGTCCTGGCCCCCCTGGTACGCAACCGGAAAGGGCACTACAAGGAATTGTTCGAACAGGTGCGGAAGAAAGGCTATTTGTATGTGCGTGTGGACGGCGAGGTGCGCGAGGCTTTGCCGGGCATGAAGCTGGACCGTTATAAAAACCATGATGTGGAGGTAGTGATTGACAAGCTGGTGGTGACAGGCAGGGAGGACAACCGTCTGAAGAATACTGTGGCCACGGCCATGCGGCAGGGAAATGGTCTGCTGATGGTGCTGGAAGCGGATACGGGGACGTTGCGGCACTACAGCAAAAGGCTGATGTGTCCCGTCACCGGATTGGCCTACCGCGAACCCGCTCCCCACAACTTTTCGTTTAATTCCCCGCAGGGAGCCTGCCACAAGTGCAAGGGACTGGGAGTGGTGAGCCAGATAGACATAGAAAAGGTTATCCCCAACCGTGAATTGTCTGTTTACGAAGGGGCTTTTGCTCCATTGGGGAAGTATAAGAGCAGCATGATATTCTGGCAGATAGCCGCATTGCTGGAAAAATACGAGGCGACCTTGAAAACACCGGTAAAGGAACTGCCGGATGAGGCTATTGAAGAAATCCTGTACGGGTCTGACGACCGGCTGAAAATCAAGGGGACGCTGATAGGGACTTCTTCCGATTACTTTGTGGTCTTCGAGGGAGTAGTGAAGTATATCCGGATGTTGCAGGACAAAGATGCTTCTGCCACGGAGCAAAAGTGGGTCGAACAGTTTGCCAGAACCGCCGTCTGTCCGGAATGTCACGGTGCCAAACTCAATAAGGAGGCGTTGTCTTACCGTATTCATGACAAAAACATCTATGAACTGTCCTCGATGGACATCGATGAGTTGTACGACTGGCTGTTGCACGTTGATTCCTTCCTCACGCACAAGCAGCAACAGATAGCCGGGGAGATACTGAAAGAAATCCGCACCCGGCTCAAGTTTCTGTTGGACGTGGGACTGGACTACCTTTCGCTCAACCGCAGTGCGGTGAGCCTCTCCGGCGGAGAGAGCCAGCGCATCCGGCTGGCTACGCAGATCGGTTCGCAGCTGGTCAACGTGCTTTACATTCTGGACGAGCCGAGCATCGGCCTGCATCAGCGTGACAATCAGCGGTTGATTCATTCGTTGAAAGAACTGCGCGACATCGGGAACTCTGTGATTGTGGTGGAACATGATAAGGACATGATGCTCGCTGCCGATTATGTGGTGGACATGGGTCCCAAGGCCGGACGACTGGGCGGGGAAGTAGTGTTTGCGGGGACACCCCGGCAAATGTTGCAGACAGACACGCTGACTTCCCGCTATCTGAACGGGAAGTGCCGGATAGAGGTGCCCGCGCAACGCAGGAAGGGAAACGGGCATAGCATCCGGTTGCGCGGGGCGGCCGGCAACAACCTGAAGCGGGTGGATGTGGAGTTTCCCTTAGGCAGGCTGATTTGTGTGACGGGAGTTTCGGGCAGTGGAAAGTCCACGTTGATTAATGAAACTTTGCAGCCCATTCTGTCCCAGAAGTTTTATCGTTCCTTGCAAGACCCGTTGCCTTACGACAGCATTGAGGGGATGGAGTATGTGGACAAGGTGGTCAATGTGGACCAGTCTCCTTTGGGGCGTACCCCGCGTTCCAATCCGGCCACTTATACGGGGGTGTTTTCCGACATCCGCAACCTGTTCGTTGGCCTGCCCGAAGCCAAGATACGTGGCTACAAGCCGGGACGTTTCTCGTTCAATGTCAAGGGAGGACGTTGTGAGACTTGCCAGGGAAACGGTTATAAGACCATCGAAATGAACTTCCTGCCCGATGTTTACGTGCCTTGCGAGGAGTGTCATGGCAGGCGTTACAACCGGGAGACGTTGGAGGTACGTTTCAAGGGGAAGTCCATTGCCGATGTATTGGACATGACTATCAACCGGGCTGTGGAGTTCTTCGGGCATGTTCCGCAGATTCTGAATAAAATCAAGGTGTTGCAGGAAGTGGGATTGGGCTATATCAGGCTGGGGCAGTCTTCGACAACGTTGTCCGGCGGGGAAAGCCAGCGGGTGAAGCTGGCTACCGAGTTGTCTAAACGCGACACCGGCAAGACGTTTTACATCCTGGACGAGCCCACTACGGGTTTGCACTTCGAGGACATACGGGTATTGATGAATGTGTTGAACAGGCTGGTCGATAAAGGGAACACCGTGGTTGTCATAGAACATAATCTGGATGTCATTAAGATGGCTGACTACATTATCGACATGGGTCCCGAAGGCGGAAAGGGTGGGGGAGAAGTCCTTTCATGCGGTACGCCCGAAGAAGTCGCCCGGAGTACCAAAGGATATACCCCCAGGTTTTTGCGTGAAGAATTGGGCATCCATTAACCGGACAGACTATGAAAATTAACAAGACAAATGCAGCCAGGCTGCTGGACAAAGCCAAGATACCTTACGAACTGATTCCTTACGAGGTAGATGAGAATGATTTGAGTGCCGTGCACGTGGCTGCCCGTTTGGGGGAAGACATCAATTGCGTATTCAAGACGCTGGTGTTGCGAGGCGACAGGAACGGACATTTTGTGTGCGTCATTCCCGGCGACCACGAGGTGAACCTCAAGTTGGCGGCCAGGGTGTCGGGTAATAAGAAATGCGATCTGATTCCGCAGAAGGAGTTGCTTCCGCTCACGGGGTATATCCGTGGCGGTTGTTCGCCTGTCGGCCTGAAGAAACCTTTCCCCGTCTATATTCACAGGAGTTGCCTGGATTTTCCCTATATCTATATCAGTGCCGGGCAGCGTGGGCTGCAGTTGAAGTTGGCTCCCCAGGATCTGATACGGGAAGTAAAAGCTACAGTATGTTTGCTTTTTGAAGAATAAGCTTTATATTTGCACGGAAAAAGTAAAAACAGCATTACTAATAATCAGTTAAAATCAATCTTATGTTCAAAAATCATCCGAAGGGGCTGTTGGCTGCCGCCATCTCCAACATGGGCGAACGTTTTGGATACTACATCATGAATGCCGTGTTGGTGTTGTTCCTGTGTTCCAAGTTTGGTCTGAGCGACGAGACCAGTACCATCATCTATTCAGTGTTTTATTGCGGCATTTATGTCCTGAGCCTTGTGGGAGGCATCATTGCAGACCGGACGCAGAACTACAAGGGCACCATCATGGCCGGTTTGATAGTCATGGCATTGGGCTATATCATTCTTTCCATCCCTATTTTTGCACAGTCCGGCAATATCGGCTGGCTGTTGCCGCTCACTTGCGTGGCACTTTTCTTCATTGCTTTCGGCAATGGCCTTTTCAAGGGAAACTTGCAGGCCATTGTAGGGCAAATGTACGATAACTATGAGAAAGAAGCGGAAAAGGACGGTCCTAAAGCCCTGGAGTTGGCCAAGAGCCGGCGTGATTCCGGTTTCCAGATATTTTATGTGTTTATCAACATTGGTGGTCTGATAGCTCCCTTTGTGGCCCCCCTCTTGCGTGAGTGGTGGCTCAATGCACATAAGCTGGTCTACAATGCCGACCTGCCTGCGCTTTGCCACCAATACATCCGTCAGACAGGCGAAGGAGGCGTGGTCGATGCCGGCCTGCTCTCCAACCTGAGCGAACTGGTGGAGAAAGTAGGCGGCACGGTGACTGCCGATTTAGTGCCTTTTTGCACCGGGTACCTCAAGGTATTCAACGAAGGTGTGCACTACTCGTTCATCGCATCGGTATTGGCCATGCTCATCTCCCTTTTCATTTTCATGATTTACAGAAAAACATTCCCTACACCGGACAAGAAGGAGAAGCTGGAGGTGGTTGGCTATACCGAGGAAGAGAAGATTGCAATGGCTACCGAAATCAGGCAGCGTCTTTATGCCTTGTTTGCCGTGTTGGGCATCGTGATTTTCTTTTGGTTCTCTTTCCATCAGAACGGGCAGTCGCTCTCGCTCTTTGCACGCGACTTCGTGGTGACTGAAAGCATCGCTCCGGAAATCTGGCAGGCTGTCAATCCTTTCTTTGTGATTGTGCTCACTCCCTTGATTATGATGTTTTTTGGCGCACTTACCCGTCGGGGCAAACAGATTTCCACTCCCCGCAAGATTGCCATCGGTATGGCCATTGCGGGCATTGCCTTCCTGTTCCTGGCTTTGTTTTCTGCTTTCCAGGGATATCCTTCCGGCACGGAGTTCAAGGCAATGGCAGACTCGGCCAAGGCCGGACTGAAGGCCGGTCCGTGGGTACTGATTGTGGTATATTTCTTCCTCACGGTGGCTGAGTTGTTCATTTCGCCTCTGGGACTTTCGTTTGTCTCCAAAGTGGCACCCAAGCATTTGCAGGGGCTTTGCCAGGGCTTATGGCTGGGCGCGACGGCCATCGGCAACCTCTTCCTGTTCCTGGGTCCGATGATGTACAACAAGGTTCCCATCTGGCAGTGCTGGTCGGTGTTCTTCGTTGTCTGCCTTGTGTCGATGGGCGTGATGCTCGGCATGGTGAAATGGCTGGAGCGGGTGACGCGGTGATGCCGCGTGTCAGCCTTGCTTGAAGGCCGGTCCTGAGATTCAGGATTGAATGACGCGAATGGCACAAAACTTTGCAGGACTGCAAAAGATTTGTGCCATTCGTGTCATTTGTTTTAAGACAGTTTTCTCACATCCGTCCAGGTTTCATGTATTGCCTAAACGCTGGATTGTGGAACGTTCTTTCTCATGACTGGAGAACTTCAGAAGGCTGACTGTCGATTACGAATTCCTTGCTGATACTGTAGAAGCTATGGTACAACTTGCATTCATCCAAATCATGCTTAACAAATTTATCGAATGAAATCAAAACAGTTTCTTACTTTGTTAAAGATAGCCCATCTGCTTGATTTGACAGTTGAGGACCTGTTGGATGAAAACATAAAGCGATTATATATTGATAAAAAATAACAAGGAGTAAATGATAATGAAGTATTTAATACGATTAAC
>CAYPUJ010000087.1:0-11030 GCA_964413805.1 uncultured Bacteroides sp. | reverse complement strand
GGGCTTCCGGCATCGGGAATTCGAGTAAAAAATAAGTTTTTCTGATGAAAAAATGATGCATCTTCCGAATTTTATCCCCACGTTTTAATGTTTGTTATATACGGGGAGGGGTAAGTAAACATCCTTATTATCTTTTTTATTTTCTTTCACTGCTTGCTTTGAGCGTTGAATACAAGTAATAATTTTAGTAATGAGTAAGCGTGTATTGGACTCGGAATCGGGTACATGGGATAATACAATGACATAATCTATGCGGGCACCTGCATGGCAAGCGAGCGGCATGGATTCAACTTGTATTTTTACCGGCCGGGCAGTGCAGAAGAAATATCCGGCAGAATAGAAGGATGGCTTTTTGCCTGTTGTGTAGCAGTCTGGTTACTTCCTGCCATGACGCCGCTGCGTAAAGTTTCTGCCTTATGTACTTCAACACCGACTATCACCACTATAACTACGACAACGACCAAACCGCCAATAATTGTAAATACTTCCTTCATGGGCCCTCGCCTTTGCGGGCCACGCTTGCCGACCAAAGCCGTGAACAACATGAAAACGGCCAATAGAATCTTCTTCATACTCATCAGATTTTATTCTTGCCCTACAAGGGTAGAAATATAATAAAACCTATAACCGCCCACTCATGCCTCAGCGAAGCCGCCCTTGACGTGTGTGTATCCGTCAAGGGCGGGTTTCTATAAGGGAATCACCACTTCACCGGCTCGTTCAGAATCACGCCGTCGGAAGCATCTTCTGCCGTGAACGTGTTGCCGCGATACTGCACGCAGAGCATCACGAGGGGAGCCGTCCCGTTGTTGCGCACGCTGCGCTTCCCGTCGGGAGACACGCGCACCACACTGCCTTCTTCAACGGGGAACACCTCTCCGTCCACCTGGAACTCGCCCTTCCCGGCAAGGAAGAAATAAAGCTCCTCGTGGGTCTTGTGGGTGTGGAGGAACCCGGTTTCCGTACCCGGCTGGAACACCTGGAACGAGAACTCGCTGCCGGTAGCCTGAAGGGCCGCGCCCCCAAACACCTTGCCCGGAATCTTCACCTCGGGGCCGAGTTGCAGCATATATTCACCCAGTTCGTCCAGTTTGCCAACGCTTATTGCGCTGAAATTCCCTGCTTTCGCAATTTTCTTGATCTCTTTCATTTTTATTGTCGTTTATGATATAATATGGATATGATTACGGGCGTAAAGTTCGGCAGAATCCCACGATGCCTTTATGCCCAAAACCGGAGAATATATGCCATTTTGATAAAATAACGCATTATCTTCACACCTGTGAGAAGCGTATTATGTACAACCTATATGCAATACTCACAAAATTTCCGAACATACGCAAGCAGGTAGCCGCCAATCCGGTCAATGATTGCAGCATTGAATATGACATCACAAGCTGTCGGCATTGACAGCGAGTCTTTGCCGTTGATTATCAGAATCCGAAGCCGCTGATTTCCACTTCTTGCCGTTCTTCTTCCTGAAAGGCTTCGGCTTCCTGGTGCACCTCGTTTCCTTCGATGTAAACCGCTTTGAACGGTCGGGCCGGACACACGTATTCGCAGCCGCCGCAACCTACACAGATGGATGTGTCGACGTGCGGAATGGTCAGCCCGTCTTTGTAAGGCACCATCGACAGGGCTTGCGTGGGACAGTGCTCCGAGCAGGCACCGCAGTTGGTCCCGTCGATGTGAACGATGCAGTTGGCTTCAATGAACACTACCCGGCCCACTTGCGTGCGGTGTTTCTGTTCGACGGTCAGCGGCCTGAGGGCGTCGTTGGGACAAATGTCGGTGCATACGGTGCAGTCGTAGTTGCAAAACCCCTTGTCGAAGTAAACGGTGGGCTGCATCAGTCCCCCCAATCCGTATTCCAGAAAGGCCGGCTTCAGTACATGCGAAGGACATTTGCTGACGCACAGGTGGCACGAGGTGCAGCTGGCCTGGAAATGAGCCAGGCTGACCGACCCCGGTGGCGTGATCGGATGCTGGCGTTTGTAAGGCGTGTGGCTGTTGTTGCTGCTGACGGTTTGGGGTGCTTGGCCCATCAGCTTGCCGGCAGCCAGCGTTGTGGTCAGGCCTGTCAGCAGGAATTGCCGGCGCGAGTTGGGCGAAGATTTCGGCGGGGCAGGTGCCTTTTCCTTTTTCCTGACGGAATAGCTTAACGCACCTTCCTTACAGCTCCCGATGCAGTCGAAGCAGTCTATGCAGCGGCTGTAATCGATTTTGCCGTTCTTGCTGTCGATGCACGAAGCCTTGCAGTGCGTGCCGCAAGCCAGGCAATGGGTACACCTGTCTGCCTCGATACGGATTTTCAGCAACGAATATTTGCTGAGAAAGCCCAGCAGCGTGCCTACCGGACACACTGTGTTGCACCAGGCGCGGCCGTGCTTCCAGGCCAGGTAGCCGATGAGCAGAAAAGTAACCAGACCAATGATAAAGGCCGATAAGCTGGTGATGGAAGCATCGACGCGATAGAAAGTATAATTGCCGAAACCGGTAAAGACCGACTCCAACAGGTTGTTGCCCAACATGTACAGCGGCTTGAATACATTGGTGACCATTCGGCCGAAGGCACTGTACGGATCAAGCAGGCCTAATATCAGGGTAAATCCGCATACGAAGCTGAGGACAGTTACGGCCAGCACGGTCCACCGCAATACATTCCTGGCCGGAGAGTAGTTGAAACGTTTCCGGCGTTTGTTCCATTTCTTATTCAGATTCTTCCTCCCGAATTTGGCCGACAACCGGTTCATCACATCCTGGAAGATGCCCAACGGACAGATGACCGAGCAATAGATTCGGCCAAGTATCAGCGTCAGTGCAATCCATACGAGCAATACCGGCAGGCTGATAGAAATGAGTGCCGGTATGATTTGTATGTGTGTCAGCCAATGGAATTCCAGAGACATCACACCGGTAAAGTCCAGGAAAAAGAATGTAATCAGTCCGGAAAACAGAATGGCCGATATGGTGCGTATTTTCCTCAGCATTATGGTTAAAGATTGATGCGTTTAATGTTCAGTTTATTCAGGTCCATCGTACCGATATTCAAGGCTTGTGCATTGGCCAGATGCTTTACCTGATCGAGCGGCATTTCTCGGATTTGGTTGAAGAACCTGGCAGCAGCCGTGTCAACGGCCACGATGTCTTGTGAGATGAACAGAGCCTTGGTCAGCACAACGTCCGATGCCGAGCGTCCGCGTGGCCCGTTGCTTTTCAGTACGCGGTAGGCATCTACTACGTTCAGGATGGCTTTCTTGTCCATCGTACAAATGTCGGCAATGCACTGTTGGAGGTCCTGCTGGTGGAAGATGCCGCGATCCCATACGATGCCCATGTGGTTTTTCATCGATATGGTCAGGTTGGCGCCGCCGTGGTTCTTCAGGATGGGTACGTTGATCCATACGTCGCTGTTCAAAATGGCTTCGTGTATCTTGGCATTCTTCAGTCTTTTTGCACGCGGCAGGCTGATGGAGCGGTAGTAACTTTCGAGGTGTGCGGGCATCATTTGAGCGCCGGCAGCTTTTACGACGGCTTCAATGCCGCTGTGTTCATAGCATTTGCGCCAGTCGTCGCATGTGTGGTCGAATACGGTGACTTCCGACGCTCCGGCATCGAAGCATTGTCTGATGATTTCTTCCACCAGTTGCGGATTGGTATTCCCTGCCAGTTCCGGTGCCCTGTCCCAACCGATGTTGGGCTTTACTGTCACTTTCATGCCGGGCTTTATAAACTGTTTTATCCCGCCCATTTCGGCAATGGCGCGGCGGAACATTGTGCTGGGTTCGCCACCCATTACGGCTACCAGGTCTACTTTCTCTGCTTGGCTTGCGGTTAGTTTTTGCGAGAGCATATCCATCGCTCCTAGTTGTTTCACCGTGATGGCGGCACCGGTCACAGCCAATGTTTTCAGGAAGTCTCTTCTGTCCATACGAATGCTGGTTAAGGTAATTGATTTGATTAACGTGCACCTAAAGTTACAAATATTATTGATAACGTATAAGTCGCTAACCCGAAAAATGAAATCCGATAATATTGTTTATCATTTAATAAGCTACGTTTGGAATTTTAAAAAGGCCGTGTTTCCGCAAAAGCAAAAAAATGCAGGGTGCTGCCCGTTGACGGAAATAAAGCATTACCTTTGCACCCGTGAAAGGCGTATGAAAGAGATTGTCAATCCCGAAAAACTGGTCAGCGTCCCCTTCAGCAAGACAGACTGCGGTGTGGATTTCTACATCAACACGGGCAACAGCCGTGACATTGCAGGCGTATTGACCGAATACAGGAGGTTCAAGACGGACTTCTTCAGCTTCTACTTTTTCCGCAAGGCAAACGGCTTCCTGCTGCTGAACTTCCGCAAAATAGCGTTGGCCGACGGCATGGTGCTGCTCCTTTCGCCCCACCAGCAACAGGAGTGGCACGTGGACGAGGCGGCATTGGACTATACCTTCCTCATCTTCCGCGAAGATTTCATGCGCACGTTCATTGCCGACAAGTTTTTCGTCTACCGCCTGCTCTATTACTACCAGACCGACACGCCGCCCTACCTGTACGCCACCCCCGAAGAACAGGCGGAGTATATGCGCCTGCTCGGAAAGATAAAGCAGGAACTGCTGCACCCCGTGGCAGACACGTACAGCCTCATCGTGTCCGTGCTCTACTACCTGCTGATAGTCATCAACCGGGCGTATGCCGCCGCTTACCGCCTGCCCATCGAAATCCCGAAGAACAACTACGCCTTCCGGTTCAAGGACTTGCTGGAACAGCACATCCGCACCATGCAGCGCGTGCAGGAGTATGCAGACAAGCTCCGCATAAGCCGCATCACACTGAACGCTTCGGTCATGGCACAGTTCGGGGTGTCGGCCACCCACCTGCTGAAACAACGCCTGCTGGAGGAGTTGAAAAACGAACTGCTGTTCTCCGGCCGCACCGTCAGCCAGCTGGCAGACGATTTCCATTTCTCCGACCCCAGCCACCTGATGCGCTTCTTCAAGCAACAGACCGGCAAGACCTTCACGCAATACCTGCAAGACTATCATAACGGAATCTATGAATAGGCACCGCCCTCATGCCTCGAAAGGCAGCATGGGGTCCGGGTCGCCGGAGGGCAGGCTCTCTTCGGTAAACCGCGCCATGGCGCGGCGGTTGCCGGCTATCTCCTCGCTGCCCAGCTCCACCACCCGGTAGCCGCGCTTGCCTGCCGCGTACACCGGGCTGAAGCCTGCCTGGCGCATGGCGGTGCTTACGCGCATGCTGTTCAGGGGCTGCCGCTGCCCGCCACTGATGTGGGCAATGATTTCGCCCACGGTGACAAACAGGCACGGCTCGCCCGGCAGCGGGCGGCGGTAATACGTCTGCACCAGGTCCGCCTCCAGGTTTGCCGCCTCGAAGCGGGCGTTGCGGCGGTTTATCTCCCTCACCTCGTCTTCGCTGAACCAGTAGTGGAAGCCCTGCTTCCACAGGGCGTATGCCTGCGCGTACACCCCCTCGTAGTTGGTCTTCGTAGTGTAGGGGTTGTCGATGTAGTCCACCTCGAAGGGCAGCCAGCGGCGGTTGCCCGTGGGGTCGTTCAGGAATTCGGGGTTGTTCGTCGTGCCGCAGAAGCTGGCGATGTGGGGGCGTTTCTCCTTGTAGTGGGCGTAGGCACGCCGCTCGTTGACGTCCTTCATGGTCACTATCGCCTTCAGGCGGCCGATGTCGCACGTGCGCAGCTCGTCTATCTCTTCGAGGCAGATCAGCGCCACTTCCGTCAGCATCAGGATGTCGTCCTTGGTCAGCTGCCCGCAGTTGGTCTTCACGTAGAAGTAGCGTTGCAGCTGCGGGGGCAGGAGGCGGTTGAACCACGTGGTCTTGTAGCAGCCCTGGCGGCCCACGAGCACCAGGATTTCGTGGTTCACGTTCTCCATGTCGTGCAGCGACATCACCATCGTCACAATCCACTTGCGGAAGCACTCCGTGAACACCTCCTGCCCGCCGCGCACGTGCACCGTCGCCGCCAGCTTGCCGATGTGGTCGGTCTTGCCGTCCCAGGGAGGTAGCGAGTCGAAGTATTCGGAGAAGGGGTTGTACGCCGGTACGTATTCCGAGTCGAGCACGGCACGCACGTCTGCCGAACGCACCACCATCCCTTCCTTGCTCATGCGGCTCCACAGCGTGTTCAGGTCGCGTTCGGTCAGTTCGGCAAATTCGCCCCTGCTGCCTGCGGGGCGCAGCTCCACCTTGCCGGTGATGACGTTGTGGCGGAACTCCGCCTGCGTGTCGAGGAACGCCTCTATCTCGTCGGACGAGGCGTAGCGCGTCCTGCCCTCGCCCTTCCTGCCCGCCGTGCGCCCGATGCTGCGCGTGGCGTGGGCATCGGTGCGGGTGTAGCACGAGCGGATGATGCCCGCCACGTCGCCCCCGTAGTCGGCAAAATGCTCCTGCGCCCAGGCGGACGCTTCCTCGTGGGGGATGCCGTATTCGTTCAGCAGGTAGCCGGTGCGCATGATGTAGTCGTTGCGGCGGTGCGCCTCGTAGCGGCATCCTGCCTGCTCCAGCTCCTTGCGGATGGTGGCGAGGGCCTTCTCCAGCCTCCCGTTGCGGCGTGCGCCGCGCGGGCAGAGGTCTTTTTGTGCGAAGCGGAACGGCTCGGCATCGGGACGGTAGAAAACGGCGGGGTCGTGAGCCATGCCGCTCAGGCGGGTGGCGTTCTTGCAGGCGGGGTCGGCGGAAAGCCCCGTCAGCCGTTCGTAGTGGGCGTTGGCACGTGCGAACACCGCGCGGTAGGCTGCCTCGGCATGCCCGCCGTCGGGCGTGCCGTCGGTGAAGGTGTAGCCGAACACCACGCGGATGCCCGTCCCGCTCACGGTGGTGTAGGCAAGCAGCGTGTGCGGGTCGGCACAGATTCGCCCGAGGGCTTCTTCCATCTGCGGGGCGGGGACGTGGTCGAAGTCGGCGAGCGACAGCCCCGTCCACCCGGCGATGTGCTTCTTCTGCTTCCCGCCCCCGAAACGCACCGCCACGGCGAAGCAGGGGCACGACGACTTTTCGCGGCCGGCGGCGTAGCGGTTGTCTTGCGAGAGGTAGTAGCGGTGCTTTTCCGTGTGTTCGCGCAGCGAAGGGTCCTGGCGGATGGTGCGCACGATGTCGTCGAGCGAGGCAGAGGAGGGGCAGGTGTCCGAGTATCCCCGGAACAGGCTGAGGGTGTTTGTTTCCATAACTTTTCGGTTTTTTCAGTTTGCCGGCAAATATAACCCTCCGCCGGCAAAGAAAAAAATTTACGTTGTCCGCAAGCCGGCAACGGAATTATACTATTTTTGCAGAATTTAAACATCTTAATCAATCAACCCATGGAAAAAACCGAACAAGGAATTGGGAGGCTGGCTGGAAAGCCTGCGCCTCCGCGTGAGAACGGACGGAAAGAAGCTCAGTATCGGGCGTTTGTGCCGCATGGCGCACATCAGCACCCACACCTATGCCGCCATGAAGGCGGGCGAGGCGGTCAACGTAGGCAGCTGCTACGAGGTGTTCCGCATCCTCTGCGGCGCACTCGCCGGGACGGAGGAGGAGCGTGCCGGGCTGCGCGAAGGATTCTTCCGCCGCCTGGAGGAAGACCATCTCCGGCGCATCTCCGGACAGGGGGTGTGACAGCTTTGGCACCCTATTTTATAACTTTCGCAATAAGGTCGTGGAACATCTAAAAGTGGACCTTCCACGACATATATGAAAAGTTTGAAAATCGCCTGTCACACCTGTCACTGCGCCGGAGAAGGGCACTCCCCCACCCCGCTCCCAGAGGCTCCGTATCAGTCAGGCACACAGCCTGTTGCAGCAAACGGATAAAGCTTTGCCTGAAGCCGAGCGCACGGTGTATCCGCAGATTTTTTCCACGACTTTCCACCACCCCGCATGTCGTGGAAGGTCCATCAAAAACGGGGCGTGGAAAGGTAGTGGAAAGTCCTTCAAAAGTAGTGGAAGGTCCATCAAAAATGCCCGTTTTTCCTGACGGGAGGGGACGTGGCACGTGTCAGAAGAACCGTCATTTTGTCAGGTAAAGCCGTGCCGTGCGGAGGCAAGACCCGCATGGCACGGCATTTGTTCATACCCCAGCGTGATGCCCAGGCACCACGGAAAAACCCAAAAAACAACGAAAATAAAAATAAAAAACAGATACTATTATGGGAAAGATTATTGGAATTGACTTAGGAACTACAAACTCGTGTGTAGCCGTGTTCGAAGGAAACGAACCGGTGGTTATCGCCAACAGCGAAGGCAAGCGCACCACCCCGTCGGTAGTGGGGTTCGTAGACGGAGGAGAACGCAAAGTGGGCGACCCCGCCAAGCGCCAGGCCATCACCAACCCGAAGCGTACGGTGTACTCCATCAAGCGTTTCATGGGTGAGACCTACGACCAGGTGCAGAAGGAAATCTCGCGCGTGCCCTATCCGGTGGTAAAGGGCGACAACAATACTCCGCGCGTGGAAATCGACGGACGCCTCTACACGCCGCAGGAAATCTCTGCCATGATTCTTCAGAAAATGAAAAAAACGGCGGAAGACTACCTGGGACAGGAAGTGACGGAAGCCGTCATCACCGTGCCGGCGTATTTCTCCGACTCGCAGCGCCAGGCTACGAAGGAAGCGGGGCAGATTGCCGGACTGGAGGTGAAACGTATCGTGAACGAACCGACGGCAGCAGCGCTGGCATACGGCGTGGACAAGTCGAACAAGGACATGAAGATTGCCGTATTCGACCTGGGCGGCGGTACGTTCGATATCTCCATCCTGGAATTCGGTGGCGGCGTGTTCGAAGTGTTATCGACTAACGGAGATACCCATCTTGGTGGAGATGATTTCGACCAAGTAATTATCGACTGGTTGGTACAAGAATTTAAAAACGATGAAGGAGCTGATTTAACAACCGACCCGATGGCTATGCAACGTCTGAAAGAAGCCGCCGAGAAAGCCAAGATCGAATTGTCATCTTCCACCTCTACCGAAATCAATCTGCCATATATCATGCCGGTAGGCGGTGTGCCTAAACATTTGGTTAAGACTCTGACGCGTGCCAAATTTGAAGCTTTGGCTCACAATCTGATTCAAGCATGTTTGGAACCATGTAAAAAAGCCATGAGCGATGCTGGTCTGAACAATGCAGATATCGATGAAGTCATCCTCGTGGGTGGTTCATCTCGTATCCCTGCCGTACAGAAACTGGTAGAAGACTTCTTCGGCAAAGTGCCGTCAAAAGGCGTCAACCCCGATGAAGTAGTAGCCGTAGGCGCCAGCATCCAGGGTGCCGTGCTGAACAAGGAAGCCGGTGTGGGCAACATCGTCCTGCTGGACGTCACCCCGCTGACACTGGGCATCGAAACGATGGGCGGCGTAATGACAAAACTAATCGAAGCAAACACAACCATTCCGTGTAAAAAGAGTGAAATCTTCTCAACTGCAGCTGACAATCAAACGGAAGTGACGATCCATGTCTTGCAAGGAGAACGCCCGATGGCGGCACAGAACAAATCGATCGGCCAGTTCAACCTGACGGGCATAGCTCCGGCACGCCGCGGTGTGCCCCAGATCGAAGTGACCTTCGACATCGACGCCAACGGTATCCTGAAGGTTTCTGCCAAGGATAAGGCGACCGGCAAGGAACAGGCCATCCGCATCGAGGCTTCCAGCGGCCTGAGCAAGGAAGAAATCGACCGCATGAAGGCGGAAGCCGAAGCCAATGCCGAAGCCGACAGGAAGGAACGCGAGAAAGTGGACAAGATGAACCAGGCGGACAGCCTGATCTTCACCACGGAGAACCAGCTGAAAGACCTGGGCGACAAGATCCCCGCCGACAAGAAGGCTCCCATCGAAACCGCCCTCCAGAAACTGAAAGACGCTCACAAGGCACAAGACCTGGCAGGCATCGATGCCGCAAGCGCCGAACTGCAGGCAGCATTCCAGGCGGCAAGCGCCGAGATGTATGCACAGACTGGTGCGCAGGGCAATGCCCAGGCAGGACCGAACGCCGGCCAGGGAGGTAGCAGCCAAAGCAGCAACAGGAACGACAACGTGCAGGATGCGGATTTTGAGGAAGTCAAATGATTCCGATAAGTAAACGAATAATAAACGATAAGCAAAAGCGTGCAGCTCAACGAGTTGCACGCTTTTTGCGTTTATGGGGTTCTTAGATTGATATAAACCATTTGCCTAACACCAAAGTGACCGTCAAGCTCAGAAGGTCGAGATACAAGGAAGGAAGTTGCGCCAGCATGAGTACGACAGTGCCATTCTCTATACCGACAAGGAGAATGAAATAGCAGCACAGAATGAGCGTAGCGAACAGGATTTCATCAAATATTTCAACGGTATCATCAGCAAACGCCATCCCAACAGTTCAAATTCGATTATCGTCAATTGGATGCGTGTGGGCGAATTGTTGAAGATCTATTCGAATGGTGAGCCAATCCCATTCAAGCATATCTCTGTCAAGTTGCTTGAGGATATTAAGATGTTTCTGCTCCGTGCCCCGATGGGAGGCAACAAGAAAGGAACTATCTCGCAAAACACGGCTTCTACTTACTTCTCTATTGTCAAGGCCGGACTGAAACAGGCATTTATTGATGAATATCTCACGGTTGATATCAGCGCAAAAGTGAAAGGCATCAGTTCGATTGAAAGACCCCGTGTTGCTCTTACCATGACTGAGATACAGATGTTGGTTGATACACCCTGCAAGGATGATGTTCTGAAACGCGCTTTTCTGTTTTCCATACTTACGGGCTTACGTCATAGTGACATTAAACGGTTGAAGTGGAAACAGATTCAGCAGACAAGCAAAGGAACGTGGCAGGCCGTGGTCGTACAGCAAAAGACAAAGAAGCTCGATTACAAGCCCGTGACTGCACAGGCATTACAACTGTGCGGTGAACGACCGGAAGATGATGAACGTTTGGTTTTCGAAGGTTTGACGGATATATCTTGGATCTCCCATCCGTTGAAAGAATGGATAGAGGCATCGGGCATAAAGAAGCACGTAACTTTTCATTGCGGCCGCCA
>CAYPUJ010000086.1:0-11313 GCA_964413805.1 uncultured Bacteroides sp. | reverse complement strand
AGCGGGTGTCCGCGACATTCGGCAACCTGCTGAGTGCCGAGACCGACGATGTATTGCAGGAACTGGCCAAGACGCTCATGCCGCTGATGAGCGAACACGAGAACAACATCCGGCTGAACGAACAGCTTTTTGCTCGTATCAAAGTGGTGTACGACCACCGGGAAGACGAACCGCTGACCGTGGAACAACAAACCCTGCTGGAGGATGTATATAAGGATTTTGTCCGCAATGGTGCCAACCTTCTCCCGGAAGACAAGAAAAAGTTCCGGGGATTCTGCCACAGACTCAGCCTTCTCACTTTGAGTTTCAACGAGAACAACCTGAAGGAAACCAATGACTACCGTTTGCTCGTTACCGATGAGAACCGTTTGGCGGGGCTGCCCGCAAACATTGTGGAGGCGGCTGCGGAAACTGCGCGGGAGAAAGGTGAAGTAGGCTGGGCATTCACTTTGCAGGCTCCCAGCTACGTGCCTTTCATGATGTATGCCGATGACCGCGACTTGCGCTGTGAGCTCTACATGGCCTACAATACCAAGTGCACGCACACCGGTGCTACGTGCAATTTCAGCATTGTAAGGGATATTGTGAACACCCGCATGGAGATTGCGCAGCTTCTGGGGTACAAAGACTATGCTTCCTACAAACTGGAACAGCGCATGGCACAAGACAGCGGGACGGTCTACGGCCTGCTGAATCAGCTGCTGGAAGCCTATACGCCCACCGCCCGTCGCGAGTATGCCGAGGTGCAGGCGTTGGCCCGGAAGGAAGAGGGCGATGCTTTCGAACTGATGCCGTGGGACTGGAGTTACTATTCGCACAAGCTGAAGGAACAGAGGTATCAGATAGACAACGAAATGTTGCGTCCCTACTTTGAGATAGGGCAGGTGAAGGAAGGAGTGTTCGGACTGGCCACCCGCCTCTATGGCATCACGTTCAGGCGGAACATCGGAATCCCCGTCTACCATCCGGATGTGGAGGCCTATGAAGTGTTCGACAAGGACGGGAGTTACCTGGCCGTGCTTTATGTGGACTTCTATCCCAGGGCAGGCAAACGTTCGGGTGCGTGGATGACCGACTACAAAGGGCAGTGGAAAGACGAAGCCACCGGCGAGAACAGCCGTCCGCATGTGTCGCTGGTCATGAATTTCACCAAGCCTACGGAAACCACGCCCGCTTTGCTGACCTTCGATGAAGTACAGACTTTCCTGCATGAGTTCGGCCATAGCCTGCACGGCATGTTTGCCGACACAACCTACCGTTGCCTGAGCGGCACGAATGTCTATTGGGACTTTGTGGAACTTCCCTCGCAAATCATGGAGAACTTTGCCGTCGAGAAGGAGTTTCTCCGTACCTTTGCCCGTCACTACCGGACGGGTGAACCGTTGCCTGACGAGTGGGTGCAGCGCATTGTCGATTCGTCCAACTTCAACGTGGGCTATGCTTGTTTGCGGCAAGTGGGATTCGGCTTGCTCGACATGGCGTGGTACACGCGCACAGCCCCTTTCGAAGGCGATGTGGAAGAGTACGAAAAGCAGGCCTGGGCACGTGCGCAGCTCTTGCCCCAGGTGGAGGACACATGCATGAGCACCCAGTTCTCGCACATTTTCACGGGCGGTTACGCAGCCGGTTACTACAGCTATAAGTGGGCGGAGGTGCTCGATGCGGATGCATTCTCCCTGTTCAAGGAAAAAGGCATCTTCTGTGAGGAAGTGGCAACCTCCTTCCGCGAGCACATTCTTTCAAAGGGTGGGACGGAACATCCCATGATACTCTACAAGCGTTTTCGCGGACAAGCGCCGACCATTGATGCATTATTGATAAGAAACGGAATAAAGAAATGAAAAGAAAGACCGGAACAAACTTCCTCCCGGCACTGTTGTGTGCATTGCTGCCCCTCCTGGTGACATCATGCAGCCGGGAAGACGACGTGCTGGAAATCTTCACGGGCAGGACCTGGAAGCTGAGCTACATTGCGACCGAGGGATCGAATAAGATGTATGATTACTGGGGCACCAACTCGACTGATTACAAGAACAGCATGAACTACCTGGCGCAGGACAACACGTTCATCGTGGACTTCAGCGGGACGGGCGATGACAACTCCGTCTCCGGGAGCTTCAGCGGGACGGTCATAACCGCCACCATTACAGGACAGTGGCAGGCCAATGCGCAGGATCGTACAATCACGACAAGCAGTGTACGGTCTTCGAAGCAAGAAACGGACGTACTGGCCCGCGCCTTCATCACGGGGCTGACAAACGCCATACGCTACGAAGGCGATACAAGCAATCTTTTTATTTATTTTGAGGACGGACAAACCGTGAAGCGTATGGGTTTCGTGCCGAACTAAAATGTAGGAACAGACAGCATGGACAACGAGGTTAAACAGGAAGCACTGGACAGACGTTACATCCGCATGGCCACAATCTGGGCGGAAAACTCCTATTGCAGACGCAGGCAGGTGGGGGCATTGATTGTGAAAGACAAGATGATTATATCCGACGGATACAACGGAACCCCCTCCGGCTTTGAGAATGTCTGCGAGGATGAGCAGAACGTCACCAAACCTTATGTGCTGCATGCCGAAGCCAATGCCATCACCAAGATAGCCCGCTCGAACAACAGCAGCGACGGTGCAACGATGTACGTCACCGCTTCCCCCTGCATCGAGTGCGCCAAGCTGATCATACAGGCCGGCATCAAGCGGGTGGTCTATTCCGAAAAATACCGCTTGGAGGAAGGCGTGGAGCTTTTGCGGCGTGCCGGCATCGAGGTGGTGTATCTGTCGGAGGGAACGGCGGCACAACCGGTTGAGAAGACATAAACTATCATTCACAAACCAAATACAGAGAAGATACTCATGAGTACAAAGAATTCTTCCCGCTTCGTCCCACTTCTCATGGCCGTGAGTGTGGTCGCGGGCATCCTCATCGGAACTTTTTATGCCAAGCATTACGGTGGGAACAGGCTGGGCATCATCAACGGGTCGTCCAACAAGCTGAATGCACTGTTGCGCATCATCGACGACCAGTATGTGGACACCGTGAACATGACGGATCTGGTGGAAAACGCCATGCCGCAAATCCTGTCCGAACTGGATCCGCACTCCATCTACATCCCCGCCAGGATGCTGGACGAGGTGAACTCGGAACTGGAGGGAAGTTTCAGCGGCATCGGTGTGCAGTTCACCATTCAGGAAGATACAATCCACATCAACAGTGTCATCCCCGGAGGGCCTGCCGAGAAAGTGGGCGTAATGGCGGGCGACCGCATCGTCACGGTGGACGACAGTCTGTTCGTGGGAGAGGGACTGACCAGCGAGAAAGCCGTGAGAAACCTGAAGGGGCCGAAAGGCACACAAGTGAGAGTGGGCATCAAGCGGGCCACCGAAAAGGAACTGTTGAGCTTCACCATCGTGCGCGGTGACATCCCGCAGAACACCATTGACGCGGCCTATATGATAGACGACAACTTCGGCTACGTGCAGGTCAGCAAGTTCGGCCGCACCACGCATGTGGAACTGCTGAGTGCCATCGCCCGGTTGAACCATCAGAACTGCAAGGGACTCATCATCGACCTGCGCGACAACACGGGCGGCTACATGGAAGCAGCCATCCGCATGGTGAACGAGTTCCTGCCCGAAGGCAAGCTGATTGTATATACCGAAGGACGCAAGTATCCCCGCATGGAAGAATACGCAAACGGTACGGGGAGCTGCCAGAAGATGCCGCTGGTCGTGTTGGTGAACGAAGGTTCGGCATCTGCCAGCGAGATATTTGCCGGAGCCATCCAGGACAACGACCGGGGCATCATCGTGGGACGCCGTTCGTTCGGCAAGGGACTGGTGCAGCAACCCATCGACTTCAGCGACGGTTCTGCCATCCGCCTCACCATTGCACGCTACTATACGCCGTCGGGGCGTTGCATCCAGCGTCCTTACGAAAACGGGAAGGACTCCGAGTATGAAATGGACTGGCTGAAGCGTTACGAGCACGGCGAGTTCTTCTCCAGGGACAGCATCAGGCAGAACGAAGACCAGAAGTTTTACACCGGCATCGGACGTCCCGTGTACGGAGGCGGCGGCATCATGCCCGACGTGTTTGTGCCTCAGGACACGACGGGCGTAACCTCCTACCTGATGGAGGTGAGCAGCAAAGGGCTGTTGCGCCAGTTCTGCTTTCACTACACCGACCGCAACCGTGCCGTATTGACCCCGTTGGCAAACGAGGATGCCCTGCTGGACTACCTGAAGAAACAGGGCATCATGGAACAGTTCATCCGCTTTGCCGACTCGAAGGGTGTGAAACGCCGCAACCTGCTCATCCGTAAATCGCACAACCTATTGGAACGCAACCTGTATGGAAACATCGTCTACAACATGCTGGGCAGTGAAGCCTACATCCGCTACGCCAACCGGGACGACTCCACCGTGCAGAAAGCATTGGAACTGTTGAAAAAAGGCGAAGCCTTCCCGGAGGCTCCCGATGCGGACTAATTCCCCTCCTGCATCATCTTCCAGGCCATCGGCAGACAGTCGGCAATGTCGCCCGCTGTCATGCCGATGGTTCCTTGTTTTCTGGCAGCCAGGTCGCCGGCCCCCCCGTGTACGAATACGCCCAGCCGTGCGGCGGTTTCCGTTTCATATCCTTGGGCCAGCAGGGCCAGCAGCACGCCGGTCAGCACGTCGCCGCTGCCGGCAGTGGCCATGCCCGGATTGCCGGTGGTGTTGAAGTAGAAGCGGCCTTCGGGCGTGACGACAACGGTGTAGGCCCCTTTCAGCACTACATATAGTTGGAACGTCTGCGCCAGTTCGCAGGCCTTCATCAGCCGTTCGTAGGAACTCTGGCATTTGCCCACGATGCGTTCCAGTTCCTTGGGGTGCGGAGTGAGGATGCTGCCTTTGGGCAGGCGGCGCAGGTGTCCCCGGTGATTGCCCAGGAGGTTGAGCGCATCGGCATCGACCACCATGGGCACCTGGCAGTTCTCTATCAGTTCCAGCAAGGCTTCCTCCGTCTCCGGGCTTCGTCCCAGTCCGGGGCCTACGCCCACGGCCTGGTAGCCGTTGGTGTCGGGCGCGTAGGCAAAGCAGGTCTGGCTGAAGTCCACATCGGTCATGGCCTCGGGCACGGCAACCTGCACGGCAATGTTGTTGCACTGGGGGACGTGCACCGTCAGCAGTCCCACCCCCGACCGCAGGCAGCTGCGTGCCCCCAGCACCGATGCTCCCGCCATGCCCTGCGACCCCGCCACGAGCAGGGCACGTCCGAAGTTGCCTTTGTGGGCGAAACGTTCGCGCGGTTTCAGCAGGTGCGCCAGGTCGTCGTGCCCGGTCAGGAAGAAGTCGGTGGGCGTCTCGTCGATGGCAGCCTCACTCAGGCCGATGTCCAACAGTTTCCAGCGTCCGACGAAGGGCGCATTCTCAGCAAAGAAGAAAGAGAGCTTGGGCAGTTGCAGGCTGAGGGTGAGGTCGGCGTGCAGGATGTTGGCCTGCACGTTGTAGGTATTGTCCTCGCCCATCAGTCCGGACGGTATGTCGATGGCCGCTACCTGCGCGGGCGAAGCATTGATGTGGCGCACCAGGGCGGCAAACCCTCCGGTCAGCGGTTTGTTGAGGCCGCTGCCGAAGAGTCCGTCCACCACCACGTGCGCCTGGGTCAGCACAGGGGGCACGAATTGCGTGGTGATTTCGTGCAGGGGTACTTCCGTCGATTCGAACAGGCGGTCGCGGTTGGTGGCACAGTCGTCCGAGAGGGAGTCCTTGGGGTTGAACAGGTAGGCTTCCACCCCGTAGCCCCGTGCGGCGAGCAGGCGTGCCACGGCCAGGGCATCCCCTCCGTTGTTGCCCGGGCCGGCAAAGACCACGAAAGGTGTCTGTGTGTCGGGCCATTCTTCCGCCAGGGCTGCGGTGATGGCACGTGCGGCGCGTTCCATCAGGTCGATGGAAGCGATGGGTTCATGTTCGATGGTATAAGCATCCAGTTGGCGGATGCAGTCTGTCGGGAATATCTTCATCATGTCTGTTTGGGTTGATTCGTTGGGCAAAGATACGCGGTTTGACGGAAGAAACACGAGATTCTTGCGGGAATTTCTGCCTGCCGCTTCGTGCGCCCGGTGGTGTGAGAGGGCGGAAAACAGAAATGAGGCCGCCTCAAAACAAATTTGAGACGGCCTCATTCCAAAAGTCCGTTACCTGTCCGGATTGTTTCACTTCAGATGCACCCTGAAATACACCCCCACCGACGGGTACCTGCAACGGTACAGTGCCCCGACCACGTTGATGCGGTCTTTCCAGAGGCTGTAGGTCGCGCCGATGTTCACTTGGTACTTCGGGCCGTCGGGATTGAAGGTGAGGTCTTCGTTCACATCGGTGTATCCCGGAGTCACTTCCGCCATCAGGTCCAGCCCGTTCAGTGCCTTGCGCCAGAAGTTGCCGTCGTCCTCCAGCCGGAACCGGAAGTTGACGCCTGCGGCAGGGTCGTTCAGGCCGTTGTCGAAACGCCGGCTGTATATCCACGAGAGGTGTGCGCCCAGCGTTCCGATGCCTTTGAATGTGAAGTGTCTGGTGAAGGCGAGGTAGTAGCGGTGCCAGAAGCCGTTGCCGTAGGTCGTTTCGGACGGATAGGACAGGGAGCCGCCGTTCCACGAGTCACCGACGGCATCGTTGGCCCCGAGGACTATCTGCGGGGTCCACGGTTTCCACCAGCCCTCCTTCCAGGCACGCAGGCGGAAATGGAACGAACGGTCCTGGTTGATGAACCGCCCGTAGGTGGACGCAACCCAATAGCCGGAACGGTTGCCGTAGTCCGTGGGCACGGCCTTGTGTCCGGTGCACAGGTAGCCCACCTCCAGCCAGGGGAAGATGGTGACGTTGATGTAATAGTTCCACGTGTCGTACCACCAGCGGGGGACCGTGCCGTGGCTGTCCAGCCAGTTGGCACCGGCCATGAACGTCTTGTCGCGCTGCATGTCGGCGGTCGGCATGTTGAGGAGGCCGGTGGTGCCGTAGGAGAACTGCGCGTATGTCTTGCCGGCGACCAGAAGAGCGGCGGCAACAATCAGAATCAGCGTTGTCTTTTTCATTATCCTTGTTTGAATGCGTTTGAAGCGTTGGTGTGCGGCCGGGATGGTACGGCGCGATGTGTCTGAATGCCCGGGACTCTGAATGTTAATGCCCTTGGTAATGTTCCGTCCTGCCCCATGCACGGAGCACCGCGACGACCCATGCATAGATCGAAAAACGGGTCATGCATGGATCGCCGGAACGGGTCATGCATGGGTCACAAAATTAATATCAGCGGCTCTTTATGTCGATGTTTTAGTAATGCGTCAGATCTGCCCGAGTGACCTGCCGGAATGACCTACGGGGACCCGTCAATACAACCCTTAGGCACTCGTCAAGACGACCCTTAGGCACTCGTCAAGACGACCCTTAGGCACTCGCAAAGACAACCCTTAGGCACTCGTTAAGACGACCCTTAAGCACTCGCAAAGACAACCCTTAGGCACTCGCAAAGATAACCCTTAGGCACTCGTCAAGACGACACACGAGTGACCCGTTAAGACGACCCACGGGGTTGCAGCCATGTCACGACATTCACTCCAGACCTGTACGGTCGTTGTCGGCGAACCAGTCGGCAAGGGCTTCTTCAAACGTGTAGTGGAAAGGATAGCCCGAAGCGGCCAGCTTCTTCCCGCAGATGTTCGTGGAGATTTGCAGTTTCCTCACCCGTGCGGGGCAGATGCCCATCGGGCTGCCCAGGCATTGGGCTGCGTATGCAGCAGGCATGATCAGTGCATTGGGGATGTAGGGTACGGACTGCGTCAGGCTTGTCACTTTCTTCATTGCCTGCACGATGTGCTCAATGGTGTAGGCAGGTTCGTAGCAGCAGTTGTACAACTCAACGCCCTGCCCGTGGTGCTCCAGGCGGTGGAGCATGAAGCGCACCAGTTCCTTCACGTAGATGCAGGCCTTGATGGTGTCCTTGCGTCCCGGATAGGCGAATGTATGCTTGCGGATGCCCCAGTACAGGCGGGTGAAGTTCCCGTTCTCCCCCTTGCCGAACACCACGCCGGGACGGACGATGGTCAGCTGCCGGTTTGCCGCATCCTTCGCCTGCCAGATCCGGTGTATTTCCTCGGCCACCAGCTTGGAGATGCCGTAAGGCGTGTTCGGCGTGGGCAACGTCGTTTCCTCCTTCAGTTCCTCCGCCGCACCGTAGGGCGCGATGGAACTGGTGAACACCATCTTCCGGATGCCGTGCTTTTCGGCAAAGGCACAGACGTTCTCGGCTCCCCGGATGTTCGTCTCGAAATACTCACGGTCGGGATGCCCCGGCGTGCGGTGCACGGCGGCGAAGTTGAAGATGACATCCTCTGCCGACACGGGCACATCCGGTTCTATGGGATTGCGCACATCGCAATAAATGAACCGGGACGGCAGGGTTTCTCCTTTCTTTAATGGAGAATGGTAATGCCCTTTCACGGCAGGGAGCGGGGTGCCCGGTTCCACGATGTCCAGGTTATAGATTGTTGCTTCGGGGTGTACTTCTTTCAGTAATTTAGTGAGATGGGCACCGATAAAACCGGTGCCGCCGGTGATGAAATAGTTCATGATGATAAGTTATTTGAACGGTTGACGATAGATTTCCGAGTATTTGCTTGCCATTGTCGCGGAATTGTAGTTTTCCCCAACGTCTTTCGAAGCCTGTTCTGCCATGCCTGAACCGTCTGTTTCCCCTTCTATCACATGCCTGATAACCGATGCATACTCTTCCGCCCCGTTACAGATGAATCCGTTCTCGCCGGTGCGGATAACATCCCGGTTGCCTGTCACGTCGCTCACCAGGCAAATCTTTTTCAGGTACATGGCTTCGAGCAGGGAAATGGGAAGCCCTTCCCACAGGGACGGCAGGACGAAGAAGTCGGAAGAACTGACAATCTCCAGCGCCTTGCTGCGGGAAACCCACCCGGTGACTTCGATGTTGGGGGCTGTCAGTTCCGATCTGAGTTCACCTTCTCCTATCCACACGAAACGGATGTCCGGCAGCAACCGGGCTATCCGGTCAAACAGGGAGGGATTCTTCTAATGCAATATCCGGCCGCATGTGCAGACGGTTACCGGGCTGTGGAACGTCGTCGCGGAAGTTCTTGCGACGAAAGGCTCCAGTTCTTCCAGGTTGATGCCGTTGTTCACATACGTGCTGTTTCCGGACAGTCCCAATGCCTCCCTGTATTCCCCTTCGCTGCAGGCGATGATTCTGGACTTCCGCCTGGCGGATATGTATTCCAGCAGCCAGAAGGCTTTCCGCTTCAGGGCAGGGCAGTCCCGCATCAGGAATGAGAACCCGTGGGGCGTATAGAAAACTTTGGCTCTGCCACAGGGTACAGCCCAACGCCCGACGAATCCCGAAGCGGAAGAATGCAGGTGCACGATGTCCGGCCTGACCCGGTTGTAAATCCTGCGTACATCCCGGTAGGCTTTCGGGTTGACGACCGTGCCCAACGCGCCCCTGAAGCTGTCAACCTTAATCAGGCGGACACGTCTGTCGAACAGGCTCTCCACGTCGGGAGGGGTCATCGGGCGTATTCCGTATGCAATGTAGACTTCATGTTCCTCTACTTGCCGTTTTGTGATGTCTATGAGGAAACTTAACACGCCGGTCGCAAACGGTTCGGCTACGTGCAGTATCTTCATGCCGCCCTCCTTTCCCCGTTGCGGAAGGCGGTCTGCAGGGTGAGTCCGGGGCTACGTTTTACCCCCCCCCGTTTACAAATGTTAACAAACAGGCTTTCGTGCTCCGCAGCTACCCGGTCTATGTCGTACAGGACGGCGACCCGTTCCCTGCCCGCCCGGACAAGCTCCCGGCACAGGGCGGGGTCGTCGTGAAGCCTCAGCATGGCCTCCGCCGCCTTCTCCGCATCGTCCCTGGGGACAAGGATGCCGTTGATGCCGTCAATCACCAGGTCCGGTATGGCATCCACTTCGGTGGCCACCACAGGTTTCCCCAAGGCCATGTATTCGGCAAGCACAAGCCCGAACCCCTCCCAGCGGGAAAGCAGGCAGGCCTGGTCGAAAATCCCGGCATACCGCCACGGACGGTCGGTCCAGCCGGTGATGGTGACACAGTCCTCCAGTCCTTCGGCCGCGATGAGTCTTTCGACCATGCCCCGTCCGTCGCCGTCGCCCACGATGACAAACCGCGCGTTCCCGATCCGCCGTTTCACCAGCGCGGCGGCCCTGACGAAAACGTCCGGCGCCTTCTGCGGGGAAATCCGCCCCACCATGCCTATCACGTAGGCGTCGGCGGGTATGCCCAGTTCCTGCCTCAGCCGGTCGCCGCCGCACAGTCCGCCGCTTGTCCCGGCGATGTCTATCCCGTTGAAGATTACCTTTATCTTTTCAGACCCGGCTATCCTGTTCTCCACGGCGCTCAGCTTCTCGAAGAAGGAAATGGCAATGATTCTTGTCGTGTACCGGGCCAGCATTCGTTCCGCCAGCCGGTACGCCCGGCGTTTCAGTGCCGGGCCCTGCATGTTGAACGCCCAGCCGTGGGGATTGTACACCACCTTGCACGGCAGTCCCCGCGCGGCCAGCCTGCCCAGGCCTCCGGCAAAGCTGCTGTGGCAATACACGATGTCGGGACGGATTCTCCGGATGCTTTCCCGGATGGAACGGGTCCTCCTGATGATCTGGAAGGGTGAGAACGTCTGCCGCAGGTCCGCCTGCTCCACGCCGTCCACCATGTCCCGGTAGATTGCGGGGTCATAGTTGAAGGAGCAGATGAAGAACTGGCGGAAGCCCCTCTCCTTCAGACGCGGCAGCAGCATCCGGAGATAACGCTCCACCCCTCCCGCACATTCGGCGATGTGCAGGACGGTGATTTTCTTGTCCATAAGTCGTTTTGGATTAGTTAAATGAAAAAGAACGGCGGGGGATTACCGATGCGCCCATCCGGTAATCCCCATGCCTGTGTACTGGTACGTGTTTCCTGTGTACGGTGGTATCTTTCTGCAGATACGGTCTTGTACGGAGAAATGCCGCAGGTGCCGTGCGCGACAGACGCAACCGGGTGCTGCGGTATCCTTTCAGTCTTTACAGCTTCTCGATGTCTTCGGCAGCCAGCCCTGTATATTGGGCAATGAGGGCGGCACTTACCCCGTCGGACTTCATCTGACGGGCGATGGTCATCGCGCTTTCTTTCCGGCCTTGTGCCATGCCTTTTTCCATGCCCTGCGCGATGCCTTTCTCTATGCCCTGCGCCATGCCCAATTCCATTCCTTTCTTCATGCCCCTTTCCATTCCCCTCCTTTCAC
>CAYPUJ010000085.1:8785-11639 GCA_964413805.1 uncultured Bacteroides sp. | reverse complement strand
GAAGCCGGGCATCGACCTGGTGGGCAAGCTCTGACCCCCGCGCCGGGACACGGCATCCTGCGGCACGGAACGGAAAACGGCCGGTGCGGACATCCGCACCGGCCGTTCCGTTTCATGCTGCGTTCCTTGCTCAGAAGGCGTAACCGAACCCCACGTTCAGGTAGACGGGATACATGGAGAAGGTGATGGTCTCGAAGTCCTTGCAGAAGATGTCGTTCATCCCCCAGGTCAGGTCGGCAAAGACGTTGAGGTGCTTGAAGGCCCTCCACTCACCGCCCAGCTGCAACCCCCACTGGAACTTGCGCAGGTCGTCGGAGAAGTCGTAGGTGGCCACGCTCGTACCCGTGAAGTCGATGCGCGTCCCCGTGGCGTCGGGGGTGCGCAGGTGTCCCTCGTACACGCTGCCCGAGAAGGCCCCGTCAATCAGGTAGGAGAAGTACGGGCCGAGCAACAGCTTCCAGCGGCTGCTGATGCGGTAGTTGGCCAGGAGGGGCACGGTGATGTAGGAGTTGTTCACCTTGGTCTTGACGTTGCCCGTCCACAGGCCTTCCAGCGAACCGCCGCTGGAGGCGCTGATGATTTCCATGCTGTAGTTCTTCACGGCGGCGTCGGTAGACATCTTCCGGCTGTCCAGCCGCACGCCCAGGGTCAGTCCCCACTTCTTGGCCGCGTCCAGCCACTTGGTGGTGTTGCCTTCGATGGAGAGGGCCACGCCGCCGGGGCGGTAGCTGTTGATGGAGCGGATCTCCTCGGGCAGGGGCAGGGGCGTGGTGCCGCCGATGCTGATGCCCGCCTTCAGGCTGTACTCCCAACCGTGCAGGTAGGACTGTATGATTTGCGGTGTTCTCTCTTGCTGGGCCCGGAGGCCGGTGGCCGCCAGGGTCGTGAAGGCGGCGGCCAGCAGTATGCGAAATGTTTTCTTCATCGTAATCGTTGGTTTATACTCGTTCGTGTTCGTTTATTTGCACGTCAGTTCCACTTCGTCCACCCAGAGCGTGCTTCCCACGGCTCCGTTGAAGTTGCCCCCGTCGCGGCTGGACGTGAAGACGATGCCCAGCTTGTACTTTCCCTCGCTCAGCCGCTGCGCATCGACGGTCTTGTTGTTCGCCGGCTCGAAGGAGATTTCGAACTCGGTCCACTCGTCGGCCTCCAGGGCATCGGCCTCGTCCAGCTGGGCCAGCAGCACGATGCTCGAGTCGGTCAGCCCGTTCGCCCCGTTCAGCATGAAGGAGGAGTCGTCGGCCTCATACAGCATGGCATAGATGTGGAAACTGTCCTGCTTGCCTTCCACCTCCTTGCCGCTCTCGGTGTAGACCTCGCCCCGCTTGTATTTGTAATAACCGCGCAGGCTGACCGGCTCCTCGTAGAACTGCACGCCGAACTTGGTAGACCCCAGTGCGTCGTTGAGCGCATTGGTCAGGTCGAACGAGCCGATAAAGAGGTTGCCTGCCGCAATGTACATGCCCACCATCGCGCCGAACGCACCCGTGTCGCGGGTCTCGAGCTTGGCGCAGTAGCCCGCCCAGCCGCCGGCGACGCGCACCGTGGGATAGTCTTCGGGCGTACTGGCCTCGCGGGTCAGTTCGAAGCCCGGGTTGCCGCTGCTCCACAGCAGGACGCGCTGCATTCCGTCGGAAGTGATGGCCGTCTCCATGTCCATCAGGACGTGGTAGGGGTCGCTCGTCTGCAAGTCCTCGAAGTGGTAGTAGGTGGGAAGCTCCATCTGCACGATTTCGATGACGTAGGTGGCGCGGTTGGCTCCGTCTTCCGAGGTCACGGTCAGGAGGCGGGCATGGCTGTCGTTGTCGAAGTCGAGGGTGGCGGTGTAGGTGCCGTCGTCGTTGCGGGTGAAGGCGGTGTCGCCCGCGCCCGTGTCGGCGGTGGCGATGGTGGCCCCGTCGGGGACGGTGAAGGTCAGTGTCTGGCTGCTGAGGTCGGCTCCACGGTTGACGTAGACGTAGAATCCGCCGTTGTCGCTGTACGCACTGGTGAACTGCACGTCTGTGCCCGTGCAGGCATCAATGGCAGCTTCCTTGTTGAGGGCTTCGTCCTGGATGCAGGAGGCCAGCGCGACCGCCAGCAGAAAGCCCGGAATGAAACGTTTAATGCTCATAATTTGCTTGTTTATAGGGTAAGAAATGTGCTAAGTGCGTGCAAATGTACGTTTCTTTTTCGAGATAGACGGCACGATTCCCCCGGTATTTTCGCGCCCGTGCCTTTTTGCGGAAAGAAAAACCGCCTGCCCCTGCGTCCGGTTCGCAAGGGCAGGCGGAACGATGGGATGCGGCCTGCCGCTTCCGGCCTCCGGCCTCCGGCTCAGCCCATGTCGCTGCCGTCGCCCGACGTGCTGCCACTGCCCGAGGTGTTGCCCGAAGAGGTGGCGGTGACGGTGCTGCGGTCGATGCTCAGCTCCACCGACTTGGCAGCGTCGCGCATCGACTGCTTGGGGGTGAAGACAATCTTCGGGGTGTTCAGTGCATTGGCCACGGTGACTTCCTCGGGCGAGTCCATCATCTTGGAGGAGACGGACACCTTCAGCGAGCCAAGCTCGGCAAGGTCCACACTCATGCCCATCTGCAGGGCTTCGCACACCACGTTCGACAGGCTGACAAGGGCGTTGCGCACGTCGCCTTCCGACAGGGAGGATTCGCGCACAATGCGGTCGATGAGCATCTTGGTGGTCAGCTTCTGCTGGGATTTCAACTGGGCGTAGTACACCGTCTGTCCCTGGCGGCTGCCGAGGGTCTGTGTTTTCGACTTGATTTCAAACTCCATCATGGTTCTTTGATTTTAATAGGTTAATATTCTGTTATGGGTCACTCGCGGGTTGCTTCAACGACCCCCTAAGGGTTGC
>CAYPUJ010000085.1:0-8685 GCA_964413805.1 uncultured Bacteroides sp. | reverse complement strand
CCCTAAGGGTTGCATCGACGACTCCCTAAGGGTTGCATTAACGACTCCCTAAGGGTCGCATCAACGACTCCCTAAGGGTTGCATTAACGACTCCCTAAGGGTCGTTGTCGCCTTCCCGGGCGAAGATAATGCTTTTCCCCGAAAGGGCAAGGGGCGGACGGTGCTTTTTTTGAAACTTATGGACGGCGGGCTTCGGCCGTGTTTCGCTTTTTTGTCGTACCTTTGCGGGGTGCAACGCACGGGGACGGGCATCGGCCCCGCCCCGCGAAGGCGAAACACAGATAAACATTTCAAAAGAAAGCAACGATGTTAAACCCTACTGAACGACAGAAGATAATCGAACTGGTGAAGCGGGAAGTGGTGCCCGCCATCGGGTGTACCGAACCCATTGCCGTGGCCCTCTGCGTGGCCAAGGCTACGGAAGTGCTGGGCACACAGCCCGAAAAGGTGGAGGCCAGCCTCAGTGCCAACATCCTGAAGAACGCAATGGGGGTGGGCATTCCCGGCACGGGCATGATCGGCCTGCCCATCGCCATCGCGCTGGGTGCCCTGGTGGGCAAACCGGCCTACGAACTGGAGGTGCTGAAAGACTCCACCCCGGAAGCGGTGGAGGCCGGCAAACGCTTCATTGCCGAGAAGCGCATCGGCATCAGCCTGAAGAAAGACATACGCGAGAAGCTCTACATCGAGGTGTGCTGCCGGGCGGGAGAAGACCGGGCAACGGCGGTCATCGCAGGCGGGCACACGCACTTCGTCTACATCGAACACAACGGCGACGTGCTGCTGGACTGCCGCACCGACGCGGCGGACGAGGCCGAGGCCGACGCCCCCGTGCTCAGCCTGCGCAAGGTGTATGACTTCGCCATGACCGCCCCCCTGGACGAAATCAGCTTCATCCTCGACACCGCCCGCATCAACAAGGAGGCAGCCGAACGCTCCTTCCGCAGCGACTACGGCCACGGGCTGGGCAAGATGCTGCGCGGCAACTACGAGCACCGCATCATGGGCGACAGCGTGTTCTCGCACATCCTGTCCTATACGTCCGGGGCCTGCGACGCGCGTATGGCCGGCGCCATGATTCCGGTGATGAGCAATTCGGGCAGCGGCAACCAGGGCATCTCGGCCACGCTGCCCGTCGTGGTCTTCGCCGAAGAGAACGGCAAGTCGGAAGAGGAACTGACCCGCGCCCTCATGCTGAGCCACCTCACCGTCATCTACATCAAGCAGAGCCTGGGACGGCTGTCTGCCCTGTGCGGCTGCGTGGTGGCGGCCACCGGCTCCAGTTGCGGCATCACCTGGCTGATGGGCGGCACCTACGGGCAGGTGGCCGCCGCCGTGCAGAACATGGTGGCCAACCTGACGGGCATGATCTGCGACGGAGCCAAGCCCAGTTGTGCGCTCAAGGTGACCACCGGCGTATCGACCGCCGTGCTCTCGGCCATCATGGCCATGGAGAACCGCTGCGTCACCCCGGTGGAGGGCATCATCGACCGCGACGTGGACCAGACCATCCGCAACCTTACGCGCATCGGCACCGAGGGCATGAACGAGACCGACCGGCTGGTGCTCGACATCATGACGGGCAAGCACTGAGCCTGCCCGTCAGCAACCGCCGCAGCATCCTCCGCCGCAACCTCCGTCGCCGCAGTCACCCCCACAGCCGCCGCATCCGCACGAGTGGGAAAGGGCGTTGGCCGCGCTGGTGAGTTCCTCGGCGGTGGCGGGGCGGCTTTCGAGCACACGGCCCACAAAGTGCAGGTCGCACCCGGCCAGCGGGTGGTTGAAGTCCATCACCACTACGTCGTCCAGCACCTCTGCCACGGTGCCGTTCACCACACGCCCGTCGCCCGTGCGCATGGGCAGGACGGCATCCTTCACCACGCGGGTGCTGTCGAACTTCCCGTCGATGCAGAACACGTCTTTGGGCAGGTCGTACACGTGGTCGTCGTTGTACTCGCCGTAGGCTTCCGTCATGGGGATGGTGAAATCGAAGGCATCGCCCACGGCCAGTCCGGCCAGTTGCCGCTCGAAGGCATCCAGCGTCAGTGCCAGCCCTGAGATGAATTGGAAGGGAGCCTGCGGAGTGGCTTCCTCCATGAGTTCGCTTTCGCCGTCTTCGATGGTGTACATCCTGTAGGCGACGGACAAGAATCGGTTTTCTGTTTCCATAATTGCTGTTGTTTGTTGTTACGTATTCGGTTATGCGCGGGCAAAGATAGTACTTTTTCGGGCGCGGGCGAACGCGGGGAGCGGATTTCCGGGTTTCTTCCGGCGGGGAGCGGAGGGCTGCGGGGGCGGTGCGGGGCGGAAGGAGTGATAAAATCGGAGTTTCCGGGGCTTTTATCTTACGATTATTCGGTTTTGCCTCATTTTTCCCGTTAGTTCGTTTGGAGTTTACGAAAAAGCCTGTACCTTTGCAGCGCACTAATCAAAAACAGGTATGCAATGAACGCGATACACTCTTCCCTTCTTCCGGCAGTCCTGCAACCGGTCATCGTCGTGGTCGTCAGCCACGGAACGGGAGAAAGGTTTGCACCTGCCTGCAGATGACGGAAGTCTGTAGCAACGATATTCAATGACAAGAGCCTTTCTCACCGCAGTGGGAAAGGCTCTTTGACTTGCAGAAGGAAACAAAAGAAGAACGATATGAAACACCAGTTACGCAGTTCGTCCAGCACCCAGGGCCGCCGCATGGCCGGCGCACGTGCCCTCTGGACGGCCAACGGAATGAAAAGAGAACAGATGGGGAAACCCATCATTGCCATCGTGAACTCGTTCACACAGTTCGTGCCGGGGCATGTGCACCTGCACGAGGTGGGACAGTACGTGAAGCAGGAAATCGAGAAGCTGGGTTGCTTTGCAGCCGAGTTCAACACCATCGCCATCGACGACGGCATCGCCATGGGGCACGACGGGATGCTCTACTCGCTGCCCTCGCGCGACCTCATAGCGGACAGCGTGGAGTACATGGTCAATGCCCACAAGGCCGATGCGATGGTGTGCATCAGCAACTGCGACAAGATCACGCCGGGGATGCTGATGGCAGCCATGCGGCTCAACATCCCCACCGTCTTCGTGTCGGGAGGCCCCATGGAAGCGGGCGAATGGAACGGGCGGCACCTCGACCTGATAGATGCCATGATACAGTCGGCCGACACCACGGTGAGCGACGAAGACGTGGCGGAGATCGAGCGTCATGCCTGCCCCACCTGCGGCTGCTGTTCGGGCATGTTCACGGCCAACTCCATGAACTGCCTCAACGAAGCCATCGGGCTGGCACTGCCCGGCAACGGTACCATCGTGGCCACCCACGAGAACCGCAAGGCACTCTTCCGCGACGCGGCACACCTGATTGTGGAGAACGCCCGCAAGTACTACGAGGAGGGCGACGAGAGCGTCCTGCCCCGCAGCATCGCCACCCGCCAGGCCTTCCTTAACGCCATGACCCTGGACATCGCCATGGGCGGCTCCACCAACACCGTGCTCCACCTCCTTGCCATCGCCCACGAGGCCGGAGCCGACTTCTGCATGGACGACATCGACCGCCTCTCCCGCCGCACCCCCTGCCTCTGCAAGGTGGCACCCAACACACAGCTGTTCCACGTGCAGGACGTGAACCGTGCGGGCGGCATCATCGCCATCATGGGCGAACTGGCCAAAGGCGGGCTGGTGGACACCGGCGTGCAGCGCGTGGACGGCATGACCCTGGCCGAAGCCATCGACCGCTACTGCATCACCAGTCCCAACGTCTGCCAGGAGGCACTGAAGAAGTACGCCAGCGCACCGGGCGGCAAGTTCAACCTCGTGCTTGGTTCGCAGAACGCTTACTACGGGGAGCCGGACACCGACCGCGCCAACGGCTGCATCCGCGACCTGGCGCACGCCTACAGCAAGGACGGCGGACTGGCCGTGCTCAAGGGCAACATCGCCCTGGACGGCTGCGTGGTGAAGACGGCGGGCGTGGACGAAAGCATCTGGCGGTTCACCGGACCGGCCAGGGTGTTCGACTCGCAGGAAGCGGCCTGCGAAGGCATACTGGGCGGAAAGGTGCAGAGCGGCGACGTGGTGGTCATCACCCACGAAGGCCCCAAGGGCGGACCGGGGATGCAGGAGATGCTCTACCCCACTTCCTACATCAAGTCGCGCCACCTGGGCAAGGAGTGTGCCCTCGTCACCGACGGACGCTTCAGCGGCGGAACTTCCGGGCTGAGCATCGGCCACGTCTCGCCCGAAGCGGCGGCAGGCGGCAACATCGGCAAGCTGCAGGACGGCGACATCATCGAGATAGACATCCCTGCCCGCACCATCAACGTCCGCCTCACCGACGAGGAACTGGCCGCACGTCCCCAACGCCCCCTCACCCGCCAACGCGAAGTGTCGAAGGCATTGCGTGCCTACGCCAACATGGTCAGCTCGGCAGACAAGGGGGGAGTGAGAATCATCTGACGGCATTATCACTCTATATATAAGGTATAAGAAAGACAACTCAACCGCAATAAAGGAACAACGCATGAAACAACAGACATTCATCACAGGAGCCGAAGCCCTGATGCGCTCGCTGGAGCACCAAGGGGTCAACACCATCTTCGGCTATCCGGGGGGAAGCATCATGCCGGTCTTCGATGCATTGTACGATCACCGCGCATCGCTGAACCACATCCTCGTGCGCCACGAACAGGGAGCCACCCACGCGGCACAAGGCTATGCAAGGGTGTCGGGGCAGATCGGGGTCTGCCTCGTGACCAGCGGGCCGGGGGCCACCAACACCATCACGGGCATTGCCGACGCCATGATAGACAGTACGCCCATCGTGGTCATTGCCGGACAGGTGGGCACGGGCTTCCTCGGCACCGATGCCTTCCAGGAAGTAGACCTGGTGGGCATCACCCAACCCATCTCGAAGTGGAGCTACCAGATCCGCCGCGCGGAAGACGTGGCCTGGGCCGTGGCACGTGCCTTCTACATAGCCGGAAGCGGAAGGCCCGGTCCCGTCGTGCTGGACTTCGCCAAGAATGCACAGACCGAAAAGACGGACTACAAGCCCATGAAGCTGGACTACATACGCAGCTACGTTGCCGTGCCCGACCCTGACCCAGACAGTGTGCAACAGGCTGCCGACCTCATCAACGGAGCCGAACGCCCGCTGGTGCTTGCCGGCCAGGGAGTGGAACTGGGACATGCGCAGCGCGAACTGCGCGAGTTCATCGAGAAGGCAGGACTGCCCACCGGGCGCACCCTGCTGGGACTCTCTGCCCTCCCCTCCGACCACCCGCTCAACGTGGGAATGCTGGGGATGCACGGCAACCTGGGACCCAACATCAACACCAACAAGTGCGACGTGCTCATTGCCGTGGGTATGCGCTTTGACGACCGCGTCACGGGCAACCTCGCGACCTACGCCAAGCAGGCCAAGGTGATTCACTTCGACATCGACCCGGCAGAGATAGACAAGAACGTCAAGACCGACGTGGCTGTCCTGGGCAACTGCAAGGAGACGCTGGCCGCCGTGACCCGCCTGCTGAAACCGGCAAAGCACGACGAGTGGATAGAGAGCTTCCGCCCCTACGAACAGGTGGAACTCGAAAAGGTCATCCGCCCCGAACTCCACCCGCAGGGCAACCGGCTGAACATGGGCGAGGTGGTGCGTGCCGTAAGCGATGCCACCCGCCACGAGGCCATCCTCGTCACCGACGTGGGACAGAACCAGATGATGGCTGCCCGCTACTTCAGGTTCACCCGCGAACGCAGCATTGTCACCTCGGGCGGACTGGGCACCATGGGATTCGGGCTGCCCGCAGCCATCGGCGCCACCTTCGGCCGCCCCGACCGCACCGTCTGCGTCTTCATGGGCGACGGCGGCCTGCAGATGAACCTGCAGGAACTGGGCACCGTCATGGAGCAGAAGGCACCGGTGAAGATGATTCTGCTCAACAACAACTTCCTGGGGAACGTGCGGCAATGGCAGGCCATGTTCTTCAACCGCCGCTACTCGTTCACCCCCATGCTCAACCCGGACTACATGCAGATAGCCGCTGCCTACGGCATCGCTTCCGCCCGTGTGTTCGACCACGAAAGCCTGCAGCAGGCCATCGGAGAGATGCTGTCCACCGACGGGCCTTTCCTGCTCGAAGCCTGCGTCGTGGAAGAGGGGAACGTGCTGCCCATGACACCTCCCGGCGGCTCGGTGAACCAGATGCTGCTGGAATGCTGAGGGAACGAAGAATGAAGAACGAAGAACGAAGAATAGCATTGCGTTATGGACAAAACATTATATACCATCATTGTTCACTCTGAGAACTTTGCCGGCCTGCTCAACCAGGTGACCGCCGTGTTCACCCGCCGGCAAATCAACATCGAAAGCCTTAATGTGTCGGCCTCGTCCATCAAGGGGGTACACAAGTACACCATCACGGCCTGGACGGACAAGGACACCATCGAGAAGGTAGTGAAGCAAATCTCCAAGAAGATAGACGTGTTGCAGGCGCACTACTTCACCGACAAGGAAATCTACCAGCACGAGATTGCCCTCTACAAGATTGTGACCCCCGTGCTGGAGGGGAAGCCGGAAGTGTCGAAGGTCATCCGCAAGCATGGCGCCCGCATCGTGGAGGTGAATGCCGTGTTCTCCATCGTCGAGAAGAACGGCATGAGCGACGAAATCACCGACCTGTACGAAGAGCTCCGCAACCTGGGCTGCGTGCTCCAGTTTGTCCGCTCGGGACGGGTGGCCATCACCACCAGCTGCATCGAGCGCGTTAACGAGTACCTGGCCGACCGCGAGGCAAAGTACCTGAAGCGTAAACAACAACTGCCCGGACAATGAGCGACCACCCCGACAAAGCAGGTGTTTACCGTTTCGTGGCCGACCCCTCCCACGTGGACTTCGCAGGCCGCCTCACCTTGGGCGTGCTGAGCAACCGTATGCTGGACTGCGCAGGCTTCCACGCCAACGAGCGCGGATTCGGGCTGGCAGACCTCAACGAGGAGGACTGCACTTGGGTGCTCTCGCGCCTGGCCATCGAGCTGGACGCCCTGCCTTGCTGTCACGAAGCGTTCACAATACGCACATGGGTGGAGAATGTCTACCGCCTCTTTACCGACCGCAACTTCTCGCTGGCCGACAAAGACGGGCGCATCATCGGCTACGCCCGTTCGGTCTGGGCCATGATAAACCTGCACACCCGCAGGCCCATCGACCTGCTCAGCGTCAACGGGGGCGGCATCACCGGCTATGTGTGCGACGAGCCTTGCCCCATCGGCAAACCTTCGCACATCAAGGTGGCGGCCACCACGCCCGTCCACAGTCTGAAGGCACGCTACAGCGACATCGACATGAACGGACACGTCAACAGCATCCGCTACGTGGAGCACATCCTCGACCTCTTCCCCCTGTCCATGCACCGCGAGAAGCGCATCCGCCGCTTCGAGATGGCTTACGTGGCCGAAAGCCACTACGACGACACGCTCTCCTTTTACATGGACGATGCGGGCGGCGGCACATACGCCGTGGAGATAAAGAAGAACGGAAGAGAGACGGTCTGCCGCGCCAGGCTGACCTTTGCAGACATACGACCTGAATAATTTACTTACCAATTATCTATAAACCATTAAAAGAGAACCAAAATGGCAAAACTGAACTTTGGCGGTGTCATCGAGAACGTAATGACCCGCGAGGAATTTCCGCTTGAAAAAGCACGCGAAATCTTGAAAGACGAAACCATTGCCGTCATCGGCTACGGCGTGCAGGGTCCCGGACAGGCCTGCAACCTGCGCGACAACGGCTTCAACGTCATTGTCGGCCAACGTCCCGGCAAGACCTACGAAAAGGCCGTGGCCGACGGTTGGGTGCCCGGCGAAACCCTGTTCGGCATCGAAGAAGCGGCTGAAAAGGGCAGCATCGTGATGTGCCTGCTCTCCGACGCAGCCGTGATGTCGGTGTGGCCCACGCTCAAGCCCCACCTCACGACAGGCAAGGCACTCTACTTCTCCCACGGCTTTGCCATCACCTGGAACGACCGCACCGGCGTGGTTCCTCCCGGGGACATCGACGTTATCATGGTGGCTCCCAAGGGTTCCGGCACATCGCTCCGCACCATGTTCCTCGAAGGGCGCGGGCTGAACTCGTCCTACGCCATCTACCAGGATGCCACGGGCAAGGCACTGGACCGCACGCTGGCACTGGGCATCGGCATCGGGTCGGGCTACCTGTTTGAAACGACCTTCCAGCGCGAAGCCACTTCCGACCTCACGGGCGAACGCGGCTCGCTGATGGGTGCCATCCAAGGCTTGCTGCTGGCACAGTACGAGGTGCTGCGCGAGAACGGACACACGCCTTCCGAAGCCTTCAACGAAACAGTGGAAGAACTGACGCAATCGCTCATGCCTCTCTTCGCCAAGAACGGCATGGACTGGATGTATGCCAACTGCTCCACCACGGCACAACGCGGTGCACTCGACTGGATGACTCCCTTCCACGATGCCATCAAGCCCGTGATGCAGAAGCTCTACCAGAGCGTGAAGGAAGGCCACGAAGCCCAAATCTCCATCGACAGCAATTCCAAACCCGACTATCGCGAAAAGCTGAACGAGGAACTGAAAGCCCTGCGCGAAAGCGAAATGTGGCAGACCGCCGTGACGGTGCGCAAACTCCGTCCGGAAAACAACTGATGCCGGACTGAGCACATA
>CAYPUJ010000084.1:0-11775 GCA_964413805.1 uncultured Bacteroides sp. | reverse complement strand
ATATGTACTGTGGAAGAAAGGTACAAATGCACCCCGCGCAGGGTTCACACCGGGGTCAGCCCCATCTTTTTCGCACGTTCCATCATGAAGCTGCGGGCAGCCTCGTACTCGTTGGGGATTACGCCGTCCAGGATGGCGTCTTTGATGGAGTTCTTCAGGCTCCCGATCTGCGGGCAGGGAGGCAGACCGAAGGTTTTCATGATTTCCTCCCCGCTGACAGGGGGCTGGAAGTTGCGGATGCGGTCGCGTTCTTCCAGGTCTTTCAGCTTCTGGCGCACCAGTTGGAAATTGTTGAGGAAGCGTTGTTTCCGTTCCTGGTTTTTCGAGGTGATGTCGGCCTCGCACAGGGTCATGAGGTCGTCGATGTCGTCCCCCGCCTCGAACAGCAGGCGTCGGACGGCAGAGTCGGTCACCTCGTCATCCGCTATGACGATGGGACGCATGTGGAGCCCGACCAGCTTCTGCACGTATTTCATCTTCTCGTTCATCGGCAGCTTCATTTTGCGGAAGATGTCCGATACCATTTTCTCGCCGATGAAGTTATGGTTGTGGAACGTCCAGCCTGCCCGTGGTTCCCAGCGTTTGGTGACGGGTTTGGCAATGTCGTGCAGGAGGGCCGCCCAGCGCAGCCAGAGGTTGTCTGTCCGTTTGCTGATGTTGTCCAGCACTTCGAGGGTGTGGTAGAAATTGTCCTTGTGCCCCCTTCCGTTGCGCACCTCCACTCCCTGCAAGGCAGCCAGTTCGGGGAAAATCAGTTCCAGCAGTCCCGAACGTTCCAGGTCGATGAAGCCTTTCGAGGGGATGGGAGAGAGGATGATTTTGTTCAGTTCGTCCGCGATGCGTTCTTTGGAGATGATGCCGATGCGCCCTTTGTTGCGGCAGAGCGACTCGAACGTTTCGTCGTCGATGTAGAAGTTCAGTTGGGTGGCAAACCGGATGCAGCGCATCATGCGCAGGGGATCGTCGTTGAAGGTGACATCCGGGTCGAGCGGGGTGCGGATGGTGCGTTCCTTCAGGTCGTTTATGCCGTCGAAAGGGTCTGCCAGTTCGCCATAGCGTTGCCGGTTCAGGCACACGGCAAGGGCATTGATGGTGAAGTCGCGCCGATTCTGGTCGTCCTCCAGCGTGCCGTCTTCCACGATGGGCTTGCGCGAATCGTGCGTGTACGACTCCTTGCGGGCTCCGACAAATTCTATCTCCAATCCCTGGAACTTGAGTTGTGCGGTACCGAAGTTCCTGAACACCGAGACGTGTGCCCCCCGTCCTAACCGCCTGGCCAGTGCCTTGGCCATTTCTATACCGCTGCCTACCACCACCACGTCGATGTCTTTGGAAGGGCGTTGCAGGAAAATGTCGCGCACATATCCCCCTACCGCATAGCATTCCAGTCCCAGCTGGTCGGCTGTTGCCGAGATTTGGCGGAATATGTCGTCGCTGAAGTGTTGCTTCAGTTCTTCTGTTGTCAATTCTGTCATGTGAAGTCGCAAATTTATCAGAATTGTGCAAAGGTAAGGATATTCTTTCTATTTTTGTCCACACAACTGAAAAACAGAATGACCATGCAGTACGATTTATTATTACGGTTCGTCCCAAAACTGTTTGCCTTCGGGTTGTGCCTGTGCGGATTGGTTTCATGCCGGCAGGTGGAAAAGAAGGCAGGCGAGAGGTTGCAACAGGCGCGGGCTGCTTACGGGCGCGGCGACTACAACGAAGCCAAGTTGCAGATAGACAGTATCGGGATTCTCTATCCCAAGGCATTTGATGCACGCCGCGAAGGCATCCGCCTGATGCAGGAAGTGGAACTGAAGGAACAGGAGCACACGTTGGCCTACCTGGACAGTCTGCTCGCTCAGCGGCAGCAGTCGTTGGAAGCCATGAGGTCGGCCTTTGTGCTGGAGAAGGACACGGCTTATCAGGTGGTGGGGCACTATCTGCATCCCTCGCAAGTGATAGAGAAGAACCTGCACCGTTCTTACCTCCGCTTCCAGGTGGACGAACGCGGGCAGATGAGCATGACCTCTGTCTATTGCGGGCAGACCCCCATCCATCATGTGGCCGTGAAAGTGTCTGCACCCGACGGAAGTTTTGCGGAGACACCCGCTTCGGCGGACAGCTACGAAACCACCAACCTGGGCGAATACATCGAAAAGGCCGATTACAGGTTGGGGGCGGACGGCAGCGTCATCGGCTTTATCCGCCTGAACAAGGACAAGGACATCCGCGTGGACTATCGGGGAGAACGGGCATATACCACCCGTATGCTTCCGGTCGACCGGCAGGCGGCCGTAGCCGTCTACGAATTGTCGGAAGTGCTCGGCTCTATCACGCGGATTCAGAAAGAACGGGAGGAAGCCAACTTGAAAATGGCTTTCATCAGGGCACGGATGGAGCAGGATTGAGCTTTTCTTGCAGGAACTGTCCCGTGTAGCTGGCTGCACACGCTGCCACCTCTTCCGGTGTTCCGGTCGCTACCACATACCCGCCTTTGTCACCTCCTTCGGGACCGAGGTCGATGACATGGTCGGCACACTTCACCACGTCCAGGTTGTGCTCGATGATGACAATGCTGTGTCCCCGGCATATCAGGGCATCGAAAGCCTCGAGCAACTTCCTGATGTCGTGGAAGTGTAGCCCCGTGGTCGGTTCGTCGAAGATGAAGAGGGTAGGGTCGGCCTTTTCCTGGCTGAGGTAGTAGGCCAGTTTCACCCGTTGGTTCTCGCCGCCGGACAAGGTGGACGAAGACTGCCCCAGCTTGATGTACCCCAGTCCCACGTCTTGCAGGGGGCGCAGCCGTTTGGATATCTTGGTCTGTCCGTATTGGGTGAAGAATTCGATGGCTTGGTTGACGGTCATCTCCAGCACGTCGTAGATGTTGACATCGTGGAACTTCACTTCCAGCGTGTCGCTTTTGAACCGTTTGCCGTGGCAAGACTCGCACTCCAGTACCAGGTCGGCCATGAATTGCATTTCGACGGTGACGGTGCCTTCGCCCTTGCATTCTTCGCAGCGGCCTCCCTCGCTGTTAAAGCTGAAGTAGCCCGGTCCGTAGCCCATCTGTTTGGCCAGAGGTTGTTCGGCCCAGAGCTTGCGTATTTCGTCGTATGCCTTGATGTAGGTCACGGGATTGCTGCGCGATGATTTTCCAATGGGGTTCTGGTCTACGAACTCCACGTTGCGCAGGTCGTGCAGGCTGCCGCCGATGGCTACGAACTCACCGGGGCGTTCGGTACATTCGTCCAGTTCACGCTTCAGGGCACGGTAGAAGATGTCGCGCACCAGCGTGCTCTTTCCCGACCCGCTCACACCCGTGACCACCGTCATCACGTTCAGCGGAAAGCGCACGTCGATGCCTTTCAGGTTGTTCTCGCGGGCACCTTTAATCTCGATGTAATTGTTCCACGGGCGGCGGTGCATGGGCACGGGGATGGTTTCTTCGCCCAGCAGGTAGCGCACGGTATAGCTGTCGCTGCCTTTCTTCAAGTCTTTCATGTCTCCCTGGTAGACCACCTGTCCGCCCAGACGTCCGGCTTTGGGACCGATGTCGATGATGTAGTCGGCTGCACGGATGATTTCCTCGTCATGTTCCACCACCACGACCGTGTTGCCCAGTTTTTGCAGCTGGCGCAACACTTTAATCAGCCTGCCCGTGTCGCGGCTGTGCAGGCCGATGCTGGGTTCGTCCAGGATGTAGAGGCTGCCCACCAGGCTGCTTCCCAGCGATGTGGCCAGGTTGATGCGTTGGCTTTCACCGCCGGAGAGTGAGTTGCTCAGCCGGTTCAAGGTGAGGTACCCCAGTCCCACGTCGAGCAGGAATTGCAGTCGGCTGCGGATTTCCGTCAGCAGGCGGGCGGCCACTTCGGCATCGTGTCTGTTCAGTTCCAGCCGGTCGAAGAAGTCTTTCAGTTCGCTGATGGGCAAGTCCACCAGTTGCGTGATGCTGCGTCCTCCCACCTTCACGTAGTCTGCTTCGGGTTTTAGCCGTGTGCCGTGGCAGCGGGGACAAAGCGTCTTGCCCCGGTAGCGGGCCAGCATGACACGGTATTGTATTTTATACTGATTCTCCTGCAACATGCGGAAGAAAGCGTTGATTCCCTCGAAGTAGGGTGTACCTTCCCACAGCATACGGCGTTGTGCGTCAGTCAATTTGTAGTAGGGCGTGAAGATGGGGAAGCCGGCTTTCTCGGCACCGTGAATCACCATGTCGCGCCACTGCCCCATCTTTTCGCCGCGCCAGCACACCACGGCACCGTCGTAGACCGAGAGTGCGCGGTTGGGCACCACCAGGTGCTCGTCGATGCCGATGACACGCCCGAAGCCTTCACACTCCGGGCAGGCACCGATGGGGGAGTTGAAAGAAAACATCTGGTCGGTAGGTTCCTCAAAGCTGATGCCGTCTGCCTCGAACTTTGTGCTGAAGCGGTAGAGGCTTGTGCTTCCATCGGCCTGGTAGAAGCGCAGCAGGCAGGCACCGTCGCCCTCGTACATGGCTGTCTCGACCGAGTCGATGAGGCGGCTGATGACATCCTGTTCGTGCGACACCGCCAGACGGTCCACCATCAGGAAGGTAATATCCTCCTCCTGCGGATGATATTCGTCAATGCGCACGGCCTGTCCGTTCACCTCCAGCCTGGTGAAACCTTCCTTCAGGTCGATGTCCAGCTGTTCGGCCAGCGTGCGTCCTTCACGCGGGCAGACGGGGGTCAGCACCGTGAAGCGTGTCCCGTCGGGATGCTCCAACATGCAGTTTACAATGTCTTCGGGCGTGTGCTTCTTCACTTCCTGTCCGCTTATGGGACTGAAGGTATGTCCGATGCGGGCGTAAAGCAGGCGCAGGTATTCGTACACCTCGGTGGAAGTACCCACGGTGGAGCGCGGGTTGCGGCTCGTCACTTTCTGCTCGATGGCAATGGCAGGCGGGATGCCTTTGATGAAGTCGCACTCGGGTTTGCTCATGCGTCCCAGGAACTGGCGTGCATAGCTGCTGAGGCTTTCCACGTAGCGGCGCTGGCCTTCGGCGTAGAGGGTGTCGAAAGCCAGTGACGACTTGCCAGACCCGGATAGTCCCGTGATGACCACTAACCGGTTGCGGGGGATTTCCACGTCGATGTTCTTCAGGTTGTTGACGCGGGCACCTTTTATTTGGATGGATGGATGGTTCTCTGCCATTGTAAACGTTGTTTTATAAGGAATGTATTGTAGATTGGGAACGCAAAATAAGGCAAATTTTCCCACATGACCAAAATGGTGTATGGGAATGCCCGAAGCAATGCCACACTTTCTTGCGCATCCGGAAATAAATATGTTCCTTTGTCCCCTACAATTCTATACTATAAACTAGCAGTGAAAATGAAACCAAGATTAAAACATTCTTTATTGTTCTTCTGCCTGTGTCTGGCTGCATGGACGGCGACACGGGCGCAAGTTTTGACTACCGACCGCTATCCCAAGCGCGAATTTCGCGGTGCATGGATACAGGTGGTCAACGGGCAATTCAACGGTATGTCTGCCGGCCAGATCCAGCAGACACTTATCGCACAGATCAATTCCCTGCGCGAGGCAGGCATCAACGCCATCCTCTTCCAGGTACGGCCTGAAGCCGATGCGCTCTACGATTCACTGCTGGAGCCTTGGAGCCGATTCCTCACCGGTGTGCAGGGGCAAGTGCCCGATCCCTATTGGGATCCTATGCAGTTCATGATTGACGAGTGCCACAAACGCGGCATGGAGTTTCATGCCTGGATTAATCCCTACCGTGTGAAAACCTCACTCAAGAACCAACTGGCACCGGGACACGTCTACTACATCCATCCCGAATGGTTCCTGACTTATGGTAATCAACTCTATTTCGACCCGGCCTTGCCCGAAAGCCGGCGTCACATTTGTATGGTGGTGACCGACATCGTGTCGCGTTACGACGTGGATGCCATCCACATGGACGACTATTTCTACCCTTATCCCATCAAGGGGCAGGACTTTCCCGACGATGCCAGTTTTGCCCGCTACGGCCAGGGCTTTGCCAGCAAGGCCGACTGGCGCAGGCATAACGTCAACCTGCTTGTCAGCCAGTTGCACGACACGGTGCGCAAGCTCAAGCCTTGGGTCAAATTCGGTGTGTCCCCTTTCGGCATCTACCGCAACGAGAGCAGCGACCCCTTGGGCAGCCGCACCAACGGCCTGCAGAACTATGATGACCTTTATGCCGATGTCCTGCTGTGGGCACGCGAGGGGTGGATTGACTACAACATCCCGCAAATCTATTGGCACGTAGGGCATCCCGCTGCCGATTACGCCACCCTGGTGCGTTGGTGGGCGACGCACGGCGAAAACCGTCCGCTTTTCATCGGACAGTCGGTGGAGAATACCGTGCAGCACGCCGACCCCGACCGTCCCGGCATCAACCAGCTTCCCCGCAAGATGCAGTTGCAACGCACCTTTCAGAGCATCGGAGGCAGTTGCCAGTGGTATGCCGCAGCCGTGGTGGAGAACATGGGGAGATATCGTGATGCCTTGATGGCCGAATATCACAAATATCCGGCTCTGCCCCCCGTGTTCGAATTCATGGACGACGAGGCACCCGGCAAAGTGCGAAAGCTCAAACCTGTGTGGACGGAAGACGGCTACCTGCTTTTCTGGAAGCCTCCCAGGTATAAGGACGAAATGAACCGTGCCGTGCAGTACGTGGTCTACCGCTTTGCCGACGACGAAGAAGTGGACATTGACGATCCTTCGCACATCGTGGCCGTCACACGCAACACGTTCCATCGGCTCCCCTATGTGGACGGAAAGACCCGGTATCGCTACGTGGTCACGGCGTTGGACCGTTTGCACAACGAGTCAAAGTCGGTATTAAAAAAGGTAAAACTTTAATAGAGCAATAATCCCGCCACCCCGCAGAGCACAATCATCAGGATAGGGTTTACCTTGAACCACCGCGTGCCCACGAAAGTCGCGAGGAAGATAAGGCAGCTCATGCAGAAGGTGTAGGTGTCCTGTGTAGGCGAACCGAAGTTCTCCACGTTCATAAGCACCAGTGCTGCTGCGGCCAGCAGGCCTACTACGGCGGGACGCAATCCGGCAAAGACAGCTTCCACCACCGGGTGTTTCTGATATTTTAGGAAGAATCTGCTGATGGTCAGCATCAGGATGAACGAAGGGAGTACTACGGCTATGGTGGCGATGGCAGCCCCCCACACACTGCCCGTGGCGGTGTAGCCCACGTAGGTAGCCGAATTGATGCCGATGGGGCCGGGTGTCATCTGGCTGATGGCCACGATGTCGGTAAACTCCTGCGGGGTGAGCCACTTGTAGCGCGTCACCACTTCGCCTTGGATCATGGAGAGCATGGCGTAGCCGCCTCCGAAACCGAACAAGCCTATCTTGAAAAATGTATAGAACAGATGCAGGTAAATCATGATGAGGTGAAAAACGGTTGATGACTGAGGGCATTAATGCGTTTCTGCACGGTGCCTGATTCTGCCGTAGATGTAGCCGCCCGTACCGGCTGCCGCAATGATCCAGATGGGCGAGAAACCCAGCAGCCAGATGAGCAAGGCCGACACCACGGGAATCCACACGTTGAAACGGTTGACTTTGGCCGACTTTGCCATGCGGAATGTGGGGGCGGCTATCAAGGCCACCACAGCCGGACGGATGCCCATGAAGATGCGTTCCACCACATGGTTTTCCTTGAAATTCCGGAAGAAGGCGGCCACAGCCAGGATGATGACAAACGAAGGCAGTATGGTGCCCAATGCCGACACGATGCTTCCCCGCACGCCCCGCAGGCGGTAGCCGATGAAGATGGAGATGTTGACGGCAAAGATGCCGGGTGTGGATTGTGAGATGGCAATCAGGTCGATAAAGTCGTCTTTGCTTATCCAGTTCCGTTTCGCTATCAGTTCGTCTTCAATCAGGGGCACCATGGCGTAGCCGCCGCCGATGGTGAATGCCCCTATCTTGAAGAAGATTTCGAACAGTTTAAGATAAATGTTCATGAGAGAAGTTATCGCGTCTTTTCCTCAATCCATTTGCGTGCGTTGACAAATGCTTCTATCCACGGTGTCACCTCGTCGTGTCGGCGGTCGGCCGGATAGCAGGCGTTCTGCCAGGGGAAGATGGCACGTTCCAGGTGAGGCATGATGGCCAGGTGGCGACCGTCGGCACTGGCCACGGCTGCTGTGGAGAAGTCCGAGCCGTTGGGGTTGCCGGGGTATTCGTCATAGGTGTATTTGGCCACGATGTTGTAGCTGTCCTCACCGCATGGCAACGAAAATTTCCCTTCGCCGTGTGCCACCCAGATGCCCAGCTTGCTGCCGCTGAGCGAACCGAACATCACGCTCCGGTTTGTCGGGATGGTGACACTCAGGAAGCGGCTCTCAAACTTGCGCGAGTCGTTGTGCAGCATACGGCCCCGTTGTGGCAGTTCCGGGTTGATGAGGTTCAGTTCCATCATCAGCTGGCAGCCGTTGCACACGCCCAGCGAAAGGGTGTCCTCGCGTGCATAGAACCTGTCGAGGGTTTCCTTGGCCTTGGGGTTGAAGAGGAAAGCACCTGCCCATCCCTTGGCCGAGCCCAGCACGTCGGAGTTGGAGAAGCCGCCGCAGAACACAATCATGTTCACGTCCTCCAGCGTTTCGCGTCCGCTGACGAGGTCGGTCATGGTCACGTCTTTCACGTCGAAGCCGGCCAGATAGAGCGAGTAGGCCATTTCGCGTTCACCGTTCGTGCCTTTCTCGCGGATGATGGCCGCGCGTATGCCCGTCGGGGTGCGGCGGTCGGGACTGATGCCATATTGTTCCGCCGTGCCGGTGAATCCGGGCAGGAAAGCCAGGTCAACGGGTTGCATCTTGTAGTTCTCAAAGCGGGCCTTGGCGCAGCCGTTCAGGCTTTGCCTGCGATCCAGCAGGTAGGAGGTGGAGTACCACACGTCGCGCATGTAGTCGATGCCAAACTGGTAGGTGGCACCGTCTTTTGTCACCAGGATGTGGCGTTCGTCCGTCGGTTTTCCCAGTTTGATGTAGCCCACTCCGGCCTCGTCCAGCAGCTTCTTCACTTCGTCCTTGTGCCTGTTGTCCACCTGGATGACCACACCCGGGTTTTCGGCAAACAGTATCTTCACGAGGTCTGCTTCCTTGAACTTGTCGAGACCGATTTTCAGTCCGCCTTCTGTATTCGGGAAGCACATTTCCAGCAGGGTGGTGATGAGCCCGCCTGCCGATATGTCGTGTCCGGCCAGGATGAATCCCCTGTTCACCAGTTCCTGAACGGCCTGGAAGGCGTTGCGGAAGTATTCGGGATGTTTCACTCCGGGCACATCGTCGCCCACCTTGCCCAATGTCTGTGCGAAGGCAGAGCCGCCCAGCCGCAGCTTGTCGTAGCTGAAGTCGATGTGATAGAGGGTTGTCTTGCGGTCGTTGACCAGTACGGGCGAAACCACTTTCTTCACATCGCTCACCTCGCCGCCTGCCGAAACGATGACCGTGCCCGGCGCAATCACCTTGCTGCCGTCGGGATATTTTTGTGTCATGGAGAGGGAGTCTTTTCCCGTGGGGACGTTGATGCGGAGGGCGCAGCAGAAGTCGCTCAGAGCCTTGACTGCGGTGTAGAGGCGTGCGTCTTCGCCCTCTTGCGAGCGGCAAGGCCACATCCAGTTGGCCGAAAGCGAAACGCTGTCCAGCCCTTCGGCCATCGGAGCCCACACGAGGTTGGTCAGGGCCTCGCTCACGGCCAGTACCGAGCCTGCGGCTGCATCGGCCAGGGCTGCCTGGGGCGCGTGTCCCAGGGCGGTGGCGATGCCTTTCTGTCCCCGGTAGTCCAATGCCACCACGCCGCAGTCGCTCAGCGGCAGTTGCAGTTCGCCCACACATTGCTGGCGGGCAATCTTGCCCGTCACGGAGCGGTCCACCTTGTTGGTCAGCCAGTCTTTGCATGCCACGGCCTCCAGTTGGAGCACGTTGGCCAGATACTCGTGCAGCTTGGACGTTTCGTAGGCGGGCATGGCATAGTGGTGTTCCACGGTCTTGTCCACCATGTAGGTCTTGGGCGACGAGCCGAACATCTGGTCTACGGCCAGGTCAAACGGGCGCACGCCGTCGGGCTGTTCGAAGGCAAAGCGGTGGTCACCGGTGGTTTCGCCCACCACGTACATCGGTGCCCGTTCGCGTTCGGCCACTTCGGCCACGTGCCCGATGGCTTCCTCGCGGATGAGGAGTCCCATGCGTTCCTGGCTTTCGTTGGCGATGATTTCCTTGGCAGAGAGGGTCTTGTCGCCGATGGGCAGCTTGCCCATGTCGATGAGGCCGCCGCAGTCTTCCACCAGTTCGGACAGGCAGTTGACGTGTCCTGCCGAGCCGTGGTCGTGGATGGAGACAATGGGGTTGGTGTCTTCCTCGCAGAGGGCACGCACCACGTTGTAGGCACGTTTCTGCATTTCGGCATTGGCACGTTGCACGGCGTTCAATTCGATGCCGCTGCTGTATCGTCCCGTGTCGACCGACGAAACGGAGCCACCGCCCAGTCCGATGCGGTAGTTGTCGCCGCCCAGCACCACGATTTTGTTGCCTGTTTCGGGTGTGCCCTTCAGGCAGTCGCGTTCGGTGCCGTAGCCCACGCCGCCTGCCAGCATGATGACCTTGTCGTAGCCGTAGACAGGGGCTTCCTTGTCCTCCTGGTGTTCGAAGGTCAGTACCGAGCCGCAGATGAGCGGCTGGCCGAACTTGTTGCCGAAGTCACTGGCACCGTTCGAGGCTTTGATGAGGATTTGTTCGGGTGTCTGGTAGAGCCATTTGCGCACGGGCAGGATTTCTTCCCACGGACGTCCTTCCTCGCAACGGGGGTAGGAGGTCATGTAGACGGCTGTTCCCGCGATGGGGCAAGAGCCTTTGCCGCCGCCCATGCGGTCGCGTATCTCTCCGCCGGTGCCGGTGGATGCGCCGTTGAAGGGTTCGACCGTGGTTGGGAAGTTATGCGTTTCGGCCTTGAGCGAGATGACGCTTTTGATGTCTTTCACTTGGAAGTAATCGGGCTTGGCGTGGTCGGCCGGTGCGAATTGTTCGATGACAGGCCCCTCGGCAAAGGCCACGTTGTCCTTGTAGGCCGAGATTATTTTGTTGGGATTCTCTTTCGTTGTCTTTTTGATGAGCTGGAAGAGTGACGAAGGCTGCTCCACGCCGTCGATGATGAACGTTCCGCCAAAGATTTTGTGCCGGCAGTGTTCGGAGTTGATTTGGGCGAAGCCGAACACCTCGCTGTCGGTCAGCGGTCGTCCCAGATCTTTTTCCACCTTCTTGAGGTACTCGATTTCTTCTTTCGAGAGGGCCAGCCCTTCCTGTTCGTTGTAGGCTTCCAGGTCCTCGATGCAGACGATGGGTTCGGGCTTGCGGTTGGTGGTGAACATATTCTGGTCCAGTCCCTTGTACATACGTTGCAGCATGGGGTCGTATTCGGCCTGCTCGTCGGCCACAGGGAAGTATTCCTCGATGCGGACGATGCCGGTCAGTCCCATGTTTTGCGTAATTTCCACGGCATTGGTGCTCCAGGGGGTGATCATTTCGCGGCGGGGACCTACGAAATATCCGTTCAGGTTCTCTTCACATTCGGGGGTTGCTTCGCCGAACAACCAGCACAGCTTGTCGTTGTCGGCCTGTGAAAGGGCGTGTTCGCATTCCACGGCAATCACGCTCTGCTGAGGGGTTCTGAAAAAAAGAATCATAGTTTTGTTGCATTTTTTTGGATGTATGCCTGGCAGCCGAGCCATGCTCGGATGCTTCCGCTTTT
>CAYPUJ010000083.1:0-11829 GCA_964413805.1 uncultured Bacteroides sp. | reverse complement strand
AGTGCGCTATCCTCTCATTGATTAAGACTTACATTGATTTGCAATCAGGTCGGATGAAAATGATATTCATACAACTATTGATTGTCAATCGTTGTATTATCGTATATAGGGTGCATCAATGACAATTTTAGAACCATCATTTTTGTTGGTTAGCATAATCAGGTTGGACTCATCCACACATAATGCATAGAATGTTCCCATTGATTTTGTCCAGAAATATCCCCAATATAAGAATACAGATGTAGCACACAGACGTATTGAGAACGGACTTTTTGTTTTGATGTGAGTTATGGCATATTCATTTTTGAGAAATGCTTTCTCTCCTACGATTAGTCTGATTCGTATGCTGTCATTGTCTTCGTGTATGCTTATCGGCATCTTCAATACAGGCAGTACAACTAATGATGCCGCAATTATTGCAGCAAGTTTTATTGCAGCATTTCCTTCCGTGAACGCATAATAAACGGCATAACTGACGATTGCTGATATGATAATCGAGTATGTAATCAGCGTTTTGGAAGGTCGCAGTTTCCTGGTAGTATTCATGATATACCGATTCTGAACGTTATGGCTATAACATTCTTCCTTCCTGGATTGACTCAAACCAGTTTCTAATCGTATGTCTCTGCCGGTGCGTCAGTTGATGCTCTCCAGTATGACGTCAAACGTCAAAGCCGAGTATCCCGGTATGCTTCCGCTTCCGCTCGTGCCGTATGCACTCTGATAGGGGACGTAAAGCATCCAGCGTTCTCCTTCGCGCATGTACTGCAAGGCTGCAGTCCACCCCGTGATTGTGCTCGACACGGTAAACGTGGTGGGCGATTCGAAAAGCGTGGGCAGCTGATCATCGGGATCCAGGTTGTCCGTGTCGGTTGCGCTGTAGCCGGTGAAGTTGGAGTCAAAGCTGTCGCCCGTGATGTATGTGCCATAGTAGAACACGTTCACGCTGCTTGTGTAGAGCGGACGTTCGCCGTCCTCTTTCTCCGAAAGTTTCTTGCAGTAGACGTATTGGGTGCTCTCTTCCGTGCTGGCCGTGGTCTGTATGGCAAATATGTCGCCGATGGCGCAGTCGTCCACCAGGGTCGCTTTTCCGGTGTAGGTCACGATGCGGTCTCCCGCCAGTGAGGCGATGGAGTCGATGAAGGCGGCATTGCGTTCCTCCCAGTTTTCGTACTCGCTGGCTTCTTCCACTTCTTCGCATGCACACACGGCACCTGCCAGCAGGAAGCTGCAGAGCAGGATTCGCATCCAGGTCAATCTGTTCGTCGATTTCCGAATTGTCATTTATCTCTTGTTTAGGTTATAATATAAAAAAGGGGTTCTTACAGAGTCTTCAGCAGCGAGGTGATGCTCACGCGGTCGGCGATGATGCGGCCCAGTTCGTCCACGGGCACCCGCTCCTGCTGCATGGTGTCGCGGTTGCGCAGGGTGACGCAGTTGTCTTCCAGCGTCTGGTGGTCCACGGTGACGCAGTAGGGCGTGCCGATGGCATCCTGGCGGCGGTAGCGTTTGCCGATGGAGTCCTTCTCGTCATACTGGCAGTGGAACTGGAACTTCAGTCCGTCGATGATTTCGCGTGCCTTTTCGGGCAGTCCGTCCTTCTTCACCAGCGGCATCACGGCCAGCTTCACGGGAGCCAGGGCGGCGGGCAGCCTGAGCACCACGCGCGTCTCTCCGTTGTCCAGCTTCTCTTCGCAGTAGGCGGCAGACATGACGCTGAGGAACATGCGGTCTACGCCGATGCTGGTCTCAATCACGTAGGGAGTGTAGCTTTCGTTGGTTTCCGGGTCGAAGTACTTGATGTTCCTGCCGGAGAACTTCTCGTGCTGCGAGAGGTCGAAGTCGGTGCGGCTGTGTATGCCTTCCACTTCCTTGAAGCCGAACGGCATGAGAAACTCGATGTCCGTGGCGGCGTTGGCGTAGTGGGCCAGCTTCTCGTGGTCGTGGTAGCGGTAGTGGTCGTCGCCGAAGCCCAGGGCCTTGTGCCACTTCAGGCGGGTTTCCTTCCACTTGGCAAACCACTCCAGTTCCGTGCCGGGCTTGACGAAGAACTGCATTTCCATCTGCTCGAACTCGCGCATCCGGAAGATGAACTGCCGCGCCACGATTTCGTTGCGGAATGCCTTGCCTATCTGGGCGATGCCGAAAGGAATCTTCATGCGTCCCGTCTTCTGCACGTTGAGGTAGTTGACGAATATGCCTTGCGCCGTCTCCGGGCGCAGGTAGACCTTCATGGCACCGTCGGCCGTGGAGCCCATCTCGGTGGAGAACATGAGGTTGAACTGCCGCACTTCGGTCCAGTTCTTCGTGCCGCTGACGGGGCAGACGATTTCTTCGTCGAGGATGATCTGGCGCAGTCCGTTCAGGTCGGGCCCGGCATTCATGGCTTGGGTGTAGCGTTCGTGCAGGGCGTCGCGCTTCTGCCGGTATTCCAGTACGCGGGCGTTGGTGCTGCGGTACTGCGCTTCGTCGAAGCTGTCGCCGAAACGCTTGGCGGCCTTGGCCACTTCCTTGTTTATCTTTTCGTCATACTTGGCTATCTGGTCTTCGATGAGCACGTCGGCACGGTAGCGTTTCTTCGAGTCGCGGTTGTCGATGAGGGGGTCGTTGAAGGCATCGACGTGTCCGCTGGCCTTCCAGATGGTGGGGTGCATGAAGATGGCTGAGTCCAGCCCCACGATGTTCTCGTGCAGCAGCACCATGCTTTGCCACCAGTATTGCTTGATGTTGTTCTTCAGTTCCACGCCGTTCTGGCCGTAGTCGTACACGGCTCCCAGCCCATCATATATTTCGCTGCTCGGGAACACGAATCCGTATTCCTTGCAGTGCGATACGAGTTTCTTAAAAACGTCTTCTTGTGCCATTTTCTTTTTCCTTAGAATGTAACAGGGTGTATCTTTTCAGTTTAAAAACGGCACAAAGATAGGCATTTATATGGTAAGTGTACCATTGCGGGATATTAATAATTGAAAAAGAGAGGTATGGATAACTGTGATAAAGCGCACTGTCCGGCTGCCGGTGCGACGGTGATTCCGGCTGATTTTCTTATGATTTACATAATCTGATAATGCCAACCGTTATCGTATAAACAAGACAGGCTGCCCATAAATATATAAAGGGAATCCACAGGTTATGACAAAGTATTCCGATGGTTATGTATAGGAAGATGGCACTTGTGTATAATTCTACCCGTTTCAGCAGAACTGACATATTGCTGAAAGCCGCCTCCCTGTCTTTAAACGGGCGTGGAAAATTACATGCTTCGGGATGCTTGCTTAGCCAGCGCAGAAGCACATAGGATACTATGTTTATTGAAGTAAGAATAAACACGTTATATGAACTTCCATAGGAGTCAGTTTCTCCATGTATGTTCCAATGAAGAGGGATTGTTTTGCCGGTTATGGCCACGATTATTGATAGAACAACCTGAATGACTGAAAAAGAAAAGGTTGTGTATGAAATTATTTTATTCTTCATAAGGGAGATTTTTGTGGTTGGGCATTTTTCAGCGTTACAGGATAGGGCTGACGCAGCTTATGGGTTTCCCGTCCCCGAAATCCCTTGCCTGTACCGGAAAAACGGGATGCCTGTACCGAACGTGTTCCGTGCCTGTATCGCTCGTGTTCGGTACAAGTGTGGAACGCGCCCGGTACAGGCACGGAACAGACGGGTTGTAAACGGCTGGTTTTCAGCCGTTGTTCAAGGCAAGCATTTCCTCGATGTATTCGCGTGTGTTGCTGAGGCGCGGAATCTTGTGCTGGCCGCCCAGCTTGCCTTTCCGGTCCAGCCAGTCGTGGAAGAGTCCGGGCCGGGCGACGACAACTTCCAGAGGCTGCAGGGCCAGGTCGTTCTGCCGTTTGGCTTCGTAGTCGGAATTGACCTCCTTGAGGGTGTCGTCCAGGACGCGGGCAAAGGTGTCCAGGCTGTCCGGAGCACGCTCGAACTCGATGAGCCACTGGTGGCGGCACTTGGCGTGTTCGTCCATGAAGACCGGTGCAGCCGAGTAGTCGGTGATGCGTGCTCCTGTGGCGGCACAGGCCTTCGCCAGTCCCTTTTCCGCATTGTCCACAATCAGTTCTTCGCCGAAGGCGTTGATGAAATGCTTGGTGCGTCCCGTGATGACAAACTTGTAGGGGTCCTTGCGGGTGAAACGCACCGTGTCGCCTATCATGTACCGCCACAGCCCGGCGGAAGTGGAGATGACCAGGGCGTAGTTCTTGCCCGTTTCCACCTGGGTGAGCTTGCAGGCGCGGGGCGATTCCTTGCCCACATCCTCCAGGGGGACAAATTCGTAGAAGATGCCGTAGTCTATCATCAGCAGCATGGACGGGTCTTGCGCATCGCTCTGGGTGCCGAAGTAGCCTTCGCTGGCGTTGTAGGTCTCCACGTAGTGCATACGGGGCGAGCGGATGACCTCCTTGTACTGCTCGCGGTAGGGGGTGAAAGCCACGCCCCCGTGGAAGAATACCTCCAGGTTGGGCCATACCTCTTCCAGCGTTTGCCTGCCGGTCTTTTCGAGGATGTGGCGGATGAGCACCAGCATCCACGAAGGCACGCCGCTGAGGTTGGTGACGTTGGCGTGGATGGTGCTGCGGGCGATGGCCTCCATCTTGGGTTCGAAGTGTTCCATCAGGGCAATCTGTCTGGAAGGGACACGGATGAAGTTGACCAGCGGGTTGATGTTCTCAATCAGGATGGCGGAAAGGTCGCCCACGAGGCTGTGGTTGGTGTTGAGGTTGGGGCTGTGGCTGCCGCCCAGTATGAGTCCCTTGCCGGAGAAGAAGCGGCTTTCGGGGTTCTGGCGCAGGTAGAGAGCCACGGCATCCTGTCCGCCCCGGTAGTGGGTGTCGTGCAGCGACTCGCGGCTGACGGGCAGGAACTTGCTCTTGTCGTTGGTCGTGCCCGACGACTTGGCAAACCAGCGGATTTCGGTGGGCCACAACAGGTTCTGTTCGCCTGCACGCAGACGCTCAACGTAGGGCTTCACTTCTTCGTAGGTTTGTATGGGGACTCTGTTCTTGAAATCTTCGTAGGTGCGTATGGAGGCGTAGTCGTAGCGTTTGCCCCATTCCGTGCGGGCTGCACGGCGCAACAGGCGTTCCATCACTTGCTGTTGCAGTTCGTCCGCATTTCCGGCATACCGCTCTATTTCTTTCAGCCGGGAGGCGAAGTAAACTCTGTTCAGAAACTTTGTGACGTTCATCGTTTTCTCAAACTTTTGTGTTTCGCGCGCAAAATTAGTCTTATTTATCGGCATCTCTATCTTTTTCCCTTCTTTTTCTGTGTTTCACGGCTGTAACGGGGCAGCAATCGGGAAGTACAGGCAAAAGGGGATGGGTGGCGGGGGATGTGGGTTGTGCCGGGAGGCGGGTGCGGATAAAAGATAGGTTTAGTAATTTGAGGACGCAATGAACGCTTTTATTTCTTCCTCGCTTGGAAGTTCTATCATGTACTTCTGTACGAAGATATTCGGGTCTAATCCGGCAGTGGCATACCTTACTAATGTATCTCCCTTTTCAGTACAAAGCAGAATGCCGATAGGTGGATTATCATCCGGCTGCATCACTTCCGCTTTGAAATAGTTCAGATACAAGTTCAGTTGCGAAGCATACTCATGGCGGAACTTGTCTGTCTTCAATTCCACAATAACGTGGCACTTCAAGATGCGGTGATAGAATACGAGGTCAGCAAAGAAATAATCTTCATCAATCAAGATGCGTTTTTGCCGGGCTTCAAAGCAAAAGCCATGTCCCATTTCCAACAGGAAGCGTTGCAGGTTGTCAAGAATGGATTGCTCCATTTCATAGAAAGCACGCTTTATAGGACTTTCGATTTTGGATATGAATTTTAAGTGAGAATAAGGTAACTTATTGAACAACCTTTCAGCAGGAATATTCCACTTTTTGTGTTGTAATTCTGATATTTGTAATTCGGCACTCAGTGTGTGCCGAATTGGTTCTGTGAGTTCGGCGAAGTGTATTAAAAGTGTACTGAATAACGGAAAACGGGCAGAATATGGCAGAAATGGAGAAAACAGGAAAGATACAAGCTGTTGATAATAAAGAAGATAAATTCTTCTTTGCCAAATGATTCCTATGCCCTGTACCGGGCGGTGGGGCGGACGGAAGGTTCAGGACTCCGCCTGTTCTGCCTTTTGCCTGATGAGGGTCTTGAAGCTGCCCTTCCTGATTTTCTTCAGGGCTTCCTGTGCCGCGTTCTGTTGCGATTCTTTCTTGCTGTAGCCCCTGCCCTTGCTGACCGGCAGCCCCTCGATGCGCACTTCGGTGTGGAAAACGGGGTTGTTCTCCTTGTCGAACAACTGTTCAATCAGTTCGAAGGAGACTTGCAGCTTGTTCTTCTGGCTCCACTCGATGAGCTTTGACTTGAAGTTGACCTCCGTGCGCGACATCTTGTCGAGGTCTATGTAGATGCGCAGTATCTTCTGTTCGATGAACCGCCTGCACCGCCCGTAGCCCCGGTCCAGGTAGATGGCACCGATGAGTGCCTCGAAGGCGTTGCCATGCATATAGTTGTTGTGTGCAGAAGAATGGGAATTGCTCTTCACCAGCTTGTCCAGGCCGATGTCCACGGCCAGCTTGTTCAGTGTGTCCCGTTGCACAATCTTGGAGCGTGTGTTGGTGAGGAATCCTTCGCGGCGGCTGTCGAAGTGGCGGTAGACGATGTCCGCCACGATGGCATTGAGGATGGCATCGCCCAGGAACTCAAGCCGTTCGTTGTTCAGCAGGTAGCCCTGCCCGGAATGGATGACGGCGGACTTGTGCTGTACGGCCTGCCGGTAGAGGCGGATGTCGCGCGGGTAAAAACCGAGGATTCTGTAAAAACAAAGATAAGACTCTCTATCCTTGCAGAACAGGAGCCTTATCTTATGTATCAGGTCACGTAACACGATGGTGGCTTATGCGTTGTATGCCTTGAAAATCACACATGCATTATGACCGCCAAACCCAAAGGTGTTGGACAGGGCCACATTCACGGTGCGGCTTTGTGCCTTGTTGAAGGTGAAGTTGAGGGCATAGTCGATGTTCTCGTCGTTGTCCCCTTCTTCGTGGTTGATGGTGGGAGGCACAATGCCGTTCTTGATGGCCAGGATGCTGGCAATGGCTTCCACCGCACCCGCAGCACCCAGCAGGTGTCCCGTCATGGACTTGGTGGAGCTGATGTTCAGCTTGTAGGCATGTTCGCCGAAAACTTCCTGGATAGCTTTCACCTCTGAAATGTCACCCACGGGGGTCGATGTGCCGTGTACGTTGATGTAGTCCACTGCATCGGGAGTCATGCCGGCATCTTCCAGCGCGTTCTTCATGACCAGTTTGGCACCCAACCCTTCGGGATGGGAGGCCGTCAGGTGATGTGCGTCGGCCGACATACCCACGCCTGCCAGTTCTGCATAAATCTTCGCGCCGCGTGCTTTGGCATGTTCCAGTTCTTCCAGCACCAGGCAGCCGCCTCCTTCGCCCATGACGAAGCCGTCGCGGCTGGCACTGAAGGGACGGGAAGCCGTTTCGGGCGAATCATTGCGCGTGGACAGGGCGTGCATGGCGTTGAAGCCTCCTACACCACAGGCTGCGATGGCTGCTTCCGAACCGCCGGTCACGATGACATTGGCCTTACCCAAACGGATGAGGTTGAATGCGTCGGCTATGGCGTTGGTGGAAGTGGCACATGCGGAACATGTTGCGTAGTTGGGGCCGTGAAAACCATAAAGGATGGAGATTTGCCCGGCCGCAATGTCCGAAATCATTTTGGGGATAAAGAACGGATTGAATTTCGGACCGAGGTCTTTGTGGAGGGCGTAGTTGCCCGCTTCTTCTTCGAACGTGCGGATGCCGCCGATACCGGCTCCGAAAATGACACCAATCTTGTTGAGGTCTTCTTTCGTTACGTCCAGTTCCGAATCTTCCACGGCCTGCTTGGCCACTGCAATGGCATATTGGGTGTACATATCCATCTTCCGCGCTTCCTTGCGGTCGATGTAGTCGGTCGCGTTGAAGTTCTTCACTTCGCACGCAAACCGCGTTTTGAACAGAGATGCATCGAAATGGGTAATAGGCCCCGCGCCACTAACCCCATTGACAAGACTGTCCCAGAATTCCTGGACATTGTTGCCGATGGGAGTAATAGCACCGAGGCCTGTTACTACAACTCTTTTTAATTCCATACTAAATGAATGGATTACTTGGCATGTTCTTCGATGTAAGCGACAGCGTCCCCCACAGTGCCGATCTTTTCAGCCTGGTCGTCGGGGATGGAGATGCCGAACTCTTTCTCGAATTCCATGATGAGTTCTACTGTGTCAAGAGAATCGGCTCCCAAATCGTTTGTGAAGCTTGCTTCGTTCGTAACTTCAGATTCTTCAACACCTAATTTGTCGACAATAATCGCTTTCACTCTTGATGCAATTTCAGACATAACTTTAAGTTTTTGATTTAATAAATTAGTTTTATTTCTTTAATTTTGCGGGGCAAAGGAAGAAAGATTTATCCTTTCTCGCAAATATTTCGAGAACTAATTGTTGGTATTTGCACATTTTTCACGGTTTTGTGCACAAAAAGTATGAGATATGAGTAAAAAAATCGCGATTTTCGCTTCCGGAAGCGGTACGAATGCCGAGAATCTCATCCGTTATTTCCGGCTGAACGGAGAGGGGCAGGTGGCGTTGGTTGTCTCCAACCGGCGGCATGCATTGGTGTTGGAACGGGCACGTTCGCTGGGGGTGCCTTGTGAGTATGTAGAAAAGGCGGCCTGGGCAGACGGAAAGGCCGTGCTTGACCTGCTTGAAGAGCGGCAGATTGACTTCATCGTCCTGGCGGGGTTCCTGTTGCGCGTACCCCCCAGCCTGTTGAGTGCCTATCCCGACCGCATCGTGAACATTCACCCCGCACTTTTGCCGAAGTTCGGCGGGAAAGGCATGTATGGCGACCGTGTGCACGAGGCGGTCGTGGCAGCGGGAGAACGCGAAAGCGGCATTACCATCCACTACGTCAACGAGCATTACGACGAAGGCACGGTCATTGCCCAGTTCCGTTGTCCTGTGCTGCCGACAGACACTCCTGCCGACGTGGCGGCCAAGGTGCACGTGCTGGAATATGCCCATTACCCGGAAGTGGTTGCTCAGTTGCTGGCCGGGAGCACGGTGTAGGCCGTTTCTTCCCGTCGCAACGGGTAGTTGCCGCGCAGCTGCTCGAAACATTCGGGATGAAGGCGCAGGGCTTCACAGTCGCGGCGCGGGTCATACATCTGCAGGAGGGCATCGGTGGGGTTTGAGGCACGAATCACGGGGTTTGGGGGAGGTGGCGGTGCGATGTGGTAGTTTGCGGAAAGGCCGAAGTGCCGGCACAGTGCGTCAAGGGCCATGCGGGTGGCGTTGGCTTTTCCATCGGCCGAATAACCTGCAATGTGAGGCGTGCCGATGAACACCTTGTATAATAAGGAAAGGTCGATGTCCGGTTCGTTTTCCCATACATCAATGATGGCATCGCCCACCGTTCCCGTTTCGAGAGCCTGGAGTAACGCTTGCGTTTCCACGACTTCGCCACGCGAGGTGTTGACGATGACGGGCTTCCGCTTCAATGCCCGGAAGAATCCGCTGTCTGCCAGGTGGAATGTGCAATGCCTGCCTTCGCGCACCAGGGGGACGTGGAACGAAATCACGTCGCATTCTTCGGCCAGACGGTCCAGTGGGGAGAAGCTGCCCGCTCCTTCGCGTTCGGCACGCGGGGGGTCGTTCAGCAATACCCGCATCCCCAACCGCTGTCCCACTTCAGCCGCCAGGCGTCCCACGTTTCCCACGCCCACTACCCCCAGCGTGGCACCGGCCAAGGTGCGTCCGCGCAGGCGTTGCAACAGCAGGAGTGAGGCTTGCAGGTATTGCGCCACCGAAGCCGCATTGCAACTTGGTGCATTGCTCCAGCAGATGCCGGCCTGCCGGCAATAGCCGGTGTCTATGTGGTCAAAACCGACGGTGGCGGTGGCAATGAACTGCACACGGCTGCCTTCCAGCAATTGGCGGGTGCAGCGGGTGCGCGTGCGGATGATGAGCGCGTCCGCATCTTTCACGACTTCGGGGCTGAAGGCGGCTCCGGGCAGGTAGACCACTTCGTCGGCCAAATGAGCCAACGGCTCACGGATAAAAGGTATTTTCTCGTCAACGATGATTTTCATAACACATTGTCATTTGGCGGCGCAAAGATACGCTTTGTCCATGAAAACAAACAATACGCCCGCCACTTTTACGTGCAAAGTGACGGGCGTATGCTTGTAGGGAAAGGGCAGTGGCTGTTACCAGTTCTCTTTCTTCACTTCGAAGTAGGCTTGCGGATGGAGGCAGGCAGGACATACCTTGGGGGCTTCCTTACCCGTATAGATGAAACCGCAGTTGCGGCATTGCCACACCACTTCGCCTTCCTTGGCGAAAACGCTGGCCGTCTCGATGTTCTTCACGAAAGCAAGGTAGCGTTCTTCGTGTCCTTTTTCGGCCACGGCAATGTTGCGGTACATCGAGGCGATTTCGGGGAATCCCTCTTCCTCGGCCACGTCGGCAAAGTGGGGATAATCCGACTCCCATTCTTCGTGTTCACCGGCAGCAGCGGCCTGCAGGTTTTCCAGCGTGGTGCCTATTTTGCCTGCGGGATAGCTGGCCGTGATTTCCACATTGCCGCCTTCGAGCCATTTGAACATGCGTTTGGCATGTTCCTTCTCCTGGTCGGCGGTTTCTGTGAAGATGGCCGCTATCTGTTCATAGCCTTCCTTTTTGGCTGCACTTGCGAAATAAGTGTAACGCATACGTGCCTGCGATTCGCCTGCAAACGAGGTGAGCAGGTTCTTCTCTGTGCGGGTTCCTTTGATACTCTTAGTCATACTTACGTCTTTAAAAGGGTTTAACATCCATAGCTTTCCGGAGGGGACTTTTCGCCCGCTTCCTTGAGCTTGTGTGGCAAAGTTACGAAAAAACATCGAATAGCCCGCACGCACCCCCATCGGATTTTGGGCAGACACGTCTTATTTTTTCAGGATTCTCAAAGGGTGGTTGTCGTTCTGCGGCGGTCTTTTTCCAATGCTTCCAGATAACATTTCCGGCACAGAGGCTCATATTCTTCGGTTTCGCCCAGTAGTACTTGTTTGTCGCTCTTCACGGTGCGGTGGGAGAAAGATGCAAGTTCCCCGCAGTTGACACAGATGGCATGTACTTTGGAAACCTCGTCGGCAATGGCACAGAGTTGTGGCATCGGGCCGAAAGGGAGACCACGGAAATCCATGTCGAGTCCGGCTACGATTACCCGGATGCCACTGTTGGCCAGTTCGTTGCAGACATCCACCAGCCCTTCGTCGAAAAACTGTGCTTCGTCGATGCCCACCACGTCTATTTCCGATGTGAGCAGCAGGATGCTGGCCGAAGAATCGACCGGTGTCGATGCAATGGAATGCCCTGCATGAGACACGACTTCCTCGTCCGAATAGCGTGTGTCGATACTCGGCTTGTAGATTTCCACCCGTTGCCGTGCAAACTTGGCCCGTTTCAGGCGGCGGATCAGTTCTTCCGTCTTGCCGGAAAACATGGAGCCGCATATCACCTCTATCCTTCCTTTGTGCCGTGTTTCCTGTATGTGGTCTTCGGAAAATAATACCATGCTGTTAGAGAGTTATATTTGAATGCAAAAATAACACTTTTACGGGCTTTCCGGCATTCTTCATTGTTTATTTTTTGAATACCCGCATTTTGCCTGTTGCTGCCTTTGCACTTATACTTGCTGCGCACGGCGTTGCTGCCATAAGGATGCTGCTGAATAAAATTCAAACAGGCTCTTACAT
>CAYPUJ010000082.1:0-12525 GCA_964413805.1 uncultured Bacteroides sp. | reverse complement strand
CGCGGTGGATACCTGTATCGAACGACCGGGATACAGGCATCCACCGCGCTTGGTACAGGTACCCGGCAAACACCAACCCAGACCAAATAAAAAGAGATATAGGACAAAGGTAATGAAGAATTATTGCTACCTTTGCAAACGTAAGCCTTCCCTAACGGACAAAAACGTATGAGAAACGACAGCACCAGATATTTAACAGACAAACCATCACAGTCATGAACAATCAAAGATACATGATGCGAGGCGTGAGCGCATCGAAAGAAGATGTACACAACGCCATCAAGAACATCGACAAGGGACTGTACCCGAAAGCCTTCTGCAAGATTATCCCCGACATACTGGGCGGTGACCCGGAGTATTGCAACATCATGCACGCCGACGGCGCGGGCACCAAATCATCGCTCGCTTACCTGTATTGGAAAGAAACGGGCGACCTCTCGGTGTGGAAGGGCATCGCGCAGGACGCGCTCATCATGAACATCGACGACCTGCTCTGCGTGGGTGCGGTGGACAACATACTGGTGTCCTCCACCATCGGGCGCAACAAGCTGCTGGTGCCGGGCGAGGTCATTTCGGCCATCATCAACGGCACGGACGAACTGCTGGCCGAATTGCGCGGAATGGGCGTGGGAGTCTATGCCACGGGGGGCGAGACGGCCGACGTGGGCGACCTGGTGCGCACCATCATCGTAGACAGCACCGTGACCTGCCGCATGAAGCGTGCCGACATCATCGACAATGCCAACATCCGGCCGGGCGATGTCATTGTGGGACTCGCCAGCTACGGGCAGGCCACCTATGAGAAGGAGTACAACGGCGGCATGGGCAGCAACGGGCTGACCTCGGCCCGCCACGATGTCTTTGCGAAATACCTGGCAGAGAAATATCCCGAAAGCTACGACCATGCCGTTCCCCGGGAATTGGTGTACAGCGGCAGTCTGAGGCTGACCGATGCCGTGGAAGGCAGTCCCATCGACGCGGGCAAGCTCGTTCTCTCGCCCACCCGCACCTATGCCCCGGTGGTGAAGCGGCTGCTCGATGCCTTGCGTCCTGAAATCCACGGCATGGTGCATTGTTCGGGCGGCGCACAGACCAAGGTGCTGCACTTCGTGGGCGACAACTGCCGCGTGGTCAAGGACAATCTCTTCCCTGTTCCCCCGCTTTTCCGCACCATCAAGGAGCAGAGCGGCACGGAGTGGGACGAGATGTACAAGGTGTTCAACATGGGCCACCGGCTGGAGGTCTATCTCGCACCGGAGCACGCCGAGGAAGTCATCGACATCTCGAAGTCGTTCAACATCGATGCGCAGGTCATCGGCCGCATCGAGGAGAGCGGGAAACGGGAACTGATTATACGGAGCGAGTTCGGGGAGTTCCGGTATGAGTAAGCCAATGGAAGACAAACAATATGTCGGAACAAGAACGAACTGAATTCAGACAAAAACTGCGCGAAGGCTTGAAACGTTCACGTTACAAACTCATCCGCGAAAAGGCATTTCGTAACGAGAACATCATTGAAGGAGACTACAAGGGAGGCACCATAGAAGTCCCTGCACGCAAACTGCTGAAGGACTTATATAACGAGGAAATTACTTATAAATAAGTGTATTATAACAGAATTATACCAAGGAGATACACGTATGAAGAACTTAGAAAAGAGCGTACACGAGAAACCATTGCACAAACGCAGGGGACTGATTCTCATCGCTGCTTATATCCTGATAGAGGTGGCGTTGTTCGCCGGAAGCCAGATAGGACACATTCGCTGCCTGCATATCCTTGCCACATTGCTCAGCCCCCTTGCTTTCTTTTATATTAATGCCACGTGCTTTGGCGGCATTCCCGTGTGGAGCGGAAAGCGATGGGCGGTGGTGGCAACAGGCGTTGTCGTGCTGGCACTGGGATTGGGCCTGCTGATGTAAAAGGAAGATTACTTATGAAACTGAAGAAATGCATGACCTATGCCTTGATTGTCCTGGCGGGCATCGCGGTAAGTCTCCTCATCGGCATCCCTGCCAAGAAACTGGGATGGAGTTTTCTGGAGCAACTCAGCATCATCGGTCCTGCCGCAGGGATAGGTTATGCCATCGAATGCTATCTTTACGGTGCCAAACGCCATACCGGTTTCAAGGAGTGGGCGGTATTCATCGTGAGCATTCTGCTGGTGACAGCAGCGTTTTGGGGAGTGAAAGAGTATGTGTTTTAATGCAACATCGCAACCATTTTCCACAACCAAGAACAATTAATTTAAAAGGAGAAACCAAGATGAACAAACTGAAAAAGAAAAACATGTGGTTAACTGCCGTAACGGCAATATTCCTCAGCATTGCCCTGTCGGGATGCATCGTCCCCCAACGGACAGAAAAGAGAGGACAGAAAAAGGAACAGAAAAAGGAACAAAAGAAGGAACGACGCTCACGCCGGCACATGGCTATGACGGTGGATAACACGAAACTGTGGAATCAATGGGGCAATAAGACAGTCCTATGAGGAAAAAGAGCAAGAGGTATCTGACAGCCTTCGTTATCTGGCTGGTGACAATGATACTGGCCAACTATCTGAACGAATACCTTCAGACTCCGCCTTACGTGCGGGGTCTGACCGTCGGCTTTTGGACCGTAGCGGCCTACCTGCTGTTCCGCGACCTGATGCATCCCCGGTGGATGAAGAAAAAAGAAGAAGAGGAGGAATGAACACAAAGGTTGCAGCCGCCACCGGCGCAGCCTGTCCGGGGAAGAATGTATAACAAGAAACACTTATGTCTGACAACAACACAATATTAGAAAAGCTCGACGGCCTGGTGGCACGCTTCGAGGAAGTATCGACCCTGATAACCGACCCGGCCGTCATTGCCGACCAGAAGCGTTACGTCAAACTGACAAAAGAATACAAGGAATTGGGCGACCTGATGAAAGCCCGACAGGAATACATGCAGGTGTTGGCCGGCATCGACGAGGCCAAGGACATCATGGCCAATGAACCGGACGAAGAGATGCGCGACATGGCCCGCGAGGAACTGGACAAGTGCGAAGCACGCCGACCGCGACTGGAAGAGGAAATCAAGCTGCTGCTTATCCCCGCCGACCCGCAGGACAGCCGCAACGCCATCCTGGAGATTCGCGGCGGAACGGGTGGCGACGAAGCGGCCTTGTTTGCCGGCGACCTGTTCCGTATGTACTCCAAGTACTGCGAACGCAAGGGCTGGCGGCTGGAAGTGAGCAGTGCCAACGAAGGAACGGCGGGAGGCTTCAAGGAAATCATCTGTTCGGTGACGGGCGAAGGTGTATATGGCACGCTGAAATACGAGAGCGGCGTACACCGCGTGCAGCGTGTCCCTGCCACGGAAACGCAAGGGCGTGTGCATACCTCGGCCGCTTCGGTTGCCGTGTTGCCCGAGGCCGAAGAGTTTGACGTGGTCATCAACGAGGGTGAAATCAAGTGGGACACCTTCCGCAGCGGCGGCGCGGGCGGACAGAACGTGAACAAGGTGGAGAGCGGCGTGCGCCTGCGCTACAACTGGAAGAACCCCAATACGGGCACGGTGGAGGAAATCCTCATCGAGTGTACCGAAACGCGCGACCAGCCCAAGAACAAAGAGCGTGCCCTCAGCCGCCTGCGTACCTTCATCTACGACAAGGAACACCAGAAGTACATCGACGACATCGCATCAAAGCGCAAGACGATGGTGAGCACGGGCGACCGCTCGGCCAAAATCCGCACCTACAACTACCCGCAGGGGCGCATCACCGACCACCGCACGGGCTACACTGTCTACAACCTGGCCGCTTTCATGGACGGTGACATACAGGACTGCATCGACCAGCTCATCGTGGCCGAGAATGCAGAAAGACTGAAAGAGAGTGAACTGTGAATGCCGGCCCCACCCTACCTTTCAAAGAAACAACAACTCCATAAAAAGAATGATTACCTATGAATAAACAACAACTCACCGACAACATCCGCCGCAAACAGTCTTTCCTCTGCGTGGGGCTGGACACGGACATCAAAAAGATTCCCGACCACCTGCTGGACGGGCATGAGCCAATCTTCACTTTCAACAAGGCCATCATCGATGCCACGGCTGACCTCTGCATCGCCTACAAACCCAACCTCGCTTTCTACGAGTGCCTGGGGATAAAAGGATGGAAAGCCCTGGAAAAAACCGTGAAGTATATCCGGGAAAACTATCCCGACCAGTTCATCATAGCCGATGCCAAACGGGGCGACATCGGCAATACTTCGGCCATGTATGCCCGCTCCTTCTTCGAGGAAATGAACATCGACGCCGTTACCGTGGCTCCCTACATGGGCGAGGACAGCGTGACACCTTTCCTGGGTTATGACGGTAAGTGGGTCATCCTCCTGGCGCTGACCAGCAACAAGGGTTCGCACGATTTCCAGCTGACGGAAGATGCCGGAGGCAAAAGGCTTTTCGAGAAGGTGCTCAGCAAGAGCCAGGAGTGGGCCGACGACACGCAGATGATGTATGTAGTGGGTGCCACACAGGGACAAGCCTTCGAATCCATCCGCAAGATTGTACCCCGCCACTTCCTGCTTGTGCCCGGCGTAGGAGCACAGGGCGGTTCGCTGGAAGAAGTCTGCAAGTATGGCATGACGGAAGACTGCGGCCTCATCGTCAACTCCAGCCGCGCCATCATCTATGCCGGACATGACCACGACTTTGCCCAAGCCGCCCGCGAAGCCGCGCAAAAGGTGCAACAGCAGATGGCAACCCAACTGAAGACAGCAGGCATCGTGTAAATCCCTCCCCCACCCGTCGGACAATGCCGCGCAGCACTCAACAGCCACGGCATTGTCCGCCATCGCCAGACAGCATGATGCCTGTCAATATCCTGCCGGAGTTCACTCCCAACCGCCGGGCAGAGAAAAACGTTTCCTGCTGACCATACGTACAGATGCCGCAAGACTCAATCTGCGAATCGTCCGTACCGAAACCGTACAGTTGCAGGCGGTTGGCTTCCGGCAGGTCGATGTGGTACTTATGGGTTGCGGGATTGCGGAAAGCCAGCCGGTTCATGGGAAAGCCTGCCCGCAGGAAAGCATCATACACTTCGTCGCCCACCTCGAAAGCGTCGCGTGATATGCCGGGACCGATGGCAGCCAGAAGGTCGCCGGCTCCGGTGCCATAGAGTTCATGCATCCGTTCCAAGGTACGGAGAACGATACGGGCCACCGTACCCCGCCAACCGGCATGGATGGCAGCTATGGCACGATGGGTCCGGTCATATAGCAAGACAGGTATGCAATCGGCTGTAGATATGCAGAGACATACATCGGGACGGTCGGTGACGAGGGCATCAATGCCTTGCAGCAGCCGGTGGCGTTCATCGGGTGTGGCAGATAAATAAGTATTGTCAATGGGAAGCACCGACGTGCCGTGTGTCTGATAAGGGATGACGACTTCCTGAGGAAACCGGGGCAAGGAATCAGACAAGATTTTCAGGTTACGGCCGACGCATTGAGGGTCATCGCCCGTATAAGGGGTACAGTTCATCGAGGCATAAGCTCCCGTACTCACCCCACCCCGGCGGGTAGTGCTGAAGGCAAAGATGCCGGGGCACTGCCGCAGGTGGCGCAAAAGGGGAAGGGCACAATCCTTTCCTCCACAGGCGGCTCCGGCGGAAAGGCTTCCGTGCCGATGGTCGCTGCACATTTACTTCTCCTCTTCCCAGTCTTCTTCTTCGTATTCGAAGTCTTCCAGTTCTTCTACATCGTCCTCACTATAGTCCACGCTGAGGTCTTCGTCCTCGCCCTCTTCCTCCAATTCCTCCTGCAGGTGGGCTATGTCCTTGTGCCGGTGGATGATGCTTTCGGCATGTCCTTCTATCCTGTTGCTCTCCCGGTTGAGTTCAGTCCAGAGAATGTCCTTCAACCTGCTGATGCCCAATCCGGTGACAGACGAAATGAACACGTGCGGAATGCCTTCGGGCAGTGTCGGTTCGATTTCATCCATCAGTTCCTGGTCCAGCATGTCGCATTTCGTGACGGCCAGCACACGCTGCTTGTCCAGCATTTCGGGATTGAAGCTGCGGAGTTCATTCAGGAGGATGTCATACTCCTTGCGGATGTCGTCGCTGTCTGCCGGTACCATGAACAGGAGCAGAGCGTTGCGTTCGATGTGGCGCAGGAAGCGCAGTCCCAGTCCCCTACCCTGGCTGGCTCCCTCGATGATGCCCGGAATGTCGGCCATGACGAACGATTTGCCGTCGCGGTAGGACACGATGCCCAGATTGGGTTCCAACGTGGTGAAAGGATAGTTGGCTATCTTCGGTTTGGCAGCCGACACGGTGGACAGCAACGTGGACTTACCTGCATTGGGGAATCCCACCAGTCCCACGTCGGCCAGCAGCTTCAACTCCAGGATGACGGTCATTTCCTGCATCGGCTCGCCGGGTTGCGCATAACGGGGAGCCTGGTTGGTGGCGGTCCGGAAATGCCAGTTACCCAACCCGCCCCGTCCGCCTTTCAGCAGCACAATTTCCTGTCCGTGTTCGGTGACGTCGCAAAGGTATTCGCCTGTCTCGGCGTTATACACCACCGTCCCGCAAGGCACTTCTATCACTTTGTCCTCACCGTCCTTGCCAAAGCTGCGGTTTCTTGAACCGCTTTCGCCATGTCCGGCCAGGATGTGGCGGTCATACTTGAGGTGAAGCAATGTCCAGTAGTTGCGGTTTCCGCGCAGGATGATGTTGCCCCCGCGTCCGCCGTCGCCGCCGTCCGGCCCTCCCTTGGGCACGTACTTGGCACGCCGCATGTGTGTGGAACCCCGTCCGCCCTTGCCGGAACGGCAGTATATCTTTACGTAGTCTACGAAGTTGGACTCTGGCATAATCTTATTCAGGAATTATTGTAATACCTAAGTACTTACTGTACTCCGTCAATCGCCGCACAGATGTCTCCTGTGATGCGTTCCAGTTCGCCCAACCCGTTTATGTGGCAATACTTGCCTTCCTGCTTGTACCAGTCAATGAGGGGAGCCGTCTGGTTGTGGTACACCGTGAGACGCTTGCGGATGGTCTCCTCGTTGTCGTCGGCACGTCCGCTCTGCTGGCCGCGCAGGATGAGACGGTGCATCAGTTCGTCTTCGGGTACTTCGAGGTCCAGCATGATGCTTACCTCCTGGTTGCGTTCGGCCAGCATCTTTTTCAACGCTTCAGCCTGTGCGATGGTGCGGGGGAAGCCGTCGAAGATGACCCCCTTCGAATCTTTGAAGCCATCCAGCACGCCGGCCAGGATGTCTATCATCAGCGAGTCGGGAATGAGCTGTCCCTGGTCGATGTATCCCTTGGCTGTCTTGCCCAGTCCGGTGCCATTCTTGATTTCAGCACGCAACACGTCTCCCGTGGAGATGTGGTTGATGCCATACTTTTCTACGATTTTCTCACTTTGTGTCCCCTTGCCGGAGCCGGGGGCACCAAATATTACAACGTTCAGCATTTTAATTAATTGTTAATGGTTAATCAATGACCGATGAATAAACAGGATGATAATGGGGAGAAGCCGACAGCACTTGCAGCCTTCGTTACTCACTGACCACTGTATAAATGTCTTTGAAGTTCCGTCCCAGTCCGTCGTAATCCAGGCCGTAACCCACGATGAAGTCGTTGGGGATACGCATGGCCACATATTCAATGTCGAGGTTCACCTTCAGCTTGTCGGGCTTGAGCAGGAGGGTGGCGATGTGTATTTCCTTGGGGCGGCGCGTGCCCAATGTCTCCAGCAGGCGTTGCATGGTAATCCCCGTATCCACAATGTCCTCCACAATAACTACGGTGCGTCCGCACAAATCCTCATTGATGCCGATGACCTCCTTCACCACTCCCGTAGAGGCTACGCCCTGATAGGACGCCAACTTGACGAATGACACCTCACAAGGAATGGTGATGCGTTTCAGCAAGTCTGCCGTGAACATAAACGACCCGTTGAGCACGCTGAGGAACAACGGGTTCTTGCCGTCCAGGTCACGGCTGATTTCACCGGCCACACGGCTCACTTCCCTCAGGATGTCTGCTTCGGGGATGGAAACGGCAAACTTTTTGTCTTTTATCCGCATGAAATTATTCATGAACAATCGTCTTTAAAATCGGCGCAAATATACAGATAATATGCGAGAAACCGGAACAGCCACACAGGTTATTGCACACCGTGCATCATCTTCTGCAACTTCCCGGAAAGCAGGAAAAGGATGACGGAAGCCACCGCCGACATCACCACGAACACCATGAAGAAGTCGTAGAGCGTCTCGATGCGGTAGCCGAACAGTACCTTTACCTTGCCTTCCTCCGGATAGAACCCGCCCAAGATACCGGCAAACTTGTTGGCCGTGGCCGTGGACAAGTACCAGATGCCCATCATGAGCGAAGCAAAACGCACGGGCGTCAGCTTGTTTACCATTGACAGTCCGATGGGTGAAAGTGCGATTTCGCCCATCGTGTGGATGAAGTAAAGAGCCGTCAGCCATACGAGGCTCACCTTCACGCCGGGCTGCAAATCTTTCACACCGACGCAGATGACCAGGTAGCCAAGCGAAAGCAGCAGCAGGCCGATGGCTTGCTTGGTGGGCGAAGACGGCTCCATGTTCCGCTTGTGCAGGAAACTCCATACGCCCGGCATGATGGCGGCCAGCACCACTACGAAGAAGGGGTTGAACGACTGAATCCACGAGGCAGGCATCTCCCACCCGCCAATGAAGCGGTCGGTCTGCTCGGCGGCAAACAGGGTGAGCGACGCGCCCGCCTGCTCGTAAGCAGCCCAGAAGAAGATGACGAAGAAGGCGATGATGTAGATGACAAAGATGCGGTCGCGCTCTACCTTGGTCAACGAACCATCCAACAGGATGCTCACCGGGAAGACGATGCAGGCGGTGAAGATACCTATACTGATCCAATCGTCGCCGAAAATCCAGTAGAAGACTGCGGCAAGCACGAGGGTGAGCAGTCCGAGGACAAGGTAATTGCGCGTGCGGTGTGTATCGGCGGGAGCAGACGTTTGCGCGACGGACGGGCATTCCTTTTTCGCGTCGGGCACCACGCCCAGTTGTCTGCCGTCGGGACCGATGAGGAACCTGTTTTTCTGCGTTTCAAACAGGAGGACGGTGAAGACGGTGACTATGGCCGCTATGAGGAAACCCCACTTGAAGTCTTCCGGCCGGCCTGTCTCGCCAAAGTAGCCACACACCAGCGGTGCAAGGAAGGAGCCTACGTTGACCCCCATGTAAAAGATGGTGTAGGCCGAATCCAGGCGTTGGTCGCCGGGCTTGTAGAGTTGCCCCACCAACGAGGAGACGGTAGGCTTGAAGCAGCCGTTTCCCAAGATAAGGAAAGTAAGTCCGCCATACATCAGTCCGCGCGAAAGTGTCTGGTTGTCGAGCACGGAGGCACTGAAAAACATGAGAAACTGCCCCACGGCCATCAGCGTCGCTCCCCAGAACACCGAGCGGCGAATGCCCCAATACTTGTCGGCAATGTAGCCGCCGATGAGCGGCGTGAGGTAGACCAGGCCGGTGTAACTGCCGTAGATGGAGGCGGCTGCCTCCTTGTCTAACAGCAAAGCCTGGGTGAGATACAGGATGAAAATGGCACGCATACCGTAGTAGCTGAAACGCTCGGCTGTGCTCGTGGCAAAAATAAGGTATAATCCTTTGGGATGTTTAGTCGTACTCATTTTAATAGGAATGATTAAAGTTTTTGTCTTGCTTTGAAAAGGAACTTATCCGGAATGCAACCGGGTTACCCGCCTTTCCAGGTCGAGCAACCACCGTTTCCGTTCCAGTCCTCCGGCATACCCGGTGAGGTTGCCGCCGGCACCCACTACCCGGTGGCAAGGCACAAGCAGACTGACGGGATTGCGTCCCACAGCACCGCCCACAGCTTGCGCCGAAAGGGCAGTGCGTCCCTGCAGGCGTGCCACTTCCTGCGCCACCTCCTTGTAGGTGACGGTCGTGCCATAAGGGATGTGCATCAGCACCTCCCACACCTGCCTTTGGAAGGGAGTCCCCCTGAACTGCAAGACCGGCATGAAACCGGGAACACAGCCGCCGAAATAAGCGTCCAGCCAGGCAGCCGTCTGCCGGAACACAGGCAGGGCACACACAGGCAGGACGGTTGCAGGCAAGTCAGCCGGGAAATATCGCTGTCCCTCAAACCAAAGCCCCACCAAAGCATCGCCTTCTCCGGCAAGCACCAGGGAACCGAGGGGAGAGTGGTAGCGGGACACGCAACGCACCGGTCTGACGGACACAACAGTCATTCGCCCCGGTATCTCCGGGCCTGCTCTTCAATCAGTGCCCTGTCGTCGAAATAGTTCAACTTCATGGCACGGCGCACCTCGTCGAGGGTGGCAGCAGCCGCCTCACGTGCCCGTTCGCAACCGGCTTTCAGCATGTCGTAGATGGCGGGAATATCTTTCTCGAACTCCTTGCGGCGGTTGCGTATAGGCGTCAGTTCTTCCTGCATGATGGCATTCAGGAAGTTCTTTACCTTCACGTCTCCCAAGCCGCCACGGCGGTAGTGGTCTTTCAGTTCGTCCAGGTTCTGATATTCGGGCAAGTAGCGTCCAAAGTGCTCCGGACAGCAGAAGGCGTCCAGATAGGTGAACACTGTGTTGCCTTCCACCTTGCCGGGGTCCTGCACGCGCAGATGCCCGGGGTCGGTGTACATGCCGCGTATCTTTTTCTGCACCTCATCGGCCGTGTCGGAAAGGTAAATGCAGTTTCCCAGCGACTTGCTCATCTTTGCCTTTCCGTCCGTGCCCGGCAAACGCAGACAGGCAGCCTTGTCCGGCAAAAGTATTTCGGGTTCTACCAGCGTCTCTCCGTAGATGTAGTTGAAGCGGCGCACAATCTCACGCGCCTGTTCAAGCATGGGCTCCTGATCCTCGCCCACAGGAACGGTCGTGGCCTTGAAAGCCGTGATGTCTGCCGCCTGGCTGATGGGATAAGTGAAGAAGCCCACAGGGATGCTTGCCTCGAAGTTGCGCATCTGTATTTCGGTCTTGACGGTGGGGTTGCGTTGCAGGCGGCTCACCGTCACCAGGTCCATGTAGTAGAACGTCAGTTCGCAGAGTTCCGGTATCTGCGACTGGATGAAGATGGTGGACTTCGCGGGATCCAAGCCCACTGCCAAGTAGTCCAGGGCAACCTCGATGACGTTCTGCCGGACTTTTTCGGGGTTTTCCATGTTGTCTGTCAACGCCTGGGCGTCGGCTATGAAGATGAATGCCTGTTTGTACAGTCCGGAGTTCTGGAGCTCCACTCTGCGCTTCAGCGACCCCACGTAGTGTCCAATGTGAAGACGACCCGTCGGACGGTCGCCGGTGAGGATGATTTTCTCGTTTGCCATATTCTTTATTATTGTTTCTTCCGGTTCCTGCCGATGCAGGATTCCGCTAAATCGCCTGCAAAGATAATACAAAAAATGAGCATATATAGGATAAATGCCCAAGTATCCAAGGATAAATGGCCAAGTATCCTAGGATAAACGGCCAAGTATCCTAGGAGCGTTTGCACACAGGCTTATTCACGTTGCACATTCATGCTCCAGCTCATTTACAATAGCCTTATTGATAAAATCATTAATGGTCATACCTGTGCTTGCGGCGAATGTGGCTACACGTGAATGAAGCTCGGAAGTCATCCGGAGATTGAGTTTCCCACTAAACGGCTTTACCGGCTCAATCCCATCCGCCTTACAACCTTCGAGATAGCTGTCAATACCTTCCTCAAAATCCTCGCGGAGTTCATTGAGGGTACTTCCCTCATAAAGAATCAAGGCTTTGTTGCCCATTCCTTGAACTTTGCCGCAAAGACAGTCATCCTCTTTGCTGTATTCTACAGAACCTTTGTAACCTTTGTATTCCAAATAATCCATGATCCTTTATATTAAACCGTTATTCTTCAAATGTTGATAAATCGCTTTCATCATCCACGCTTTCATTATACTGCCCGGATGTGGGCGATGCATGTCTATATACTGTCCGGTTTCTTCATTCTTAAAACGAATACGGGAACCGGAAGTTGCCCCTTTGTTGTGCTTAGTATAACCGAAATAACCCAGCAGAGTCCGGCTTTCTTCAAAAGTAAAATCCTTTGGCAGCTTCTTGAACCGTTCTATCAGCTTTTCCTTTGATCCCATTACATTTCTGTTTATGCAAAGGTACTAAATCTGGTACTAATCACAAGGTAAAAAGAGAAAAAAAATAGCGATACCATCCAGATACTATTATTTCATTCGGGTATTCACCGGATTTATTTCAGTTCTCTGTGCCAGGTGAAATGTATGATTTTGCCCCCCAATTACAGCGTTTATACTGTGCGCGGAATGTATTTGTGCATTTTATAGCACACAGACACAGAGGAACACAGTTCACATTTTTCTATGCAGACACAGCGCAGCCTCAATTAATCTGTGTAAATCGTGTCCGTCTGTGTCATCTGTGTGCTATAAAGAAGCCCTTCCTTTTTCGCGGACATCTACTCCTTTATCTCGGTAAATTCCGACAATCTGA
>CAYPUJ010000081.1:0-12527 GCA_964413805.1 uncultured Bacteroides sp. | reverse complement strand
CGAGAAACTAATAAAATACAAATATTTCATCTGGAAAAATGAAAAAGGCAGGGTTGGACATAGACGTTCATTGGCGTGTAATATACGGCCATATTCTTGTCCGGACTGAAAACAAGTGTCCCGCCTTTCTCACAACGGGAGAGAGACGGGACGAAAGAATGGATTCTGCAGATAAGGTTGCGTTGGTTATCTGTCCGGAAGCTTCCGGAGTAGAGTTGGGGTTAAGTCCGTGTGTCCGGTGTTTATATTAAACATAATCGTGATTATGAAACTTTAAAACCTGTGTATTCAGTTCTTTCTATTTGTTTGCTTGCTTGGATTGTCGTGTGGCGATGCTTCTTTTCTCACACCTTTATGTTGAGCTCATGCAGGATTCTGCGTATGGCTTCAAAGGTTGTGATGCGTGTAGGTACCAATGGCAAACGCAATTTGTTTTCGATCATTCCCATTGCATTCAGCATGGCTTTCACACCGGCCGGGTTGCCGTCGGCAAAAAGCAGTTTGAAAAGCTCTGCGAATTTGTGGTGAATGTCCAGGGCGTTGGCATAATCGCCTTGCAGGGCCAGGCGCACCATCCGGCTGAACTCACGTGGGAAAGCATTCCCGATTACAGAGATGACGCCTACGGCACCCAAAGTGATCAGTGGGAACGTTATCGCATCATCGCCCGAGATGACGTCGAACGTATCGGGCTTGTTCTTGATGATGTCGTCTATCTGGCTGATGTTGCCGGAGGCTTCCTTGACTGCGATGACGTTCTTGCAGTCGTGTGCTATGCGCAAGGTGGTTTCGGCCTTCATATTTACGCCCGTGCGTCCGGGGACGTTGTAGAGCACGACCGGGAGGTCTGTCGATCCGGCGATTGTTTTGTAATGCTGATAGATGCCTTCCTGCGAGGGCTTGTTGTAATACGGAACCACCGACAGAATGGCATCAACTCCTGTCAGGTCGCTTTTCCGGATGGACTCGGCCACGGCCCGCGTATTGTTTCCCCCCATTCCCAGAAGGATGGGAATTTTCCCGCTGACGCGATGGACAACCATCTCCTTGATCTTTATTTTTTCTTCTTCCGTCAAGGTCGGAGTTTCTGCAGTGGTTCCCAATACGCATAAAAAGTCGGCATTATTCTGAAGCAGGTAGTCCACCAGGCGCATCAAGGCGTCATAGTCCACACTTTCATCTTCTTTAAACGGGGTAATCAAAGCGACTCCCATTCCTTTCAATCTGGTTTGTATCATGAGTCTTGTCTGTATAAGAAATGTGTGCAAAAATACGATTTTTCTGTGATGTTACTTGGTTTGGCCGGATATTAATGCTAAAAACTCATCCTCGTTCATAATCTTTATGCCCAACTTCCGGGCTTTTTCCAGTTTTGCAGGGCCCATGTTCTCTCCGGCCAGGATGAAAGCGGTTTTGGCCGATATGCTGCCTGCGTTCTTTCCTCCGTTCTTCTCGATCATGTCTTTGTATTCGTCACGGGAATGATGACTGAAGACACCGCTGATGACGATGGACATTCCCTTCAGCTTGTCCGTGTATTCCTCCTGTTCTTCCATTGTCCGGGCCAGTTGCAGCCCTGCTGCCTTTAATCTTTCCACCAACTGCCGGTTCTGGGGATTGGAGAAATAAGCGGTGATGCTCAGTGCTATCTTTTCTCCTATCTCATCGAGTCCTTTCAACTGCTCTACGGTGGCTGCGGACAGTTCATCGATGCTCCGGAATGATTTGCCGAGTCTCTTGGCCACGGTTTCGCCCACAAAACGGATGCCCAGTGCGAACAATACTCTTTCGAAAGGCACTTCTTTGCTGGCCGCAATGCCTTTCAGTATATTGTCGGCGGACTTCTTCCCCATGCGTTCCACTGTTGCCATCTCATCCGCCTTCAGCCGGTAGAGGTCGGCAACGTCCCTGATCAGCCCCAGTCTGTAAAAGGCATCCACCGTCTCAGGTCCCAACCCATCTATATTCATGGCTCTCCGGCTGATGAAATGTTCTATTTTTCCCTTTATCTGCGGCGGGCAGCTTGTCTCATTCGGGCAGTAATGGATGGCTTCCCCTCCATAGCGTATCAGTTGGCACCCGCATTCGGGGCAGTGCGTGATGAATCTGACTTTTTCGCCCAACTGCATTCCACGCGCATCTTTATCTACTCCCGTTATTTTGGGAATGATTTCTCCTCCTTTCTCCACATAAACCATGTCACCTATGTGCAGATCCAAACCCTCGATGATATCGGCGTTGTGCAACGAGGCCCGCTTTACTACCGTACCGGACAGTTGCACCGGATTCAGATTGGCAACAGGGGTTACTGCCCCGGTTCTTCCCACCTGATAGGTAACTTTGTTTAATCGGGTCAAAGCCCGTTCTGCCTGAAACTTGTATGCGATGGCCCAACGGGGAGACTTTGCGGTGTACCCCAGGTTCCGCTGCTGTTTCAGGCTGTTGACCTTCAGCACGATGCCGTCCGTGGCAACGGGCAGATTCTTCCGCATGATGTCCCAATAGTCGATGTATGCGAACACTTCTTCCAACGTGCGGGCCTTTTTCACGTGTTCCGAGACTTTGAATCCCCATTCTTTGGCCGTTTGCAGATTCTCATAGTGCCCATCGCAGGGCAGTTCCTCGCCCAGCAGGTAATACAGGTAAGCGTCCAGTTTGCGCGAGGCAACAATGGCGGAGTTTTGCAGCTTCAGAGTTCCGGAAGCAGCATTGCGGGGATTGGCAAAAAGCGGTTCTTCACGTGCTTCTTTCTCACGGTTCAGATCCTCGAAAACAGCCCAAGGCATCAGAATCTCTCCCCTAATCTCAAAATTTGCCGGATAGTTACCTTGCAATATCAGTGGAATGGAATGGATGGTCTTCACATTGTCTGTCACGTCGTCGCCTTTTTCACCATCGCCTCGGGTCACGGCACGTATCAGTCTGCCCTGTTCGTAGGTAAGCGAGATGGATGTTCCGTCATATTTCAATTCGCAGCATATTTCAAAGTCTTCATTCAAGGCCTTTTTTGTCCTGTCATAGAAGTCTGTTACTTCGGCCCTTGAATATGTGTTGCCTAAAGACAGCATGGGATATCGGTGAAAGACCTGAACAAAGTTTTTGCTGATATCACTGCCCACACGCATTGTCGGTGAATTAGGGTCCTGGTATTGCGGATTGGCTTGTTCCAACTCCTGCAATTCATGCATCATGTCATCAAACTCCTTGTCAGATATAACAGGGGCATTCAGAACATAGTAATTATAGTTGTGCCGGTGCAAAGCTGCACGCAATTTGTCAATTCGTTCTTCGATCGTCATAACTGTTTCCGATTGTTTTCCCACAAAAGTACACGTTTCTTCCCGAATATTTGTATTTTTGCCGAAAAAATAAGCTTTTATGCGCATCGATGTTATCACCGTCTTACCGGAAATGATTGAAGGTTTCTTCAATTGCTCCATCCTGAAACGTGCCCAGACCAAAGGGCTTGCAGAAATCCACATCCATAATTTGCGGGACTATGCGAAGGACAAGCATCGCCGGGTGGATGACTATCCTTTTGGCGGATTTGCCGGAATGGTCATGAAAATCGAGCCGATTGAATGCTGCATCGACCATCTGAAAAGCGAACGGGAGTACGACGAGGTCATCTTTACGACTCCCGACGGAGAACAGTTCAACCAGCCGATGGCAAATGCCTTGTCACTGATGCAGAACCTGATCATTCTTTGCGGACATTTCAAAGGGATTGACTACCGCATCCGCGAGCACCTCATCACTAAAGAAATCAGCATCGGAGATTACGTGCTGACAGGCGGAGAATTGGCGGCAGCGGTCATTGCAGATGCGGTCATCAGAGTTATTCCGGGAGTTATCTCCGATGAGCAGTCTGCCCTTTCCGATTCTTTCCAGGATAATTTGCTGGCGGCTCCCGTTTATACACGGCCGGCTGATTATAAAGGATGGAAGGTGCCCGATGTTTTACTCTCCGGCCATGAAGCCAGAATCAAAGAGTGGGAACTCCGGCAGTCGTTGGAAAGGACACAGAGATTACGTCCGGACCTGTTGGGAGAATAACTGTATGAACAGATAAAAAGCGGCATTTCTTTCTCATGTCACTTTTCATCTGTTTGGGTGCGAAGGAGGCTTCTCCGTAAGTCATCAATACTTCAGTGCGCCTATAATCTCCTGTACGGACTTACAGCCATGTCTTTCAAGATAGTCGTTTATTCCCTCCACAACCTTTACCGTCACGGTGGGATCTATGAAATTGGCTGTACCTATCTGGACGGCAGAAGCCCCGGCAAGCATGAATTCTACAGCATCCCGCCAGTTCATGATGCCCCCCAGCCCTATGACAGGTATTTTTACAGCCTTTGCCACTTGCCACACCATGCGCAATGCTATCGGCTTCACAGCAGGGCCGGACATGCCGCCTGTCACGGTCGAAAGTATGGGTCGCCGCTTTTCCGCATCTATTGCCATTCCCAGCAGTGTGTTGATCAAAGATACACTATCTGCCCCTCCCGACTCTACAGCACGGGCTATCTCTGCAACATCGGTTACATTTGGAGATAATTTTACAATTAGGGTTTTCTTATATACCTTGCGCACGGATCGCACAACTTCTTCAGCTCCACTGCAGGTAATGCCGAATGCCATGCCTCCTTGTTTTACATTGGGGCAGGAAATATTCAGTTCAATGGCAGGAATCTTGTCAAGCTCATTTATCAAAGAGGCCGTTTCCACATAATCATCAATGGTTGAGCCCGATACATTCACAATCATATTGGTCTGTATGTCTTTGATGCGTGGATATATTTCTTCTATGAAGTAATGAACGCCTTTATTTTGCAGTCCCACAGCATTTAACATCCCGGATGGGGTCTCTGCCATTCGGGGATACGGATTTCCTTCACGCTTGTGAAGGGTAGTACCTTTCACAATGATAGCGCCTATTCGCGATAAATCGACAAAGTCTGCAAACTCTTCACCATATCCAAAAGTCCCGGACGCCGTCATTACGGGGTTGTTCAATCGCAATCCACCTATTTTTACATTCAAATCTGCCATAGTAACTTATTTATATTAAAAACCGGACCATCCTTGCACACACATAAATGCCCTTCTGTGGTGTTTTCTACACAACACAGGCATGCACCTATACCACATGCCATTGTGTTCTCCAAGGAAACTTCGCAACAAATCTTTCTGTCTTTTGCATAATGCGCCACGGCCATCATCATGGGTTTGGGGCCACACACATATATTTGCTCAAAATGCCGCTGTTGCAATAAAGAATGCTGGGTTACATACCCTTTCTCACCATGACTGCCATCCTCTGTAGTGGTATATACTTCTCCATACGCGGCAAACCGTTCCAACTGTAACAGGTCCTTACTTGTTCTTGCACCCAAAAGAAAAGTCGGTTTATAGCCCTTGTGGAACAGCTGCTCACCCAGGTACAGCATAGGAGCAGTACCCACCCCTCCACCTATCAACAGCGGCCGGCATGAAGGATTTTCCGGCATCGTGAAGCCGTTTCCCAAAGGAAGCAGTACGTTGATAGTGTCACCGGCATTTACTGTCCCCAATCGTCTTGTTCCGTCTCCCACCAGTTGGATTAAAAACCATACCTCATTGCTTGCCCTGTCCACATAATTAATAGAGATGGGGCGACGCAGGAATGTCGTCGGGCTTCCGTCTACACGCAGTTCTGCAAATTGCCCCGGCAACATCTCAGGAAGTGGAGATTTTGAGGCGAGTTTGAGTAGCGCATAGTTAGCGTGTATGCGGTTGTTCTCGACAACAGATAAGTCTAACATGTATTTTTTCATTCGTAAATATGCAGTTACGAGGCTAAGTAAATCAGTCTCTTGGTCAATAATTATTTGATTATCACATTTCTCTGTATATACCGGACATATTGTCGCATTGTTATGCTGCAAATTTAGACATAAATCACGATTTACATGCCTGGGTGATAAGAAAAAGTCAGGAAGAGGAAAACATCATCCGGCACCCCAACGTTTATTTTTCCGGATGGAAGGTTTCATACGTGTTGTCATCAAAGAAGATTCTTATTTCTGTGATTTTTCGTGCTGGTTTTTCTTTGTAAATCTCCTGTATTACAATGTTTTGTTTTGCATTTTCCACGGTTTCTGATGCGATTTCCCTGCGATATTCCGGACGGCCTGTGTCCGTGTCCGGATATTCTGCATTCTTAGCGAATAACGGATAGTCGGAATCAAGCTCACGCGGTTGTTTACCTGCGGCTTCACTGCTCATTTCCCCCACCCCGGTCAGCAACCATTCCAGGTTGATGTCCGGATAACGTTGGTGCAACCTAAGAATGACTTCCATGCTGGGATATTTGTTCCGCCCACCTAAAATATGAGAAATAGTGGCTTGAGCTACTCCAATGCTTTCGGCAAAAGCACCTACCGTCAGCTTTTCACGATCCATAATCATCTTAAATCTATCTTTTACGTCGCTTTCCATAAACAATTATGAGCTTATTACAAATATACACGAATATGATTGGACTACAAAAATAGATAAATCGGATTACATTTGCAAATTACAATCGTAATATATTGCATTATTATAATTATAATACTTCTATTTCGTAATTATTACAAACTTATTGATACAAAAGCTTCATTACATAAGGAATTGCATATATAAACACTTTACTAAAATCCGATAAAATAATAATATATAATACGTTGTATGCAACAAAACCCGCTTCAACACCAGGCATTACAAATATACAAGGCACGATTCACGAACCGCTAATGTGTCAGTTTCAAAAACACCATTAAACATACTGAAATTCAAATGTATATTACCGCAATCTATTTGATAAAATACAAATCATACACTTATTTCGCAAGGTTAATACAAAAGTACTTATGTTATTTTCTAATTGTAATAATGCTTGGTTTTTATTGTTACAAATGTAATCATTCGTGTAACCTATTTATGTATTACAAGGATAATAATTACAAGTATAATTGTATAATCTTGTGTGATTGATGATTTCCTGGCTATAAATGCCGGGATAGAACGGACACAAAATAATGCCTCTACCCAAACTGTACGTAAGTGTAGAGGCAAGAAACAACCGGAAACAGATTCTATTCTTTTAAAGGGGAAACGCCACCCTGTTTTTAATGGAGAATCTTAAAGATTAACTCACGGAGCAGATCCGCATCGCTTAAAGACGAATTACCCACCCCTTTGGATTTGGCATCGGTGTACCTGATTTCTTCTATAATCTGCATTGTCTTTACGCCACTATAAAGGCGCATGGCATTTAAATATTCACGTGCTTGCCACGGAGTTTTCAGCCCCAGAAAGGTGGCAACCCCATGCTCTGATTTCTCCGGGGCATAATAAGCCAGCATGAGATTGGCATAGAAACTGAAGAGCAGAGATAAAGTCATCTGTATCGGATTTGTTTTGGGATTCTCCTCAAAGTACTTTATAATCCGATTCGCTTTTAGCACATTCTTTTCGACCAAAGCACTGCGAAGTTCAAAGTTGTTATAATCCTTGCTTATGCCGATATTATGTTCAACCTGTTCAGGAGTTATCCGGGTCTTTCCTTTGGGCAATGTAAGTGTCAGTTTATTCAGTTCTCCTGTAAGCCGGGTTAAGTCCGTTCCTACAAAATCGGCCAGCATGGCACATGCTTTTGGCTCTATGTCAATCCGTTTACGTTTCATGAAAGAGGTGATGAAAGCCGGAAGTTGCGCCTCTTTCACTTTTTTCGATTCAAACAGAATACCGGCCTTGTCTATTTCGGCAGCCAGCTTCTTCCGCCTGTCCAGAACGCCATGTTTATGGCAGAACACCAATAGTGTCGAGCGCAAGGGATTCTGCAAATAGTAAACCAAATCATCCATGTTGCGAATGGCCTGTGCCTCCCTCACCACCACCACCTGATACTCGGCCATCATCGGATAACGCTTGGCTGTGTTGATGACTGTAGCCATGTCCACGTCTGCACCGTACATGACGGTCAGGTTAAACTCTTTTTCCTCCTCATCCAGTACGTTGTCAATGATATAGTTGGAAATCAGGTCGATGTAATACGGTTCGTCTCCCATCAGATAATAGACGGGGCGATATTGTCCGGCGCGAAGCTCCTTCAATATGTCTTCATACGTTATTTCTTGCTTTGCCATGGGAAAAATGCTGCGTTTCCGGTTTACCAGTCGAACTTCAGATGCTTCACTGTCTTTTTCTCGTCAATGATCATCCGCAACGATTCGATTCCTATCTCGACGTGCTCCGTCACATATTTTTTTGTGACAAGGCTGTCGCTCTTGTCCGTTTTCACGCCTTCGGGAATCATGGGCTGATCGGAAACCAGAAGCAAGGCGCCTGTCGGTATGTGATTGGCAAACCCGCAACTGAACAACGTGGCAGTCTCCATATCTACGGCCATCGCACGGGTCCTTTTCAGGTATTCTTTGAAGGCATCATCGTGCTCCCATATACGGCGGTTGGTCGTATAGACTGTTCCGGTCCAGTAATCGCGGCCGTGGTCACGTATGGCAGAAGACACGGCACGCTGAAGCATGAAAGCCGGCAAGGCAGGCACTTCCGGCGGAAAATAATCATTGGAGGTGCCTTCTCCACGAATGGCGGCGATGGGCAGGATGAGGTCGCCTATCTTGTTTTTTTTGTCAATGCCGCCGCATTTGCCCAGAAAGAGACAGGCCTTCGGACGTATGGCTCCCAGCAGATCCATGATGATGGCTGCATTGGGGCTTCCCATGCCAAAATTGACGATTGTGATGTTTTCTGCACCGGCAGAAGTCATGTTGGCATCCAGCCCCAGGATGGGAACGCCGAATTTCTCGGCAAATATGGACACATACTTGTTGAAGTTGGTCAGCAGGATGTATTCCCCAAAATCCTCCAGTCTGCGTTTCGTGTAACGGGGCAGCCAGTTGGCAACGATTTCTTCTTTGGTTTTCATGAGATTTTGCTACATTTGCACGCTCCCTTTCGAGCGTATTTTGTTTTACGACCCACAAATATAGCCAATGTTATCGTTAAACCTGCCTGCTTTTGACGCTAAAATAATAACAAAGAACGGAAGAAACCTGATTTTCGATTCGTTGCGACGCAAATATGTCGCACTGACACCCGAAGAATGGGTACGCCAGCACTTCGTGCATTTCCTGCTGTCCTGCAAGGGCTATCCGTCTGCACTCATGGCCAACGAAGTGCAGGTGCGTCTGAACAGCACCCGCAAACGTTGTGACACCGTCCTCTACAGACGCGACCTGACAGCACGGATGATCATGGAATACAAAGCCCCCGACGTGGAGATTACGCAGGCGGTGTTCGACCAGATTACACGCTACAACATGGCGTTGAACGTCGATTACCTGGTCGTCAGCAACGGCATTCAACACTATTGCTGCCGCTTGGACTACACCGATCTGAGTTATCGTTTCTTGCCGGACGTTCCGGACTATGGCAGCCTGTGATGCAGGACTGCAGCAAATCTTCGTACACCATGCGCGACAATGTGGAGATTATGGCAGCGTTGTCCGAATCGCTCTCATACGAATTCATGACAAACACGACGATGTAATATTTCCTGCCGTCCGGCAACTGAATTATTCCGGCATCATTGTCGGCTGCTTTCATTCCTGTCTCATTGCGGTCCGATGAGCCGGTTTTATGCCAGACAACAGTGTGTGGAGGCACACCACCTTTCAGCTTGTCCATTCCTGTGCGAACTTTGCGCAAGGTCTCCCACAATAATTCATAGTAAACCGGTGCAAAGAGTTTTTTCTCCACAGCCATCTTCAGCAGACGAACCATATCCGAGGGATAGCTCCAGTTTCCATAAGGGTCATTGCTGCAATGCATGGAATGCTCTGTATCGGTCAACCGGAAGTGACTGATTCCCAAGGTGCGGATGTAACGGTCCACTTCATCGATTCCTCCGGAAAACGCTATCAGTACATCACAGGCATTGTTGTCACTGAGCATCAACGAATATTCCAGCAACTCGCGCAAAGAAACAGCGATGTCTTGCCTGGGAAACTTGTCGCGCAATGGGCTGTAAGTATTCTCATGCATTTGCGAAGCACTGACGTGAATCACACTGTCCGGCAGGATATGAAGCCGGTCCATTTTGTGCAACACTGCCAATGCCACATGAAACTTGAACACACTGAGCAACGGGTAGCGTACCGTGTCGTTGCACAAAAGGAGATTGCCGGAATCTGTCATCACGGCCACTCCCACAGTCGCTTGCTGCTGTGCTGCGAATGCCAATATTCTTTCACTTAAATTTTTTTGTTGTGCCCGTATGTTGCACGTACATAATGCGCAAGTGCATAACCATAGCACGAGGACTCTCCTTTTCATTTCAAGTTTATTTTATATGCCAAACAGAAAGACACCCCTGCTTTCGTGCGGAAGTGCCTTTGTGAGATTTATGCCCGAAACGGCTTTAGTCTTATTATGCTGACTCTACGGTGGTTTTTCTCCTGCGGGTCGTTTTTTCTTTTGCCGGTTCTTCCTTATGTTCCGGGGCTATGCCTGCCAGTTCCGGGTCGATCATGATGCGACCGCAATATTCGCATACGATGATTTTCTTGCGCGAGCGGATGTCCAACTGACGCTGAGGCGGAATCTTGTTGAAACACCCTCCGCAGGCATCGCGTTGCACGTAAACGATGCCCAACCCGTTCCGCGAGTTCTTGCGGATGCGTTTGAACGATTGGAGCAGACGTGGCTCAATCTTCGTTTCCAGTTCCTTGGCCTTGTCTCTCAGGCGTTCTTCCTCTTGCCTGGTTTCAGAGATGATTTCGTCCAGCTCCCCTTTCTTGACATCCAGGTCTTTCCGGCGTTCTTCCAGTGCAGCCATGCTGTGTTCCACTTCTGTGGACTTGACCGCTTCCTGTTCCGAGAACTCCCGGATCCGCTTCTCGCAGAGCTCTATTTCCAGGGTCTGAAACTCAATCTCCTTGCTCAAGAAGTCATATTCGCGGTTGTTCCGGACGTTGTTCTGCTGTTCCTTGTATTTGTCCACAGAAGCCTTTGCCGTTTCAATCTCCACTTTCTTTCCGGCAATGTTCGTTTTCAGTTCGGCCACTTCCGACCTGATTCTTTCGATGCGGGTTTCCAAACCGGCAATTTCATCTTCCAGGTCTTGCACTTCCAGTGGAAGCTCGCCACGTAAAGTTTTGATTTCATCAATTTTAGACAACATTGTCTGCAACTGGAACAATGTTTTCAGTTTCTGCTCGACTGTCAGCTCTTGCGGTTCTTTTTTTGCTTCTTTAGCCATGATTGTTACATATACTTTATGGGATTGGTGTTCACCTTGGTCATTTGCACCTCAAGGCTTGGCAGCAAATCCCGGATTATGGTGTGAAATATTTCTTTCGTATATTGTTCGCTCTCGTAGTGCCCTATTTCGGCCAACAAAACATCCGATTCGTGTCCGAAGAAATCGTGATACTTCATTTCGCCCGTGATGAACACATCGGCCCGGTTGCGCACGGCAACGGGAATCAGGAAAGCACCCGCTCCTCCACACAAGGCCACCGTCTGGATTTCACGGCCTGTCAGCTTATTATGCCTCAGGCAGCCGACTTCGAAAGTCTTCTTGATTCGTCTCAGAAAGTCCAGTTCTGTTTCTGGCTGCTCCAGTTCTCCTATCACTCCCGCCCCGGCCTGCGTCCACACGTTTTGCAGTAGATAGAAGTCCGTCACCGGTTCTTCGTAGGGATGCGCTGCCGACACGGCTTTCTGCACTGCAGCTTTTCTGTAAGCCGGCAAAACAGTTTCAATACGGACTTCCTGCTCGGTATGCAGCTTACTCACGGTGCCGCAATAGGGATGCGTACCTTCTTTGGCACGGAACGTCCCCTCTCCTGCTGTGCCATAACTGCACGAGTCGTAGTTTCCGATGCAGCCACAACCGGCATCAAACAGTGCTTTCCGCACTTTTTCTGCATGATTGACAGGGACAAACGTCACCAGTTTCAGCAGGAAGTTTTCTTTGGGTTCCAGCACCCGGACGTTCTTCAAGCCTATCTTTTCTGCTATCTTGAAGTTTACCCCGGCCGGCGCATTGTCCAGATTGGTATGGGCTGCATAGATGACCACATCGTTTTTGATGGCTTTCAGTATGCAGCGTTCCACATAGTCTTTTCCCGTGATGGATTTATAACCCTTAAAAATAAGCGGATGATGGGCAATGACCAGATTGTATCCCAATGCGATGGCTTCGTCCAGCACAGGCTCGGTGACGTCAAGGCACAACAAAGCCCCCGTTGCTTCCGCATCTGTCAGTCCGATTTGCAGGCCGGCATTGTCGAATCCGTCTTGCAAGGGCAGAGGCGCGAACTGCTCAAGGACACTTACTACTTCCTTAATTCTCATTGTTTGCGTGGAAAAATCGCGGCAAAGATAGAAAAAAAACAAGAACCCCCCTCGCCTATTTTCATTTTTTAGTCCTTGAAGTCACCGGCTTCAAAACCCGGCTTCAAACCGGTGCGGTTGAC
>CAYPUJ010000080.1:0-12715 GCA_964413805.1 uncultured Bacteroides sp. | reverse complement strand
CTACCTCGACCCTCCCTTGGTAGCTACCTCGGCCTCCCCTTGGTAGCTACCGAGGGAAAGGGCATCTGCTTCGTAAATATAATTTACCACACATCACCGGATACACACGCAGGCGCATACGAAAAAAACAGAGGGTGATGCGCGGTATATTCCCAAAAAGTCCGTACCTTCGTCCCCCAGCATAAAAAAGAAAAAACACATGGAATTTACAGGAAAAATCATCGCCATACTCCCGGCCAAGGAGGGAGTATCCAACCGGACCGGCAATAAATGGAAAGCCCAGGAATTTGTCATCGAAGACAGCATAAGCAGCCAATACCCGCGCCGCATGTGCTTTGAAGTCTTCGGAGAAGACCGCATCAACCAGTTCAACATACAGATGGGCGAACAGCTCACCGTCTCGTTTGACATCGACGCCAACCAATGGCAGGACCGCTGGTTCAACCGCATCCGTGCCTGGAAGGTGGAACGCGACCCGGCCTCCGTTGCCGCTCCCACAGCCGCCCCACAGCCGGGTGTCGCCGTGCCGCCGCCCGTGCAGCCTGCCGCACCCGACTTCCTGACCGGCGATGCCAACGACGATTTGCCTTTCTGACACACAAGCAAAATTCATTTTCTTCAGCACGGAAAGACAGTGCGGGCGGCACAGGCTGCCGTCCGCACTGATTCTTTCCGGCATATATCCCATCAATCTGCAAACACCCCGTACACCGTGAGAAGAACTTTCAGGACATCCTTCCCCCTGCGCTTCCGACGCTGGAGCCGGAAAACGTATGCCACGTTTGTCAGCATCGGCCGGTGCGTGACCATCGGCCACCTGCACAAAAACGTGGCGGAAGCCTCGCTGCTGAAACAGGACACGGTGCACGCTACACCTTATTATATACATAACATGAACATCGAACAACTGAAAGAGCAGGTCCTGGCCGGCATCGGCCTTTCGCCCGATCAGGCTTCCCGGCTGGCGCATACGTCCGACCGGGAACGGCTGTACGAGGCCGCCCACGAGATCACCGTGGCATGCGCCCCGCGCGAATTTGACTTCTGCTCCATCGTCAACGCCAAGTCGGGACGTTGCCCCGAGAACTGCAAATGGTGCGCCCAATCGGCCCACTATCCCACCCAAGCCGACACCTACGACCTCCTCCCTGCGGAAGAATGCCTGCGGCACGCCCGCCACAACGAGGGCCAGGGCATCAACCGCTTCTCGCTGGTGACCAGCGGCAAGAAGCCCTCCCCCACCCAACTGCAACAACTCTGCGAAACCACGCGCCACCTGCGCCGTCACTCTTCCATCCAGCTTTGCGCCTCCCTCGGCCTGCTGGACGAAGCCGCCCTGAAAGCCCTGTACGAGGCAGGCATCACGCGCTACCACTGCAACCTGGAGACGGCTCCCTCCTACTTCGGCCAACTCTGCACCACCCACACCCAGGCGCAAAAGATACAGACCCTCGAGGCCGCCCGCCGGGTGGGCATGAGCCTGTGCAGCGGCGGCATCATCGGCATGGGCGAGAGCATGGAGCAGCGCATCGAACTGGCCTTTACCCTGAAGAAACTGGACATCCGCTCCATCCCGCTCAACCTGCTCAGCCCCATTCCGGGCACTCCCCTGGAGCATCAGCCTCCCCTTTCGGAAGACGAGGTGCTGACCACCATCGCCCTGTTCCGCTTCATCAACCCCACCGCCTGCCTGCGCTTTGCCGGAGGCCGCGCCCAACTCAGTCGGGCAACCGTGAAGCGTGCACTCTACGTGGGCATCAACTCCGCCATCGCGGGAGACCTGCTGACCACCATCGGCTCGAAGGTGGACGAGGACAAAGCACTGGTGGCCGAAGCGGGCTACGAAACCAACCCCTCGTCTTTCGACCGCATCCACCTGTGGCACCCCTACACATCGACCACCGACCCGCTGCCCGTCTACCGCGTGAAGCGGGCGGAAGGCTGCACCCTCACCCTGCACGACCCGCAGATGCCCGGCGGCGAACGCACCGTGGTGGAAGGCATGTCGTCGTGGTGGTGTGCCGTGCACGGCTACAACCATCCGGCACTGAACCGCGCCGCCACCGACCAGCTGAAACAGATGTCGCACGTCATGTTCGGCGGCCTCACGCACGACCCTGCCATTGAGTTGGGCCGGCTGCTGCTGCCGCTCGTCCCGCCCTCGATGCAGAAGATATTCTATGCGGACTCCGGCTCGGTGGCCGTGGAAGTAGCCATGAAGATGGCCGTGCAGTACTGGTACGCCCTGGGCAAACCGCAGAAGAACAACTTCGTCACCATCCGCAACGGCTACCACGGCGACACCTGGAACGCCATGTCGGTCTGCGACCCCGTGACCGGTATGCACTCCCTGTTCGGGCCGGCACTGCCCGTGCGGCACTTCGTCCCCCGGCCCGAATCCCGCTTCGGCGGCGAATGGAACCCCGACGACATCCTGCCGCTGCAACGCACCATCGAAGAACATGCCGGCACGCTGGCCGCCCTCATCCTGGAGCCTGTCGTCCAGGGTGCCGGAGGAATGTGGTTCTACCATCCCCAATACCTGCGCGAAGCCGCCCGCCTGTGCCGCGAGCACGGGCTGCTCCTGGTGTTCGACGAGATTGCCACGGGCTTCGGACGCACGGGACGGTTCTTCGCCTGGGAGCACGCAGGGGTGGAGCCGGACATCATGTGCGTGGGAAAGGCACTGACAGGAGGCTACATGACCCTCTCTGCCGTACTGACCGGCAACAAGGTGGCCGATGCCATCTCCAACCACGAGCCGGGTGCCTTCATGCACGGGCCGACGTTCATGGGCAATCCGCTGGCCTGCGCGGTGGCCTGCGCTTCCATACGGCTGCTGACCTCGCCTGCATACGACTGGCAGGGAAAGGTGCGCCGCATCGAAGCCCAACTCCGCGACGAGCTTGCCCCTGCCCGGCAGCTGCCCGGCGTGGCCGACGTGCGGGTGCTGGGAGCCATCGGTGTCGTCGAAATGAAAAAGCCGGTGGACATGGGACGGATGCAGCGCAGCTTCGTGCAGAAAGGCATCTGGCTGCGCCCCTTCGGACGGCTGGTGTACACCATGCCGCCCTACGTCATCACCCCGGAACAACTGACGCAACTGACGCAAGGCATCATCGAAACCATCGGACAGGCATGACGGAATCCATGAAACAAGTGCTCGGGCAACTGGCCGCCCGGGGCAACCTGAGGCAGCTGCCCCGCTTCGACCGCGAGGGACGCTATGCCGTGACCGAGGGCAGGCGGATGCTGAACCTCTCGTCCAACGACTATCTGGGCATGGCCGGCGACCCGGAACTGCGCAAAGCCTTTCTCGACACACTGAGCCCGGAAACCTTCCTGCCCACCGCCTCTTCCTCACGGCTGCTGACCGGCAATTACCCCGTCTGCGAGGAACTGGAGGAGACGCTGGCGCACCTCTTCGGCACGGAAGCAGCCCTGGTGTTCAACAGCGGCTACCACGCCAACACCGGCATCCTGCCGGCCGTGGCCGATGCACACACCCTCATACTGGCCGACAAACTGGTACATGCCAGCCTCATCGACGGCATCCGGCTGAGCACGGCGCACTGCATCCGCTACCGCCACAACGACCTGGCCCAACTGGAACGCCTCCTCGCCCGGCACGCCGGCGACTACCGGCGCATCATCGTCGTCACCGAGAGCATCTTCAGCATGGACGGGGACGAAACCGACCTGCCCGAACTGGTCCGGCTGAAACGGTGCTACGAGGACAAGGTGTGGCTGTATGTGGATGAAGCCCATGCTTTCGGACTGCGCGGCCCGCAAGGGCTTGGCTGCGCGGAAGCCTGTGGCTGCACGGCCGACATCGACTTCCTGGTGGGCACCTTCGGGAAAGCCCTGGCGTCGGTGGGAGCCTTCGTCGCGTGCCGGCAGACGGTGCGCGACTTCCTGGTGAACCGTATGCGCACCTTCATCTTTACCACCGCCCTGCCACCGGTCAACATCGCCTGGACACTCTTCGTCCTGCGCCGGTTGCCCGGCATGGGGCAGGCACGTGCGCATCTTGCCGCCATCAGTGCCAGGCTGCGCGAGGGCCTGCGGTCGCAAGGGTTCCCCTGTCCCTCCACCAGCCACATTGTCCCGCTGGTTGTCGGGGCAAGCGAGGATGCCGTGCGCTGTGCCAACGACTTGCAGCAGTGCGGCTTCTACGCCCTGCCCGTCCGTCCGCCCACGGTGCCGGAAGGCACTTCCCGCATCCGCTTCTCGCTGACGGCCTCCGTCACCCAAGCCGAAACAGACGAACTGGTCAAAACGACGGCAACAATCATCCATGCATCGCAAAAACAACTGTGACAATGAAACAAATCTACCTGATACAGCAACAGGCCCCCCGCCTGCTCCTTTTCTTTGCCGGGTGGGGAGCCGACGAAACCCCGTTCCGGGCATACCGGCCGGCGGGATGTGACTTCCTGCTGTGCTACGACTACCGGACACTCGACTTCGACCCGACCTGCCTGGCACAGACCTACCGCGAGGTGCACGTAGTAGGCTGGTCGATGGGCGTGTGGGCGGCCTCACAACTGTTGCCGCGCCTCTCCCTGCCCGTGCGGCACAGCGTGGCACTCAACGGCACGCCCTTCCCCATTGACGCAAGCCGTGGCATTCCGCCCGCCATCTACCAAGGCACACGGGAGGGGCTTTGCGATGCGTCACTTCACAAGTTCCTGCAGCGTATGTGTGCAGACACGGCTGCTTTCCGTGCCTTCCTGCAGGTCACTCCCCGCCGTCCCCTGGACGAACTCCGGGAAGAACTGACGGAAATACAGCGGCAATGCACCGCCCTCCCGCCTGCCACCTTCCGCTGGGACGAAGCCGTGGTGGGCAGGAACGACCGCATCATCCCGCCCGCCAACCAGCTGCACGCCTGGCAGACGCTGGGCACCCCCGTGCGCTGCACCGACGATGCCCACTACCAGGAACCGTTGTTCCGCCATTATCTGCAAGACCGATGGACAAACGACTGATTGCCGAACGGTTTGCCAAAGCCCGCCACACCTACGGTCGCGAAGCCCGCGTGCAACGGCAAGTAGCCGCTCACATGCTCCGGCTGTTGCTGGCACAGACAGCAGGCCGCCGGTTCAGGCACGTGACAGAATTCGGATGCGGAACGGGATGCTATTCGCGCCTCCTGCTGCACGCCCTCCGTCCCGACTCCCTGCTTCTGAACGACCTTTGCACCGATATGCTGGAATGCGTGGCCGACCTCTGCCAACGGCCGGACGTATGCTTCCTGCCCGGCGACGCCGAAGTCATGGACGTTGCCCCGGGCACAGACCTCATCACTTCCTGTTCCACCCTGCAATGGTTTGCCGACCCCGCCACATTCTTCGTGCGTTGCCAACAGGCACTGGCTGCAACGGGCATCCTGGCCTTCAGCAGCTTCGGTCCGGAGAACATGCGTGAAATCCGCCGGCTGACCGGACACGGACTGGACTACCTCTCTCCTGCGAACCTGGCACAACTGCTGACCGCAGCCGATTTCCACCTGCTCCACTTCGAGGAAACGGAAGTGTCGCTCTCCTTCGCCCATCCGCTCGACGTGTTGCGCCACCTGAAGCAAACCGGTGTGACCGGTACCGGAAAACAGATGTGGACACGGAGCAAACTGCAAACCTTCTGCGACGACTACCGCAGCAACTTCTGCCTGCCGGACGGGCAAGTCACACTCACCTACCACCCGGTGTTCGTGGTGGCCAAGAAAAAAAGCATGTTTGAACAATCCATTTAATAACGCAATCATCATGTTTCCCCTGAAACCATCCCCCTACTTCGTGAGCGGCATCGACACCGATGCCGGTAAGACGTATTGCACCGGCTACCTCGCACGGGAACTCTCCCGCCTGGGCCAACGTGTCATCACCCAGAAGTTCATCCAGACCGGCAATACCGGTCACTCGGAAGACATAGACCTCCACCGCTACCTCATGGGCACCGGCCCGCTTCCCGAAGACCGCGAAGGGCTGACCATGCCCGAAATCTTTTCCTACCCCGCCTCCCCCCTGCTGGCCGCAAGGATTGACTGCCGCCCCATCCGCTTCGACCGCATCGAACGGGCCGCACAAATCCTGACCGACCGCTACGACGTGGTGCTGATCGAAGGGGCAGGCGGACTCATGGTGCCCCTGACGGAGGAATTGCTCACCATCGACTACATTGCCCAACGGGGTTATCCCCTGCTGTTCGTCACCTCCGGCAAACTGGGCAGCGTGAGCCACACGCTGCTGAGCCTCGAAGCCATCCGAAGGCGCGGCATCTTCCTGCATACCCTGGTCTACAACCACTATCCCGAACTGCCGGACAAGACCATCCGCGACGATACCCGTCAGTACCTCCTCCGGCATTTGGCCCGCCACTTCCCGCAGACGGCCTTCGTGGAAGTGCCCGTCATGCAGAAGCCGCCCACGCCCCTGCCACAGATTTTGCCCGACAGGCAGAACACCATTGGGAAATAAACCGTAATTTTGCGGACAAATAGCACATACGACACATGAAAGCAAAAGAAATTCCCGTGCTGCTCCTCACCGGATATCTGGGCAGCGGCAAAACCACCTTGGTCAACCACATCCTCACCAACGAACGCGGCATCAGGTTTGCCGTCATCGTCAACGACATCGGCGAAGTCAACATCGATGCCGACCTCATCCAGAAGGGAGGTATTGTGGGGAAAAAGGACGATAGCCTGGTGGCTTTGCAGAACGGATGCATCTGCTGCACGCTCAAGATGGACCTGGTGGAACAACTGACCGACCTGATGAAGCTGGAACGCTTTGACTACATCGTCATCGAGGCCAGCGGCATCTGCGAACCGGAACCCATCGCCCAAACCATCTGCTCCATCCCCTCCATGAACAGTGCCTACACCCGCCACGGCATAGCCCGGCTGGACAGCATCGTCTGCGTGGCAGATGCCTTGCGCCTACAGGCCGAATTTGACTGCGGCAAGGAACTGACACGCAAACACCCCGACGAAGAGGACATCGAGAACCTGCTCATCCAGCAGATAGAGTTCTGCAACATCCTCCTGCTCAACAAGGCTTCCGAGGTAAAACCCGAAGAACTGGAACGCATCAGGCAGATACTCCGCACCCTGCAGCCGGATGCCGAAATCATTCCTTGCGACTATGCCCGCGTAAACCTGGACAAGCTGATAAACACCCGCCTGTTCGACTTTGAGCGAACAGCCACATCGGCCGGATGGATACGCCACATCGAGCGTCCCACCACCGAAGCGGAAGAAGCGGAAGCACACGGCCACCACCACGACCATCATCATGATCACGACCATGACCACCATCACCACGAAGACGAACACCACCACGAAGGGGGCGAAGTGGAAGAATACGGCATCGGCACCTTTGTTTACTACCGGAGGCCGGCTTTCGACATCCACAAGTTCGACCATTTCGTCGCCACCCGCTGGCCGCGCAACGTCATCCGCGCCAAGGGGGTCTGCTATTTCAGCCACAACCGCGACATGTCCTACCTGTTCGAGCAGGCAGGCACGCAAAAGCAACTGCGCGAAGCCGGACTCTGGTATGCCACCGCACCCGAAGAAGATCTCATCAGGCTGATGCAGGAAGAGCCGGGACTGATGCGCGACTGGGACGGGAAATACGGCGACCGTATGCAGAAAATCGTCTTCATCGGCCAGCACCTCGACAAGGAACAGCTGGCCCGCGACCTCGATGCCTGCCTGGAATGATGGAATTTCCGGCATTCTTCGCACGCCATTCTTCATTTATTTGTATTTTTGCCGTGTTTTTTTAGCAATCAATAAGACTACAACCGATATGATAGAGAAAATCAACCGGCTTCTGCAGGAAGTGGAAACGCTGCAAGCCGCGAACGCCGAAGAAGTGGAGGCACTCCGCATCAAATATCTCAGTAAGAAAGGAACCGTCAACGGACTGATGGCCGACTTCCGCAACGTGCCTGCCGAACAGAAAAAGGAAGTGGGTATGCGCCTCAACGAACTGAAGACAAAAGCCCAGACCAAGATTGCCGAACTGAAAAAGCAGTTTGAAAGCCGGGACACGGAATGCGATGACCTGGACCTCACCCGCACCGCCTACCCCATCGGACTGGGAACGCGCCACCCCCTCTCCATTGTAAAGAACGAAATCACCGACATCTTCGCCCGCATGGGATTCAGCATCGCCGAAGGCCCTGAGGTGGAAGACGACCTGCACGTCTACACCAAGCTGAACTTCGCCGCCGACCACCCTGCACGCGACATGCAAGATACGTTCTTCGTGGAAGTGAACGGTCGGGACGTGGCTAAGAACATCATCCTGCGCTCGCACACCAGCAGCGTGCAGGTGCGTGTCATGGAACGCACACAGCCGCCCATCCGCATCATCTGCCCGGGACGTGTGTACCGCAACGAGGCCATCAGCTACCGCGCCCACTGCTTCTTCCATCAGGTAGAGGGTCTGTATGTGGACAAGGGCGTGTCTTTCGCCGACCTCAAACAGGTGCTTCTGCTTTTCGCACAGGAAATGTTCGGCAACGACACGAGGATACGCTTGCGTCCTTCCTATTTCCCCTTCACCGAGCCGAGTGCCGAGATGGACATCAGCTGCAACATCTGCGGTGGCAAAGGCTGTCCCTTCTGCAAACATACGGGATGGGTGGAAATCCTGGGCTGCGGCATGGTAGACCCCAATGTGTTGGATGCCTGCGGCATCGACAGCAAGGTGTACAGCGGCTACGCGCTGGGCATGGGCATCGAACGCATCGCCAACCTGAAGTACCGCGTCAGCGACCTGCGCCTCTTCTCGGAGAACGACCTGCGCTTCCTTCGTGAGTTTGAGGCTGCTTACTGACCGGACAAGGGTGCAGTACACATAGGAAATACAAAAAAAAAGTAGTTACCTATTGCATTTGCGGCCGCTCCGCTTGCCTGAGCGGCCGACGTATATTTCCCGTTATGAAAGACCGGCTTCTCACCCCAAGCTACTGCTTCATCCTGGTAGCCAACTTCCTGCTCTACTTCGGTTTTTGGCTGCTCATGCCTGTGTTGCCTTTTTACCTGACAGAAGTGTACCAGGCCAACAAGGCCACCGTGGGTGTGGTTCTGTCGTGCTACACCATCGCGGCCCTGTGCATCCGTCCGTTTTCGGGCTTCCTGCTCGACACGTTTGCACGGAAGCCGCTCTATCTCGTGGCCTATTTCGTATTCACAGCCATCTTCGGCGGCTACCTGCTGGCAGGCGTACTGTCCGTCTTCATCGTGTTGCGCATCGTGCAGGGAGTATCGTTCGGCATGGTCACAGTGGGTGGCAATACCATCGTGATAGACATCATGCCTTCCTCGCGGCGCGGTGAAGGCCTGGGCTACTACGGACTGGCCAACAACATCGCTATGGCAGTGGGTCCCATGACAGGACTCTTCCTGCACGACACAGGTATGCCCTACGTGGTGACTTTCTGCTGCTCGCTGGGTTCCTGTCTGGCAGGCTTCTTCTTTGCCCTGCTGGTGAAGACACCCTACAAGCCACCCGTGAAGCGTGCCCCGGTGTCGCTTGACCGCTTCTTCCTGCTGAAAGGCATTCCGGCAGGCATCAGCCTGCTGCTGCTCTCCATCCCCTACGGCATGACCACCAACTACGTGGCCATGTATGCCCGCCAACTCGACATCAAGGCATCCACCGGCTTCTTCTTCACGTTCATGGCCGTCGGCATGGCGGTGTCGCGTCTCTTTTCCGGGCGGCTGGTAGATCGGGGCAAGACTACGCAGGTCATTTCGGCAGCGTTGTACGGAGCCATTGCCAGCTTCTTCCTGCTTTGGGGTTGCGCCAGCGTGGCCCAATGGGACCTCCAGGCCTGCACCCTCCTCTTCTTTGCCATCGCCCTGCTGATGGGGGTGAGCTTCGGCACCATGTTCCCTGCCTACAACACGTTATTCGTCAGCCTGGCACCCAACAGCCTGCGGGGAACCGCCACGTCCACCTACCTCACCTCGTGGGACGTAGGTATCGGCATCGGTATGCTGTCAGGCGGTTACATAGCCGAAATCAGCACGTTCGACAAGGCCTATCTCTTCGGTGCCTGCCTCACGGTGGTCTCCACAGTCTACTTCTACCACACCGTGGCTCCCCACTTCCACAAAAACAAAAGGATATAAAAGAAAATCATCATGCACCCGAACGGCGACAATCATCTGATGGAAAGACGGGGCGTGAAACCCACCCCCAACCGCATCCTTGTGCTCCGTGCCCTGCAGTCGGCAGCCGGCCCCGTTTCTCTGACGGAACTGGAAGACATCCTGCCCACGCTGGACAAGTCGAGCATCTTCCGCGTGCTCACCCTTTTCAGCGAACACCACGTGGCACACGCCATCGAAGACGGCAACGGCATCCTGAGGTACGAAGCCTGCGGGGGTAAAGAGGAGTGTACCCTCGACGACATGCACGCCCACTTCTACTGCGAAGTCTGCAAACAAACCTTCTGCTTCAAGACCACGCACATCCCCGAAATCAGCCTGCCCGACGGGTTCACGGTCGCTTCCATCAACTACATGGTCAAGGGCGTATGCCCCCGTTGCGCCCGCAAACCCCGGTAGCCGTTTCTCTCACCGTCCCTTTTTCCGGGCAGCATCAATCCAGCTTCAGCACTGCCAGAAACGCTTTCTGGGGCACTTCCACCGTGCCTATCTGCTTCATGCGTTTCTTGCCCCGCTTCTGTTTTTCCAGCAGTTTCCGCTTGCGGCTCACGTCACCGCCGTAGCACTTGGCGGTCACGTCCTTGCGCACGGCCTTGATGGTTTCGCGGGCAATGATTTTGGAACCGATGGCAGCCTGGATGGCTATTTCGAACTGCTGGCGGGGAATCAGTTCCTTCAGCTTCTCGCACATGCGGCGGCCAAGGTCGTAGGCATTGTCCACATGGGTCAGGGTCGAAAGGGCATCCACCGGCTCACCGTTGAGCAGGATGTCGAGCTTGATGAGCTTGGAGGGGCGGAAACCGTTGGCGTGGTAGTCGAACGAGGCATAGCCCTTGGAGATGCTCTTCAGTTTGTCGTAGAAGTCGATGACGATTTCGCCCAGCGGCATGTCGTAGAACAGTTCCACACGGTTGCCCGATATGTACTCCTGCTTCACCAGTTCACCGCGTTTGCCCAGACAGAGGGTCATGATGGGACCGATGTAGTCGGTGGTGGTGATGACCGACGCACGGATGTACGGTTCTTCGATGTGGTCGATGAGCGTGGCTTCGGGCATACTGCCGGGGTTGTGCACTTCGGTCACGTTGCCGTGCTTGTCGTAGACGTTGTAGGACACGTTGGGCACGGTGGTGATGACGTTCATGTCGAACTCGCGGTCCAGCCGCTCCTGCACAATCTCCATGTGGAGCAGACCCAGGAACCCGCAACGGAAGCCGAAGCCCAGTGCCAGCGACGATTCGGGCTGAAAGGTGAGTGAAGCATCGTTCAGCTGCAGTTTCTCCAGCGACGAGCGCAAATCCTCGAAGTCCTCCGCCTCGATGGGGTAGACACCGGCAAACACCATCGGCTTCACCTCCTCAAAACCGGCAATGGCCTCCTTGCAGGGACGGGCGATGTGGGTGATGGTATCGCCCACGCGCACTTCGCGCGAGTTCTTGATGCCTGAAATGATGTAGCCCACGTCGCCCGTGCGCAGTTCTTTCCGGGGCACCATGTCCATTTTGAGCACGCCTATTTCGTCGGCTTCATACTCCTTGCCCGTGTTGAAGAACTTCACCTTGTCGCCCGTGCGGAGGATGCCGTTCTCAATCTTGAAATAAGCGATGATGCCCCGGAAGGAGTTGAACACCGAGTCGAATATCAGTGCCTGCAAGGGAGCTTCCTCGTCGCCTTCGGGATGAGGAATGCGTTCGATGACGGCCTTCAGTATCTCTTCCACCCCCATGCCCGTCTTGCCGGAAGCACGGATGATTTCCTCGCGTTTGCAGCCCAGCAGTTCCACGATTTCGTCTTCCACTTCTTCGGGCATGGCACTGGCCATGTCACACTTGTTGATGACGGGAATGATTTCCAGGTCGTGCTCCAAAGCCATGTAGAGGTTGGAGATGGTTTGCGCCTGCACGCCCTGCGAAGCATCCACGATAAGCAAGGCACCCTCGCAGGCAGCGATGGAGCGCGACACTTCGTAGGAAAAATCCACATGTCCCGGCGTATCAATCAGATTGAGGATGTATTTCTCGCCCCGGTAGGTGTACTCCATCTGAATGGCGTGGCTCTTGATGGTGATGCCCCGTTCCCGCTCCAGGTCCATGTCGTCCAGCATTTGTCCTTCGGTGATCTGGATGGTATTGGTATATTCCAGCAGGCGGTCGGCCAACGTAGACTTGCCGTGGTCGATGTGGGCTATGATACAAAAGTTCCGTATATTGTTCATGTTGTTCTTGGAATTTATGAAGATTTTCCACCGGGCTTCCGTCGGCAGACAACCCGATTGTGACGGCAAAGATACGGAGAAGCTGTGAATAATAGACAATATTTAAGGAAATAAAGCAAACGAAAGCCGTTAAGGCAAGGAAAAAAGTAGAGTCTCAATCTCAAATTTGACCTCGGTAGCTACCTCGACCCTCCCTTGGTAGCTACCAATGCAATTAATTGATTGTCAGCATAGTGTATTCCTTTTGTTCCGTACCTGTGTGGAGCGTGTTCCGTACCTGTATGGAACGTGCTCCGTACCTGTGTGGA
>CAYPUJ010000079.1:0-12826 GCA_964413805.1 uncultured Bacteroides sp. | reverse complement strand
CCGGAACGCATTGCACAAGCCAGGCAACGCCTTGCCGGCGACACGGTCCTGCAAGCTGCCTGGGAGTCCATCCGTCAGACTGCCGAAGCCGCTCTGGGGCGGACAGATCCGAATCGGGCCGAATATCTTGCGTTGGCTTATCTGATGACCGATGATGCACGCTATGCCGACCACCTGAAAACCGTGCTGCTCACCGTCATCGAAGCCGACACTTGGGGCAGTGCCGAGATGCTGGCCCGCGAGCCTGCCTGGCGGTCGGACTTGGGAGTGGCCCGCAAAGCCTACCAGTCAGCCATAGCCTACGACGCCATCTACAACCGGCTTTCTGCCTCCGAACGCAAGACCATAGCCCGAGGTCTCTATCGGCTGGGTGTGGAACCGTTGCTGGGAGACTGGTTGCTGGAGCCTGCCCGCATCCATTCGCTCAACTCCATGGGACACAACTGGTGGACCTCGTGCGTCTGCATGGGCGGCATCCTGGCCTTGAGCCTGCAAAACGAGTTGGAAGAGGCCCGTGCCGGTGCCGATGCCGTCTGCGAGCTTCTGCCCGAATGGTTCAACTTTGCGGGCGACGTGTTGCAACAAAAGCCCAAGACCTTTGACCGCGCGGGCGGAATGTATGAAAGCCTGAACTATGCCAATTTCGGCATACAGGAAGCCCTGCAATTTCTCGTGGCGTGGAAAAACGCCCGTCCCGGTGCCAACCTGCCGGACATCCCGCAGTTGCATCAGTTGCCTGCATTCTTTGCCCACGTGGCTTATCCGCGCACGGGGATGCTTTATGACATCAACTTTGGTGACAGCCACAAGAATGTGACCGCCGAAAGCAGCCTGATGTTGCTCCATGCCCTTGGCGTGCGCGACGAAACCATGCGTTGGTACATCGCCCAGGTGGAGCATGGCCAGCACCGCGATGGCTATTTCCTCAACCGTCCCATGGGTTTCCTCTATACACCCGATTTGTCGGATGCACCCTCCGTGCCCCGGTTGCCCACCTCGCAACTGTTTGCGGACTTCGGCTGGGCCACGATGCGCGACGGCTGGCAGAAAGATGCCACCATGCTGGCTGTGAAGAGCGGGCACACGTGGAATCACTCGCACGCCGATGCTAATTCTTTCATCTTGTTCCACAAAGGCGTGGACATCATCAAGGATGCGGGCAACTGCTGGTATCCCAACCCGGCCTATCGGGAATATTTCTTTCAAAGCCGGGCGCACAACGTGGTGCTGTTTGACGGACAGGGGCAGAATCCCGAACAGCAATACCACGGCTCGATGTTGCGGGGCAGCCTGCATCACCTGCTGGATGCCGGGCGCATCAAGTATGTCCTGGCCAATGGCACGGGACCCACGGCAGACCTCTTCAGCCGCAATTTCCGCCACTTCCTGTGGATGGACAACGTGATTTACCTGATTGATGACCTGAAAACGCACGACTATGGTTCGTTTGAGTGGTTGTGGCATCCCGGCGGTACGTGGCAGAAGAGTGGGGGCGACATCACCATCACAAGCGACTCGGCCTCTGTGGTGGTGCGTCCGCTCTATCCGCGCTTGTTGGCCTTGTCCGACTTTGTCCACGACTATCCCGACGACCTCTATTGGGAAGCCATCGAGGCCCCGACCGAAGACCTGAAAGGCTCGGAAACCTACTACTCCCTTCACCTGCCAGGCAAGTTCGACCGCATCAAGGGCCTTACGGCCATCATCCTGAAGGACAGCGTAAACCAACGTGAACTCCCCAAGATGGAACGCCGTGAAGGCAAAAACTGGATAGGCTTGCGCATCCGTCAGGATGGGAATGTGACCGACCTTTACATCAACCAGCTGGCCGACGGACGGCTGATGCACAGCAACTCTTGGATTGAAGCAGACGGCTGGACTACCGATGCCTACCTTTTTGCCGTGACCTATCCCGAAGGGACCGATGCAGCAGCTGCCAAAGAGTGCTTCATTGCCTATGGCAGTGCGTTACGTCGGGGAGAGGTCAGCTATTTCTCTTCCCTTTCCAAACTCTTTCTTGTCAGCCGGCAGGAAGGAGGGCGAATGGAGTTGCACATCGACGGGCAACCGCGCATCCATGCCGGTCTGCGGAGCGAAAGGAAACTCTCGTCCCTGACCGTCAACGGAGCACAAGTGCCCGTCGTGCAAAAAGGCTCGTGGGTGGAAGTGAAGATTGAAAATTAGGTGCCCTGAAAGGGAAATACAGAACAGGGGGGGACAGGAATATCCGTGTCCCCCCCTGTTCGTCCTTGGATGACTTGCCGTTATTTCGCCTTCCTCAGCTCATTATTCTGCCCTTCTTGCAGCCGTTTCAGGCGGAGCAGGGCTTCGATGTAGTAGTAATCTGCGTAGATGATGGAAGCATCTATTTCCGATTTGGCCGGCCAGTGCCCCGTGGAATGCAACAGGAAAGACGGTTTCGCATCTCCACTGCGGTATTGATCCGACCCCAGGCTGGACAACATTTTCACAGCTGCTTTGCGGTAGGTCTTCCCTTTCTCCACCGGGAGGTAGGCGGAGAGTTCCAGCAGGGCGGAAGCCACGATTGCAGCAGCCGAAGCGTCGCGTGGGGCAAGGGGGATGGACGGGTCGTTGAAGTCCCAATAGGGCACGTAGTCTTCCGGCAAGCGTTGCAGGTAGGCTTCGGCCACGTGTTGCACAAATTCCAGGTAGCGCGGCTCTTTGGTTTCCCGGTAGAGGGTCGTGTAACCATAGATGCCCCAGGCTTGCCCCCTGGCCCACATCGTGCTGTCTGCATACCCCTGGTGGGTGCATCCCCGGATGAAATCACCTGTCAACGGGTCGTACACAGCCACGTGGTAAGAAGTGTAATCGGGTCGGAACTGATACTTCATGGTCTTGTCGGCATGTGAGATGGCGATGTCTTTCAGATGGGTGCCCCCTCCGTTCCTGGCTGCCCAAAGTAGCAATTCCAGGTTGATGAGATTGTCCATGATGGTGTTGTGCCCGCCAAATGTCTTCACCTCGCGGGGCCAGGACAAGAGCGTGCCGACGCGGGGATTGAAGAGGGTGGCCAGGCTGTCGGCCGTGTCCAGCAACACTCGTTTGTAGGCAGGGTTGTGCGTCAGGCGGTAGGCATTTCCGTAACTGCAAAACACCAGGAAGCCCAAGTCATGGTCGTAGGCCGATGTGGATGACAGGAACCCCAGCGAAGCCGTGAAGCGTTCTGCTTCGTGTTTGATGCGTTCGTCGCCTGTATATTCGTAGTCATACCACAAGATGCCGGGCCAGAATCCGCTGCACCATTCTTCTTTTACGGCTTTGCGGCAATGCCAGCTTTCGAGGCTGTCCATGATGTTGCGGGGCATCAGCGTGTAGTCGATGCTGTCGTTTCCGTTTCTGAGTTCGCTCAGTGTGCGGCGTACCTGGCGGTCGCAATAATCCAATGCGTCGTTTACGTCCGGTTCTTCCCCGGACGAAAAACATGCTGTCAGCATGCATATTCCCAAGCCGGGCAGGAGTTGTTTCATGTTCATGCTATGTTTTTCGTTACGTTATGTGTGTGAGATTAATCCATCGGGACAAAGCGGACGGCTGCTCCGCCGCATGGCATCAGTTCGAAGGTGAGTTTCGTGGAAGCATCTACCACTTGCCGGGTGCAGCGCACGTGTGTCCGGGTTTTTACCTTTTTCCCTCCGTCAGTGTAGATGAAGGCCCGGTAACGTTTTCCTTCCTCCAGGAAATCAAGGGAGACTTCCCGGCGCGAACCTTCGTTGTTGGTCATCACGGCCAAGAACCATTCCGTACCTTTACGTCGCGCCATTGCGATGTGTTTGCCGGGCATCCCGTCCAGTACCCGTGTGTCGTCGAAAGTAGTTTGCAGGTGTTCGAACCATTCCATTTCCGGTTCCCCCTGGTAGTCGGAAGGCTTGTCATACCAGAAGATGGTTTGCAGTGGGCTGTAGAATACAAGCGAGGCTGCCAGCTGGTGGGCATGTGTGGTTTTCAGTCGGGGGTCGAAATAGCAAATCGTGTAGTCGGCCGCCCCGTTGAGCATGCGGGTGAAGGGCAATGTCACGTTGTGGGTGGCATCGGGAAATTCTTCGTTGCCGCAAATGCCTTCTTGTGTCAACAGGTTCGGGTAGGTGCGGCTGAAGCCGGAAGGACGGAATTCGTCGTGTATGTTCATCATCAGTCTGTGTTCGGCAGCCAGGCGTACCAGATCGTGCAGCCAGGTTGCCCAACGGTGGGACGCATACTGCACGAAGCCCGATTTGACCCCCGCGATGCCCCACCGGCTCAGGAGAGGGAACAGCTCGCGTGCCTGTTTCATCAGGGCATGCTGGTTGACGTAGAGCCAGATGCCCACGCCTTTTTCTTTTCCATAGGCCACGATGCGGGGCATGTCCAGGCGGGGAATCACTTGGGTGGCATCTCCGTCGTGCGAGGTGCAGGGTTCGTACCACTTCCAGTCGAACAGCATGTAGGGGATGCGGTGTGCCGCGCAGAAGTCGATGGTGGCAAAGGCTCCTTCGTTGGTCAGGGTGGTTTCCCGCATGATTTTTCCAGGTTTAATCCACGACGTGTCGGTTATCTCGCAAGAAGGATTGAGGTTTATCACGATGTCATTGTGTTCCAAGAGTCCGCCGGGAGTATCGGCTGCCATGATTATTTTCCATGGCATGGCATGGTAGGTCACCACATCCACGGGACTGTACATGACAGATTCCAGGGTATTGGCTTTGCGGTCTGACGAGCGGAGCCTGGTCAGACACCAGTCATCCACGTCGGCATCGAGCAGGGCTGCCCACGTGCCGCCGGGCAGTTCCAGTGTCAAGGCCCGTTCCACGGGATGCTTCAGGCTGTCCACGGGCAAACGCTCGAAAGGGGCTTGTGCCCATTGCTCCGACCAAGCCATGGTGCCTGCCGGAAAGGTATATTCGGTAAGGTCTCCCGTCACCTTGTGGAATATGGCTTGCGGGTGTTCCGGAAAGAAGTAACGGAAGGCTATTCCTTCGTCGTAGGCGCGGACCTCAATGTCGAGCCGATAGTGCGAACCGTCTTTTCTGGAGAGGTGCATCGTGGCAGTGCGGTAGGCATCGCGCACGGTGCTCCGCTCGCCATACAAAGGGTGCCACACCTGGTCCACGTCGGCTGCATGGCTCACCGAGTCCACTTCCAGGTTGTCCATCCAACAGGCCGGTTGCTTGAGGGTGCGGAATCCCAACGCCATTTCCCACACGCGGTTGTCAAGTTCCAGACCTGCACGTGAATCTTCCACGACGGTTTCCCCCTGGTAGTCTACCCGGTAGTTTACTTCATTCGTCCCATCTGCCAGTTTGTTTTGCCGGAACACTACCGCATGGATGCCGTTGGGCGAACTCAGCCTCAAGGTCTTGTTGTCTTGGGCATACAGTGTCATGCAGCAAGCCCAGACGACCGGAAAAAGAATTTTTGCTTTCATTACGGTTCTATTCTATACATTATATATTAGTCGACGATGCCTGCCGGACCCTTTGTTTGTTTCGGCAAGGGGATGCTATGGCCTCCCGGTGTCTTTTCTGAATACGAATAACCCGGGTGGTCTACTCAAATGTTTTGCCGATAAAAAAATGTTTCAGCAGGCTTTGGACATGGTCTCCTTTCGTCTGTTTTTCCAAGGTTCCACTTCGGGAAAAGCGGGTTTTACCGCACTGACCGATGCCTGTATGTGGGTTCTGACAGGTGCAGAAGCCCGTCACAAAAATATGTTTTCAGACAGAAAAAAGGCGGGGCGTTTACGTGTATTCCCAACTTCAAACGTATTCCTATTTTAACAGTACAGGTTTATGGATTTAAGAACAGTATGCATCGCAGCGGCAATCTCCGTGGGAATTGCGCTGCCGTGTCGGGCACAGGACCGATTGGTGACTTATCCGGCTCCGCAAGGAGTGGAAATGAAAAACGATTTTACCGTGAAAGTACGTCAGAATGGCGGCGAGTGGAAAACGGTGGACACGTATGCCGTCAAGGTAGACCGGGTGGACAACGGCAAACACAATGTGGAGTTGGCATCGATGGCTTACTTTGACTTCAGCGGCGAGGTGGAAGTGGAAGTGACCGCCAACGAGACGATTGAAACGGCTCGCGTGCGCCCCCTTTCTTATGGCATCACTCCGCAAGTGGACGGACGCACCCTGACGTTTCGTCTGGATTGCCCGCGCAACCTCTCGGTGGAGGTGAACGGAGACATTTTCCACAATCTCCACCTCTTTGCCAACCCCCTTGATGCCAACCGTCCCGAAAAGGCGAGGAGCGGCGGCAACCTCATCTATTTCGGTCCCGGTCTGCACCGTTTGCCGGGTGACACGCTCAATGTGCCGGCAGGAAAGACGGTCTATGTGGCAGGGGGTGCCGTGGTGAGGGGGTGCATCCGCGCAGTTGACACCCGCGACGTGAAAATCTTCGGGCGTGGCATTGTCCATCCCGAAGGACGCGGCGAGGGATTGCGGGTGACCCGATCGCGCAATGTGGAGATAGAAGGACTCATCACCACCCAATGCCCGACGGGTGAGTCGGACAGTGTCTACATCCACAACGTCAAGGCTATAAGTTCCTATGGCTGGGGCGATGGCATGAACGTCTTTGCCAGCAACAACGTCCTGTTCGACGGTGTGTTTTGCCGCAACTCCGACGATTGCACAACCGTCTATGCCACCCGTTTGGGACATAAAGGCGGATGCAGCAACATCACCATGCAGAACTCTACCCTTTGGGCCGATGTGGCACACCCCATCGTCATCGGGTTGCACGGTGATTCAGGCAAGTATGAAATCATGGAAAACCTGAACTATGTGAACATCGACATCTTGGACCATTGCGAAATGCAGTTGGATTATCAAGGGTGCATGGCCATCAACGCAGGCGACAACAACCTGGTGCGTAACGTCCGTTTCGAAAACATCCGCGTGGAGGATTTTCGCAGGGGGCAGTTGTTCCACCTTCACGTTTGCTTCAACAAGAAGTATTGCACGGCTCCGGGGCGCGGCATCGAAAACGTGTTGTTCAAGGACATAGTCTACAACGGAACCCATGCAGAGCCGTCGATTATCATCGGTTACGACCGTGACCGCATGATAAAGAATGTCCGTTTCGAGAACCTCCGCATCAACGGGACGGTCATTTCGGACGATATGCCCGGCAAACCCGGTTGGTACAAGACGGGGGATATGGCACGTATCTTCATTGGTGAACACGTAGAGGGAGTGACCTTTGAGAAGTAACCTTTCATTGCGGCCCTGCCGGGATATTTTTATGAATCTGCCACGAAAATGAAAAAGAAAATCTGTTTATTCTTGCTGGGTACGCTGCTGGTCGGTAGCGCCCCAAAGGCTCAGTCTGTCTATCCGGGACAACATTGGGGCAAACTCGCGAAAGAAACCGTTGTTCCCATCCGCGCCCGAAGTTTCGACCTGAAAGACGTGCGGCTTCTGCCCAGCCGTTTCCGCGACAACCTTGAACGCGACTCGGCTTGGATGGCTAGTATCGGTGTAGACCGCCTGCTTCACAGTTTCCGCACCAATGCCGGTGTATGGGCCGGACGCGAAGGTGGCTACATGACCGTGCGGAAACTGGGTGGCTGGGAGTCGCTGGACTGCGAACTGCGCGGACACACCACGGGCCATCTCCTCTCGGCTCATGCCTTGATGTATGCCGCCACAGGCAGTGACCTCTTCCGCCTGAAGGGTGACAGCCTTGTGGACGGACTGAGTCGGGTGCAAGTTGCTTTGGGTGGAGGGTATCTCAGCGCTTTCTCCGAAGAACTGATAAACCGGAACATTCGGGGCGAAAGCGTATGGGCACCGTGGTACACTTTGCATAAATTGCTCTCCGGGCTTATCGACCAATACCTCTATGCCGACAATGCCCAGGCCTTGGACGTGGCCAAAGACATGGCTGCCTGGGCTTATGAAAAGCTCAGTCCTTTGGACGAAGAGACCCGCCGTCGCATGATTCGCAACGAGTTTGGCGGTATCAACGAGTCCTTCTACAATCTCTACGCCGTCACGGGTGACGAACACTGCTTGTGGTTGGCTGACTTCTTTTACCACGATGATGTCATCCGTCCTCTCAAGGCCGGGCAAGAAGAGTTGGGTACGAAACACACCAATACGTTTATCCCCAAAATCATTGCCGAAGCCCGCAAGTACGAGCTGACCGGTGATGCCGACAGCCGACGCGCGACCGATTTCTTTTGGCACACCATGATAAGCCGCCACACCTTTGCTCCCGGGTGCTGCAGCCAGAAAGAGCACTTCTTCGACCCCGCCCGTTTATCGGAGTTCATCAACGGCTATACAGGTGAAACCTGTTGCACTTACAACATGTTGAAGCTCTCGCGTCACCTTTTTTGCCTGACGGGCGATGTAGCCGTGGCTGACTATTATGAACGGGCTCTTTACAATCACATTCTGGGACAGCAAGACCCTCAGTCGGGGATGGTATGTTACTTCCTGCCTCTGCTCAGCGGTGCCTATAAAGTCAGCACGTCTGAACAATCCTTTTGGTGTTGTGTGGGCAGCGGTTTTGAGAGCCATGCCAAGTATGCCGAAGCCATCTACTATCACGACGACGATGCCCTCTACGTCAATCTTTTCATCCCTTCCGTGCTGAACTGGCAGGACAAGGGATTGCGGTTGCGTCAGGAAACCGATTTTCCCCGGAGCGAAACCACCCTGTTGACCATAGAAACGAGTACGCCGTTGCAAACGACCCTCCGCGTGCGCTATCCTTCGTGGAGCGGGCGAGCCACTGTCCGTATCAACGGGCGGAAGGTGAATGTCCGTCAGTCCCCCGGTTCTTACATCGAACTTTCGCGCCGTTGGAAGGCAGGCGACCGGATTGAGGTTACCTTCCCCATGCAGTTGCGCCTGGAAGCCACGCCCGACAATCCGCAACGGGCGGCCTTGCTTTATGGCCCCATAGTGCTGGCCGGTGAACGGGGCACGGAAGCGATGGAATCCCCGGCTCCATTTTCGGATCCTTCGCGCTACAACGACTATTACACGTATGATTATCAAGTTCCCGCAGATCTGCGCACCACGCTCCGCCTTGACCCTCAGCGTATCGGACGTACCGTGCAGCGGGTAGACGATGACACGCTGCGCTTCACCACCCAGCAAGGCGATGTACTCCGCCCGCTCTACGACATCCATCGGCAGCGTTATGTGGTTTATTGGGATTTGTTGATAGAAACAGGGAAAGACTGATGACTACTTTTCGATGGCAGATGTTTGATATAGGCGGGTAAGTTCGGTACGTTCGGTTCCGGAGAATACATATAAAATCTGCAAGTTTTATTCTGTAAAGAAAAAACCTGCAGATTTCTCAAAGGTGTCATTCCCGGCTTCACTTTTTGCCGGATTTGTTGTTTCGACGATCCTGTCTCAGTACTTGAAATTTTCGGCCTTCACATATACTTTGTATTCCTTGATGCCGCCCGGTACTTCACTTTCCATACGGGGCAGGTATTGCAAGGCGCTGACGGTGTGTGTGGCTCCCAAGTCGATGACCACAGCGTGCGGGTAGGGGGTGCCTTCCATCGTGCTCCAGTAGGTGGATTCCTGCAGGTCGAAAGTCTTGTCAGCCGAGCGGTTCACACGCGCTACGTCCTCGCTGTCGGCATACTTCACAGTCCACGGCTCACGCGAAAGACGTTCGCCGTTCTCGTCGAGTACATACAGTTCGGCGATGCAGGCCAAGTCCTTACCGTCGTGTGCGTTCAGAGCTTCCAGGCAGACGTAGCGTCCGGTTGCGGGGCTGTCGAACTTCACCTCCTGCCAGCCATTGCCCGGCTCGAAACTGCCTGCGGCCACGGGCTTCTCGCCTGTCAGGTCGAGGCTTTCGCCTTCCAGTCGGTGGGTGAGCGGCTTTTGCACTTGCAGTTGGTCGATAAGCGGGGTTTTCAGGCCTTCGCTCTTGGTCTCCCTCGGTCCCACGATGTCAAACACCAGTACCTCGTTCTCACCTTTCTTCAGCCAGCAACCCGGTACATAGAGGGTTTGTTGCGGGCCGATTTCCCAAATGCGTCCCAAGGCATGGCCGTTTACATACACCAGCCCTTTGCCCCAGGTTTCGAAGTTGAGGAAGGTGTCGCCGGGTTTCTTCACCTCGAAGGTGGCACGGTAGCAGCCGGGGATGCGTTGGTCCGGTCCGGCAGTCTGCGGTTCGATGGGTTGGAATGTCATGGCTTTGTACGTTTCATAGGTGTCCTCGATGTTGAACACTTCCCAGTTCTTCAGGTCGCAGGTAAAGGCATAGCCGTTCATGTCCACGGTCAGTTCCACGTTTTCGGTGATGCCTTTGAAGTCTTTGATGGCGCGTCCGAAATTGATGCGTCCCATCGCTTCCACCAGGATGTCCAGCCGTGCTCCCTTGGCGCAGGCGGGCAGGGTGAGCCGTTTTTCACCGTTGCGGCGGTCCAGTTTGCCGACGTATTTCCCGTCCACGAAGATTTGCGCATAGTCGTGTGCGTCGTTCACGGTCAGCAGGGCGGGCTGCTTCAGTTCGGGCAGGGTGGTGCGGTAGAGGATGCTGCCGAAGCCTTGGTCATACTCTTCCATCGTGCGGATGACCTTGTCCTGTTTGGCGGCCGGCAGGTTGCTGAAGAGGGGAGCCACCTCGGTGAAGCGGAACTCTTTGATGGCGATGGGCTTGATCAGGGCGGGCACTTTGGCTTGTTTCTCACCGTCCATGTACTTGGCCAGTGTTTCACGCAAGGCCCAATACTTGGGTGTTGTCTGTCCCGATTCGCTGATGGGGGCATCGTAGTCATACGAAGTCACGTCCGGTGCGAACCCCGGCGAGTTGGCACCTGCCCAGTGTCCCCAGTTGGTGCCTCCGTGGGTCATGTAGAGGCTGAAAGAAATGCCTTTCGACAACATTTCGTCGATGCCGGCAATCATATCTTCGGCGGGGCGTGTTTCGTGGTTCGCCCCCCACTTGTCAAACCACCCGCTCCAGAACTCCGAGCACATCAGCGGGCTGTTTGGACGCAACTCCTTGAGACGGGCAAACTGCTGGTCGATGTTGGCGCCCGTGCCAAAGTTCATGGTCCACACCAGGTCGTGCAGACCGTTCAGTTCGAAGTTGGATGCCCAGTCGCACTGGAAGAGGGTGATGTCGTTGCCGTATTCTTGGCGAACGATGTCACGGATTTGCGACACATATTTTTTGTTCACACCGTAGGAACCATATTCGTTCTCCACCTGAATCATCAGGATGGGACCGCCGTTTTGGATGGTGAGATCTTTCACTTGTTGTGCCACGGCTTTCTCGAAGATGGCCACGCGCTCTACAAAGTAGGGGTCGTCTTCGCGCAAGCGGATGTCTTTCTTCTTCAGCAGCCACCAGGGCAGGCCACCCATTTCCCATTCGGCACAGACGTAAGGGCCGGGGCGCAGGATGACATACATGTCGTTTGCCTGGCAGAGACGGCAGAATTCGGCCAGGTCGTTTTGTCCCGTGAAGTCAAACTCACCCGGCTTCGGCTCGTGTGCATTCCAGAATACGTAGAGGCAGATGGTGTTCATGCCCAATGCCTTGCACAGTTTGATGCGTTGGTCCCAATAGGGTTTGGGGATGCGTGGGTAGTGCAGTTCCGCAGCCTTCACCACGAAAGGCTTTCCGTTGAGCAGGAAAGTTCCTTTGCCGGTTTCGAAGCGGGGCTGGTCGGCATAGTTGTCCAGGTTCCACTTCTCTTGCCAGGGGATGGTGATTTTGCCGTCGGCAAAAGAGATGGGCAGCCACACGTAGCGCGAGTTTTCCAGGTCTTTCTTGTTCCAGCGGTCGAACAGGGCGATGTAGCAGTCTTTCTTGCCCATCACTTTTTGGACATAGGTGCTTTGGGCGTAGAAAGTCTTGTCGGCATCCGTGCCGGTGCAAGGATTACCGATGGTCTTCCACGGCCCCATGATGCTGTCGGCCACGGCCAGTTCGGCCTGGTTGGGATCCCAGCCCGTGCAGCCCGACGAGAGCAGGTAGTATTTGCCTTCGTGCTTGAACACGGCCGGTGCTTCACGGCTCATGCCGACAAAATTGCGCGTGTAGCGTCCCGTGGGACGGAGGTAGTCATCTGTCAGTTCACTGATGTATAAGGTGGCATTGTTTTCCGACGAATAGAACTGGTAGGCTTTGCCGTCATCGTCCACAAACACGGTCTGGTCGCGTGCCATCGCATTGTTGGGACGGAAGCTGCCCAGGTAAGTGAAAGGTCCGGTGGGCGAATCGCTCACGGCCACACCGGCACAGGCCTTGCTGTAGTCGGCACTTTCCACGTGTGCCCACATCACAAACTTGCCCGTCTTTTTGTTGTAAACCACTTTGGGGCGTTCCAGCACTTTGCCGGGGTGCAGGTCGTGGCTTGGGTCGTCCTTGACGGCCGGCAACACGATGCCCTCAAATTTCCAGTTCATCAGGTCTTGCGACGAATAGCAGCTTACGCCTGTCACGTCTGTGCGGTAGCACTCCCATGTGGCCCATTCGGGCAGGGTGGTGTCGCCTTTCTTGTACTCGCCGTACCAATAGTACGTTCCTTCGTGATAGAGGATGCCGCCGCCGTGGGCGTTGATGGGATTGCCGTCTGTGTCGTTCCAGACCTCTCCCGGTACGATGGCATTGTAGATGCCCGCTGTCTGTGCATTTGCTGCAGAACCGTGGCTGAATGCGATGGCCAATGCCAGACTCCAGAATAATTTTTTCATATACGTCATATAGGTATCAGATATTAATAAAAAATGTATCTCTGTTCGGCACAAAGATAATATAAAAAAGCGAGATACTGAGCAAATCACGGAAACATGATTGAAAGTTAAAGATTTATGGAGTT
>CAYPUJ010000078.1:0-12907 GCA_964413805.1 uncultured Bacteroides sp. | reverse complement strand
CCGCCCCGACAGCCGCGAAAAAAAGCAGGCATCTTTTTCGTGTGTGAAAGAAATAACGTATATTTGCACGCAATAAATTCAAAACATCCCATCAACATGTCATTTATTGCAGATAAGATTGTAATGGACGGATTGACGTATGACGACGTATTGTTAATCCCTGCTTATTCCGAAGTACTCCCCAAGACGGTCGAACTGACTACGAAATTCTCGCGCAATATCGAGTTGAAAATCCCTTTCGTGACGGCTGCGATGGACACCGTGACCGAAGCTAAAATGGCCATTGCCATCGCCCGCGAAGGCGGCATTGGCGTAATCCACAAAAACATGACCATTGAAGAGCAAGCCCGGCAGGTGGCCATTGTGAAGCGTGCCGAGAACGGCATGATCTACGACCCCGTGACCATCAAGCGCGGTTCCACCGTGGCCGATGCCCTCACGCTGATGGCCGAATACAAGATTGGCGGCATCCCCGTGGTGGACGACGAAAAGCACCTGGTGGGCATCGTCACCAACCGCGACCTGCGTTTCGAACGGGACAAGCTCAAGCACATCGACGGGGTGATGACCAAGGAAAACATCATCACCACCAACCAGACCACCGACCTGGAAGCCGCCGCACAAATCCTGCAAGAGCACAAAATCGAGAAACTGCCCGTGGTGGACAAGGACAACAAGCTGGTGGGACTCATCACCTACAAGGACATCACCAAGGCCAAGGACAAGCCGATGGCCTGCAAGGACAGCAAGGGACGCTTGCGCGTGGCTGCGGGCGTGGGCGTGACCAACGACACGCTGGAGCGCATGAAGGCGCTGGTGGAAGCCGGTGCGGACGCCATCGTAATCGACACCGCGCACGGACACTCCAAGTTTGTCATCGAAAAGCTGAAAGAAGCCAAAGCCACCTTCCCCGACGTGGACATCGTGGTGGGCAACGTGGCCACGGGCGAAGCTGCCAAAGCACTGTTGGAAGCCGGTGCCGACGGCGTGAAGGTGGGCATCGGCCCAGGCTCCATCTGCACCACCCGCGTGGTGGCAGGCGTGGGCGTGCCGCAACTGAGCGCGGTGTACGACGTGGCCAAGATGCTGAAAGGCACAGGTGTGCCCCTCATTGCCGACGGCGGACTACGCTATTCGGGCGACGTGGTGAAGGCACTGGCCGCCGGTGCATGGAGCGTCATGATCGGCTCGCTGGTGGCAGGCACCGAAGAGTCGCCGGGCGACACCATCATCTTCAATGGCAGGAAGTTCAAGGCATACCGGGGCATGGGCTCGCTGGAAGCGATGGAGAACGGCTCGAAAGACCGCTACTTCCAAAGCGGCACGAGCGACGTGAAGAAGCTGGTGCCGGAAGGCATAGCCGGACGGGTGCCCTACAAGGGAACGCTGTACGAAGTCATCTACCAGCTGGTGGGCGGACTGCGTGCGGGCATGGGCTATTGCGGTGCCGGCAACATCGAGAAGCTGCACGATGCCAAGTTCACACGCATCACCAACGCCGGTGTGCTCGAAAGCCACCCGCACGACGTGGCCATCACCAGCGAGGCTCCCAACTACAGCCGGCCGGGAGAATGACGCTTACGCCCCTTATGTGCCGTCCCCACACCAACGGAGAGAAGCGATGAAACGTGGTTGCCTGTTGCTGCTGGCCGTGTGGCTATGCCGCCTGGCAGCCCAAGAAAGCCCCGTGCTGATGCACATCGACGGCAAGGCGGTGCCACTGGCCGAGTTTGAATACGCCTGCCGCCACCATGCCTTGCCTGCGGCACAGGACTCCCTGCAGGCAAGGCTGGAGTGGTTTGTCGGCCGGAAACTGAAAGCCCTGGCAGCCGAATCGGCCGGGCTGGACACACTGCCCGCCTTCCGCAACGCACTGGACCGTTACCGCCACAGGCTGGTGCAAACCTACCTGACTGACACGGCGGCCCTGGAGCAGGCCGCCCGTGCGCAGTACGAAGCGTGGCGGCAGAAACAGCCGTCGGGCAGCGTGCTCGTCAGCCACATCTTCCGCTACCTTCCGCAGACCGTATCGGCCACGACCCTGCGCCGGGCAGAAGCGCAGATGGACTCCATTTACGGCGCACTTTGCCGGGGAGCCGACTTCGGGCAATGCGTGCAACGGTTTTCCGACGAGAAGGCTCCCTTCCGGATGAACCGGCTGGACATGCCCGTCGAGTTCGAGGAGGTGGCTTTCAGCCTGCAGCCGGACAGTTTCTCCCGTCCTTTCTTCACCCCGCAAGGCATCCACATTGTCCGCGTCCTGGAGCGGTCGCCCCTTCCTCCTTTCGGGGACGTGAAGGAACGGCTGATGCAGGAACTGTGCCGCACCCGCCACACCGACGCATCGACGAAAGCCGTGGTGGAGAAACTGAAGGCGGCCTACCGCTTCACCCCCGACCCGGAAGGCACAGCCGAACTGCTGCGGCAGGGACACACGGAGCGGACACTGTTCACATTGGACGGACAGCCCTACGACGGGGCTGACTTTGAACTTTTTGCCTCCGCACATCCCGCCGCTACCGCACGGCAGCTGGAGGGATTCGTCGCCAAGTCGGTGCTGGACCGTGCGAACGCCCGCATCGGGCAGCAACACCCTGAAGCGGGGCTTTGCCTGCAAGTGTACAGGGACAGCCTGCTGGCCTGCGCCCTGGAGCAGCAGGAAGGGTGGGACGACGGAGAAAGCGAACAGCAGCTGCAAGCCTACTTCGAGAAGCACTGCGCACGCTACCGCTGGGAACACCCGCGCTACAAGGGGGTCGTGCTTCACGGCACCGGCAAACGCCTCGTCCGCCAGGCCCGCAAGTTCCTCAAGAAGCTGCCCGAAGAAGAATGGGCGGATGCCGTGCGCATGGCCTTCGACCCGGAGAAATCGGGCATCAAGGCCGAAATGGGCACGTTCAAACCGGGTGACAACGCCTACGTGGACGACCTTGTGTTCAGACAGGCGAAGGCCGCCTCCCTGCCCTCGCACCCCTTCACCGCCGTGGTGGGCAAAAAGCTGAATGGACCCGAAAACTACCGCGAGGTCTACCCCCGCCTCGTCGCCGACTTCCGGCGCGACGCACAGAAACAACGGATGGCACGGTTGTACGCCCGAAGTAAGGTTGAAATAAACCAAGAGGTTTTAAAAACCGTTAAGAATCAATGAGGCAACCGATTAAAGCCGTATCTTCGTGACTTGAATTGAACAAAGAAATACCAGTTGACAATGCGAACGGACTGTTTGGGTTTCCTCTTCCCGCTCCTGGTGTGCGGAGCGTGCGGGCAGTCGCACGCCCCCGACGGACGAACCCCTTTGGCCGAAGTGGCAGGCAGTTACCTTTACTATGAGGACTTGCAGTCGGTACTCCCCCCGGGACTGGCGAAAGAGGACAGCTTAGAGTTTGCTTCGCACTACATCCGCAACTGGGTGGAGGACATTCTGCTCTACGAACAGGCGCAACGCAACATCCCCAACAGCAACGAAATCGACAAGCTGGTGGAGAACTACCGCAAGGCACTCGTCATGCACGCCTACCAGCAAGCCCTCATCCACCAGAAACTGGCCGACCAGGTCAGCGAGGAGGAAATGCAAGCCTACTACGAGCAGAACCAAGCCCTCTTCCGGCTGGAACGCCCCCTCATCAAGGGACTCTTCATCAAAGTGCCGCTGACGGCACCCCAGGTGGATCGTGTGCGCCAGTGGTACAAAAGCAAGAAGCAGGAAGCCGTGGAACTCCTGGAGAAGTACCAGATGCGGCACGCCGTGAAGTATGAATACTTCTACGACAAATGGACACCGGTGTCCGACGTGCTTGCCATGTTGCCGCTGAATGTGCCCGATGCCGAAGCCTACCTCGAAAAGACGCGCCACATCGAACTGAAGGACACGGCCTTCTACTACTTCCTGAACGTGAGCGACTACCGCCCTGCCGGTGAAGAGCAACCCTACGAAACCGCCCGTGCGCAGGTGAAGGATATCCTGCTGAACCTGAAACAGGTGGAGTTTATGAAGAACGTGAAAGACGAGCTGTACGAGAGAGCGGAGAAACAGAACGGAATTAAATATTATTAGTATAAGACATCGAGCATGAAGAAGTTTACAGACTTTAGATGGGTAGCCTTATTTGCCTTGGCCTTGTTGGGCGGCGGGGCTGCCTACGGACAAGACAACGTGATAGACGAAGTGGTATGGATAGTGGGCGATGAGGCGATATGGAAATCCGAAGTGGAAGAAGCCCGCATGAGCGCCCTGTACGAAGGACGCAAGTTCGACCGCGACCCCTATTGCGTTATCCCGGAAGAGATAGCCGTGCAGAAGCTGTTCCTGCACCAGGCAGCCCTGGACAGTATCGAGGTTTCGGAAAGCGAAGTCATCCAGCGGGTGGATATGCTGACCAACATCTACATCACCAACATCGGCTCGCGCGAAAAGATGGAGGAGTATTTCAACAAAAGCTCCACGGAAATCCGCGAAACCCTGCGCGAAAACGCCCGTGAGGGACTGACGGTGCAGAAGATGCAGCAGAAACTGGTGGGCGAAGTGAAAGTGACTCCGGCCGAAGTGCGCCGCTACTTCAGAGACCTGCCGCCGGACAGCATCCCCTACATCCCCACACAGGTGGAAGTGCAAATCATCACGCAAAACCCCAAGATTCCGGAGGAGGAAATAGAGGACGTGAAGAGCCGTCTGCGTGAATATACCGACCGTGTCAACAACGGCGAGAGTTTCACCATGCTGGCCCGTCTCTATTCCGAGGATGCAGGCACGGCCATGAACGGCGGCGAACTGCCCCGCTTCATGGGACGCGGCGAGCTGGACCAGGCTTTTGCCAACGTGGCCTTCAACCTGCAAAGCCCCGACAAAGTGTCGAAAATCGTGGAATCGGAATTCGGCTACCACATCATCCAGCTGGTGGAGAAGCGGGGTGACCGCATCAAGGTGCGCCACATCCTGCTGAAACCGCACGTGCCCGAAGAATCCCTGGCCGCCGCCAATGCCCGCCTGGACTCCATCGCCGACGACATCCGCAACGGGAAGTTCACTTTTGAAGATGCGGCTTCCGTGCTCTCGCAGGACAAGGACACGCGCAACAACCACGGCCTGCTGCCTAACCCCAACACCAATACGTCCAAGTTCGAGATGCAGGAGCTTCCTCCCGAAATCGCCAAAGTGGTAGACCAGATGAAGGTGGGAGAAATATCGGACCCCTTCACCATGATACCGCAATCGACGGGAAAGGAAGTCTGTGTCATCGTGAAGCTGAAAAGCCGTACCAACGGACACAAGGCGACCGTGGCCGACGACTACCAGAACCTGAAGGAAATCGTGCTGGAGAAACGGCGCGACGAACTGCTGGACAAATGGATTCGGGAAAAGCAAAAGCACACATACGTCCGCATCAACGAGAAGTGGAAAAACAACTGCACGTTCAAGTATCCCGGATGGATAAAAGAGTGATATGAAACAAATAATCCCCCCTTTTCTCTACAGGCATAGGTACTTGCTGACAGGTATTCTATGCCTGTTTGGCGTCTGTCTGCTGGGAGCACAGGACAAGAAGCCCCAACTCCGGCAATCGCTCAAACAGGCGGACACCATCAAGCTGGCCGACACCGCCACCGGCCCCGTCAATGATACGGTGAAGAACGCGCCGACAACGAAAGACTCTGTCAGGAAAGCCGTTCCGCCCCAACGTCCGGCAAGCACCGTGACCCGGCGCGACAGCACACGGGAAAGCACCGTGCGACAGCAACCCGCCACAACGACCGGCGAGAAACAAAAGACACGGGTGGACCTGCTCTATGCCGACGAGGCAAGAGCCGACCAGCAACTGCACCCCGATGCGCAGATACTTATCGGCTCGGTGCGGCTGAGGCATGACAGCATGTACATGTTCTGCGACAGCGCACTCATCTTCGAGAAAATCAACTCGGTGGAAGCCTTTGGCAATGTCCGCATGGAACAGGGAGACACGCTCTTCATCTATGGGGACTACCTTTACTACGACGGCATGGCGCAACTGGCCATGCTGCGCGAACACGTGCGAATGATCAACCGCAACACCGTGCTGACCACAGACAGCCTCAACTACGACCGCCTCTACAACCTGGGCTACTATTTCGAGGGAGGCACGCTGACCGACGAAGAAAACGTGCTGACATCCATCTGGGGCGAATACAGCCCTGCCACCAAGCTGGCCGTGTTCAACCACGATGTCAGGCTGGTGAACCCGCAGTTTGTCCTGACCTCGGACACGCTGACGTACAGCACGCTCACCAAGGTGGCCAACATCCTGGGACCGTCGGACATCGTGAGCCAGAACAACCACATCTATTCCGAACGGGGGACTTACGACACCAACACCGGCCAGGCGGAACTGCTCGACCGCTCCGTCCTGACCAACCAGGGAAAGAAACTCACGGGAGACAGCCTGTTCTATGACCGCCAGGCGGGGTATGGGGAAGCGTTTGACAACGTACAGATGAACGACACGGTGAACCGCAACATGCTGACGGGCGACTACTGCTTCTACAACGAACTGACCGGAAGCGCCCTGGCCACCAAACGGGCCGTGGCCGTGGACTACTCGCAGGGAGACAGCCTGTTCATGCACGCCGACACGCTGCGCATGATTACGTTCAACCTGAATACCGACTCCATGTTCCGCGAAATGCACGCCTACCACAAAGTGCGTGCCTACCGCACGGATGTGCAGGCCGTATGCGACTCGGCGGTGTACAACTCCAAAGACTCGTGCATGACCATGTACACCGACCCCATCCTGTGGTACGGAGAAGAACAGTTGCTGGGGGAAGAAATCAAAATCTACATGAACGACAGCACCATCGACTGGGCGCACATCATCAACCAGGCACTGGCCGTGGAGCAGAAGGACTCCATCCACTACAACCAGGTGTCCGGCAAAGAGATGATGGCCTACTTCGTTTCAGGCGAAATGAGGCAGGTGGACGTGAACGGCAGCGTACTGGTCGTGTACTATCCGGTGGAGGAACGGGACAGCACCCTGATGATGCTGAACTATTCGGAAGGAGGATTCCTGCGCATGTTGATGAAGGACCGAAGGATGGAACAAGGCTCGTTCATCGGGAAAGCCAACGGCATCGCCTACCCCATGAACCAGATACCGGCGGACAAATACAGGCTGCCTTCCTTTGTGTGGTTTGACTACATCCGTCCGCGAGACAAGAACGACATCTTCAACTGGAGGCCCAAAAGAGCAGGCGACCAGTTGCAGAAGAGCGACCGCAAGCCGGTGACTTCGCCCCGCGAGATGAACATCGAACGAACCAAAAAGTAGAGGAAAACGGAAGATGGGAATGTTTGTCACACGGATGCCCCGGGGCTTCCACCATACTTATATATATGCAGACGAACGGAAGGAACGGCTGGAACGGCTGAAGGAGAAAGCCCGGCACGACCCGGAGCATCCGCCTTCAACGGACTGCCCCCCGGAAGCGTCAAAGGAGAAACGGGTGCAATACGCCACCCGCCTGAGACGACGCAAAGAAGGCAAAAGACAATCCATGAAACCGGGGACAGCAATCATCGTGATAGCCGTGTTGCTGTATTTGTGGTATGCTATCAGCTGACGGGTGTGCCGAGGGCACTCCCCCTTTTTTAATCCAAATTATCATAGTCAATGAGCGATATCATTCAATTACTGCCCGATTCGGTTGCCAACCAGATAGCAGCCGGAGAAGTAATCCAGCGACCGGCATCTGTCGTGAAGGAACTGGTAGAAAACGCAATTGATGCCGAAGCCAGGAATATATCTGTGCTGGTGACGGACGCAGGCAAGACCTGCATCCAGGTGATTGACGACGGCAAGGGAATGTCGGAAACGGACGCCCGGCTGTCCTTCGAACGCCACGCCACCTCCAAAATACGCAAAGCGGACGACCTGTTCGCCTTGCACACGATGGGATTCCGTGGAGAAGCCCTGGCCTCCATTGCTGCCGTGGCCGAAGTGGAACTCAAAACCAGACCTGCCGACGAGGAACTGGGCACGCGCCTGTGCATATCCGGCTCGAAAGTGGAAAGCCAGGAAGCCGTGTCGTGCCCGAAAGGCAGCAACTTCGCGGTGAGAAACCTGTTCTTCAACGTTCCGGCACGGCGCAAGTTCCTGAAGTCCAACTCTACGGAACTCAGCAACATCCTGGCCGAGTTTGAACGCATTGCCTTGGCACACAGCGATGTGACCTTCCACCTCCGCAGCAACGGGAACGAACTGTTCAACCTGCCCGTCACGCCCCTGCGCCAACGCATCATGACCATCTTCGGCAAGAAGCTGAACCAACAACTGCTCGATGTCGAGGTGGAAACCAGCATCGTGAAAATATCCGGCTACGTGGCCAAGCCCGAAACGGCACGCAAGAAAGGGGCGCACCAGTACTTCTTCGTCAACGGTCGCTACATGCGGCACCCTTACTTCCACAAGGCGGTGATGGACGCTTACGAACGACTGATTCCGGCAGGCGAGCAAATCTCCTACTTCATCTACTTCAAAGTGGACCCTGCCAACATCGACGTGAACATCCACCCGACCAAGACCGAAATCAAGTTTGAAAACGAGCAAGCCATCTGGCAGATTCTTTCGGCTGCCGTCCGGGAATCGCTGGGACGCTTCTGCGCCATCCCGCAAATCGATTTCGACACCGAAGACATGCCGGACATACCTGCATTCCTGCCCCATTCCGCAACGCCCTCCGGACCTGCCCGGTCAGGCGGCGGCCACGACCCGCTCAAAAACGCCACAGCCGACGTGCCGGGCGGTGCAAACTGGCAGCGTTCCCCGGTGGAATGGGAACAGCTCTACTCCGGACTGTCCAAGGCAAGCCGCATGAACGACCCTGAAGAGGAGGAACCGCCCACAGAGGAGCATTCCATCCCCATGACGGAGAAGCCCGTTCAGGCACACCCGCTCCTGTCCGAAACCCTGCCGGGCGAAACCACCGATGCCGGGAAAGGAGGAGCGCAGCAGTTCCAGTTCAAAGGACGCTTCATCCTGACCGCCGTCAAGTCCGGCCTCATGATGATAGACCAGCACCGGGCACATATACGGGTACTCTACGAGCGTTACATGCACCAGATAACCCAGCGGAAAGGCGTGTCGCAAGGCGTGCTGTTTCCCGAAATCGTGCAACTGCCCGCCTCGGAGGCAGCCATGCTCGAAAGTGTCATGGAGGATATGTCGGCCGTAGGCTTCGAACTGACCCCGCTCGGCGGAGGCAGCTACGCCATCAACGGTGTGCCGACCGGCATCGAAGGGCTGGATCCTGTGGAACTGGTGCGCAACATGGTGCACACCGCTATGGAGCAGGGCAACGACGTGAAAGAGGAAATACGCCACCGGCTTGCTCTCTCCCTCTCCCGCGCGGCTGCCATCGCCTACGGCCAAGTGCTGGGCAACGACGAAATGGCCAACCTCGTTGACAGCCTTTTTGCCTGTCCTTCGCCCAACTACACGCCCGACGGACACATCGTGCTGGCCACCATCAAAGATGAGGAGATTGAAAAGTTGTTCAAATAGGATTCAGAGCAGTTCCATCAGTTCGCTCAGGTCCGTAATCCGGTAGGTGGGGCGAAAAGGCAGGTCTTGCCAGCGGGAGACATCGTAAAACACCTGGTGCATCCCCACCCCGGCCGCACCGGCTATGTCGTTTTCCCAGTTGTCGCCAATCATCAGCGTCCGGGACAGTTCGGACTGGGTGGCCGAAAGGGCAAAGTGGAAGATGGCTGGGTGCGGCTTCAGCACACCGATGTCTTCCGAGAGGATGACTTTCCTGAAATAATGTCCGATGCCCGACGAACACATCTTCCGGTATTGAAGCTCGCGGAAGCCATTGGAAAGGATGTAGAGATTGTAGCGTGCCGACAGGTACTCCAGGGTTTCGCGGGCATGGGGCATGAGCTTCTGCCTGGTGGGAATGATGGCGAAATAATCGTCGGCAAACGCCTGGGCCAGGCGGGCATCTCCCGCCCCCACAGCCTCCAGCGGGTAGAGAAAGCGTTGCCTGTTCAGTTCGCTCTTGGTCACCTGCCCCTTGCCATAGGCTTCCCACAACTCCAGGTTACGCTGCTGGTAGAGCGCATGGAAATGCCCGAAAGAATGAAAGAAACGGTCGTAACGGTGCTTGTGGTACACTTCTTCCAACGCATCGCAGGCATTCTCCGAGAAAGCCCAAAGCGTGTCATCCAAATCGAAAAACAGATTCCTGTAGGTCATATATGCTTTGAAGAACAAATGCGTCATCCGCCGGTCACTCCCGCTTGCAGCAGGGAGGGCAACCGGCGGACAGCGCACGTACAACGTTGAGGCGCATTCTCTCTATTTCACTTGGATGACCAGATATCTGGAAATGCTCCAGAACGCTTCCGGACGGGTAATCTTCAGCGTGAGCAACGCTTTGTCGTCCTCCTCCAATGCATACGAATCGGCCGGATGGGTGGTCAGAAGCTCCGCGTCTTTCGAATAGAGCCTGATTTCTCTCGTGGTGCGGATGTCCACTTGCGTGAAGTAGTCTTTGTTGACGTCGCTGTCTTTCATCACCTGACCCTTCTTGAACAGTCCCGTATTGGTCAGAATCTTCTGGTCTTTCAACTCCTTGCGGGTGCCAAACACAAACCAGGCCGTGTGGAGTACCTTGTCCTGCTCGGCCACAACCCTGGCTTTTGCTTCGTTTTCCACGGCCAGTCTCTCCTTGTCGGCTTCCAGCCCGCTCACAGCGGCATCCAACTCCTGAATGCGGATGTTCCTGGAAGCCAGTTCGGCCCGAAGTTCTTCGATGCGCCTGGTCTTCTCCACCAGTTCCTGCGTCAGCGACTCGACAGCCTTCTTCAGCTGTGCCGAGTTGTTGTTGCTCCGCTTCAACATTTCCTGCAGTTTGTTGATCTGTTCCCTGTTTTCCTCCATCTGCCTGCGGATGAATTCGATGTCCGACGCTATTCTTTCCTTGGCACTCAAGGAGCCTTCGGCGGCTGCGCTGCGTTGCAGGTCCACCCGGTTTTCGGCGGCATTGATCTGGCGGAAGCCCTCCGAAATCTCATTGAAAGTACCCATCATGTCGTCCAGTTCTGCGTTGCGCTGGTTCAGTTCCGCCAAAAGAGAATCGTTTTCGGCCTGCAACCGGTCGCTGTTTCCCGAAAAGTTATTGCATGATGCCATTGCGACAGCACATGCCATGAATGCTACGATCTTTCTCATACGTTTCTTGGTATTTAGTTAATGAAGTTATCTATGGTCTGTTCCTGCCACAACTATCACGATTTCCCCCTTGGGTTCGTTGGCTGTGAAGTGGGCTGCCAGTCCGGCCAACGTCCCCCGCACGGTTTCTTCGTGCACCTTGGAAATCTCACGCGAAACGGAGACCGGACGGTCCGCGCCGAAGTGTTCGGCCAGTTGCCCCAGGGTTTTGGCCAGGCGATAGGGCGATTCATAGAACAGCATGGTGCGCGTTTCTCCGGCCAATGCCTTCAGACGTGTCAGGCGTCCTTTCTTCTGCGGCAGGAATCCTTCGAAGCAGAACCTGTCACAAGGCAAACCGGAAGCCACCAAGGCCGGAACAAAAGCCGTCGCACCCGGCAGGCACTCCACATCGATGCCGTTCCGCACACATTCGCGCACCAGCAGGAAACCGGGGTCGGAAATGCCGGGTGTTCCTGCGTCGGAAATGAGTGCCACGGTCTCTCCTCCCCGGATGCGGGCAACGAGGTGTTCCACCGTCTGATGTTCGTTGAACTTGTGATGGGACAGCATCGCATTTCTGATTTCAAAATGTTTCAGCAACACGCCCGAGGTACGTGTGTCCTCTGCCAACACCACGTCTGCTTCCTTCAGGATGCGGATGGCACGGAGTGTCATGTCTTCCAGGTTCCCTATCGGCGTGGGTACTACGTAAAGCTTTCCCATATACTGTAACCTGCTTATTTGAAATATTTCTTCAGGAGTTCGACAAAGTCGGCAACGGCTTCGTTCGATTCGTCAGGCCGGAGGTCGGACATGACCCTGTCCAAGGCTTCCTGCAAAGAGGCGGCTTCGCTTATGTGCTGCATGGTTTCATCCATCCGGGCAGCATCCCCGCCAAACAGTTCCCGCGTAAAACGGAACCGGTCGTTCAGACTGAGTGCGTGCCGCAAATCGGCAGCAGGCCTGATGCACTCTGCCAGAATGGACGGCGTTGCCTGATGTACTACGGATCCGGCAACCGTAGCCGAATTGTCCGTTACAGGAGTTTCCCTGGGCATCGTTTTTTCCTCTTCATGCACGGCGGTTTCCGGTGCCGGTTCTTTTTCATGTGCAACCAATGTTTCCTCCTGTATCATCGGAAGTTCGTCCAGCCGGGTCTCCAGTTCGTTCAGACCGGTCTGCATTCGCCGGATGCATCGCCCCACAGCCCTCCGCAAGGTCGGATCATCGTTGGTGGAAGCCATTTGCAACAGCGATTTCAGTTCCAGCATGTCGCATTCTATATCAGCCAATAAGGTTTGCATATATTGTTTCCAACTCTCTTCCCTGATTACTTGTTAACGGTACAAATGTAGAAATAAATAATGAATATCTGCAATATGCCCATACAATTATGGCTGAAAAAACGGTGCTTTTGTCCACAGCAATGCCGGAAGCATCGCCTGAGATGTTCCATTCACCGCTCACCTTATACTTTGCGCGGGATGAATCTGTGCCTTTCTTCCAAGGTACATCCCGGTTGTGATTCTACGTACAGAAGAGGCGTGCTGAATGAATATAGCTTATTTGCGAATGGAAGTATATATTCGTTGGCACTTGAAGTATATATTAAACCACATTTAAAGTATATCTGCATGGAGAGGACAACTAATATGGTTTTGTGATAATGTTATTCTTCAATGGTTCTTAATATTTCATCCATCCCGAATATCTTGACA
>CAYPUJ010000077.1:0-13022 GCA_964413805.1 uncultured Bacteroides sp. | reverse complement strand
ACGCAACGAATGGCAAGAACCTTGTAATAATCACCATTAGACGATATCGTTGGACTCGTCACGAAATCTGCATCCTCCCCTCGCAGATAGAATGTCTCTTCGGGCATGGCAAACGTATCTCCTTCATATTCCAAAGTCCAGAAGCCAACTAACTTTCCGGCGCTCAGATGCCTTTCACCACTCCACAAGCCTGCTGGATAACCATTGAAATAAGACAGGTTGGTTACCGGCTGTACCTGTTCTCCTTCTTCCAAAGCCTCCCATTCTCCGGCCTTCAGTACAGACACATCGTTTTTCACATAGGACTGCAGTTGCTCCCAATCGTCTGTCGTTGGGATTCTCCACCCTTTGGGTGCAAGCATATTGGCCAGAATGGCCTCTCCGCTGTAAAAATAGAAATCCGTTCCATCCGCTTGGTAATAACCCAACGCCCCGCTCTGCACCGTCTGCCTGGGAAGCGAAGTCCCGTCTCGGTAAACTGTTGCCTTCAGGTTTTCCTGCATCCAATACTGCATGCCTATCTTCACCAACGGATAGCTTTGCACACTGCCGGACCTGGCATCCTTCAACAAATAGCTGCTGACTATGACTTGAGCTGCTGTTTCCGGTTTTTCATATACGATGTCCCCGTCTTGCGTAATATACAGTTGGGTGATCGGTTCCGAGGTGCCCGCTTGGTAAGACAATGTTTTGGCTTGTGCATTCCAACTGACAGTGCCGCCGTGCACGTTCTCCGTGTTTCCCAATAATTCCAGTACTCTTCCCTGTGTGAAATCGCTCGTTTGGTTTTTCATCGGATACGCCACTATGGCCTGTGCATCTATACCGATGCCCAGCAAATATTCCTTGCAGATTTCCGCAACGGGTTGCCCGCCGAGGTACACCCGGTATATGTTTGACGATGCAAACGACAAGGTCGAGACATGGACGGCATTGCTTTCCAATGCTCCCGTGGTTTCTTCCACCTCGTCTGCACTGTCCCAAGGCTCGATGCTGCCCACCATCCCCGTCAGCACATCATCGCTGACAGGATCCATGGTGATTTGGATGGTTCTCTGGGTGTTCTTTTCCAACGTGAACGAAGAAAGCGGGCATGTGTATATGCGCCCGTCCAATTCAACTGCGATAAATTGTGTCCCTGCATCCACTTGCTGCGGGATGACGATCAATTCCTTTCCCGTGAGTTTCCCGCTTTCTTCCTTCCATTCCCCGTAGGCTGCCACATCACCCGGAGCGGAAAGATCCTTCAGGCTCCCGTCCTTAAAGTCATATTCCGCTTGTGTATAAAAACCGCATGCAACGATGGCCGGATTGCTGTCAAGCATATCCTCCACCGACCCGCCTCCTTCCGGAAGCAGTTCTATCTTCAACTTGGACAAAGCATGTTCAAATTTCAGCGTGACAGGATCGGTACTCCCTTCCACCCCGCTTACGGCAGCAACCAAGAAGTCAGACTTGGAATAGTTTTCGTGCCCGCTTTGGTCTTCGCTCACGGCAATTTGCAAGGAAGTCCCCAACGATTGAAGGGCATTTTCCTGGTAAGGATAATAAGCCGTGAAGTCCAGGCTTACCCCTCCCTCCGGATAGAACACATCCTCTTCAGGAATCAGGTTGTCCCCTCCTTGGCACACCAGTTTAAGATTGTCAATGTAGCGTTCGACATCAATGGCTGTTCCACTGATGGTGGCAAACAGTCCGATTTCATCACCCGAATCGAAAGTCGTGTCGGTAACCTTTGTTGTGGTAGCCGACTGGTTGATCTTAGCAGCGAAGGAGATTGGAATTTTACTACCCGAAGGGGTATCTTCTTCTATCTGATTAACACACGCCGCCATAAGCAAGACGGCACAATAAATCGGGTATTTCATTACCCGGTTCTTTAACTCTTTCATACTATTAGAGTTTAAAGGTTCTTACTTGCGCCCCAAAAGGCACGTTAACTTATCACACAAACAGTATTCACTGAATCTTGCTGTTTTTTTGGTGGGCAAATGTAAGTATTATTTAGATTTTACAAAACAGAAGGAGAATATTTTTCTTAAGAAATGAATCATTTCTGATTAAAACAATGCAAAAATAAAGACTTTATAGACAGAATCCACGCTGAATATACCAATAAACATAAGATCTCAATCTTCTGTGTCTTCAAAAAAACGACCGCCACAAACAGAAAGGGAAGAAAAAGCAAAGCCTTTTCTTCCCTTTCTGTTATAAAGAAGCCGCACCGATGATGTGATGAAACTCCGAATGACATGATTTGAGTGCTCCTTCTCTTTGTAATCCACCGACTTAAAAGTTACCTCGAGAGGCGTGGCCCGCCATTGAGAAGTGAAGCTTGTCTCGGTATTTCTTTACAATTGATGAGTTTCCCAATCCAATCAATGCGGCTGTTTTTTCTACTAGAACAAAGGTAAGAACTTTATCTGAAAGAAGCAAGAAAAACAGGATTTTTGTTTTCCTCACTGTTAAGCATTCAAAAAAACACTTATCCTTTGCACCCTATTTGCAAGACACTCATGCATCGCAAAAACTCAGGCAGCCTTTGCTTTTGCCACGATAGCCTTGAAAGCTTCCGGATGGTTCATGGCCAGATCGGCCAGAACTTTGCGGTTGATTTCAATGCCGGCTTTATGCAGGGCACCCATCAACCTGGAGTAAGACAGACCTTCCAGACGGGCGGCAGCGTTGATACGTTGAATCCACAATGCACGGAAGTTTCTCTTTTTCGTCTTACGGTCACGGAAAGCATAAGTCAGTCCTTTTTCCCAAGTATTCTTGGCTACAGTCCAAACATTCTTTCTTGCACCAAAGTAACCTTTGGTCAACTTCAGGATTTTCTTTCTTCTTGCTCTTGAAGCAACATGATTTACTGATCTTGGCATAGTTTTTCTTTTTTTGAACGTTAGCGCCGTTATTTCACATAGCGGACTTAAAGCTAATCATTCGGTTAATAACATAATACTTTCGCACACTCCTTATTTCATAGCCAGAAGCGACTTTACCTGAGCCACATTTGTAGTATCTACAAGAGTAGAATGGCACAAGTTTCTTTTTTGCTTCTTTGTCTTCTTCGTCAAGATATGGCTATGAAAAGCATGCTTTCTCTTGATTTTACCCGTTCCGGTAAGAGCGAATCTTTTTTTTGCACCGGAGTTCGTTTTAACCTTTGGCATCTTCGTTAAACTTTTAAATTATTAAACTTATCATGATAACGCAACTATACCTTTGGCGTTATTCATTCTCTTTCTTCTCATTTTCTACCGCATTCTCAGCAGTCTTAGGTTCCGGCTTTGACTGTTTCCTCGAAGCCCAGCCTTTCTTGGGAGACAATTGGATAATCATCCTTTTCCCTTCCAACACCGGCATCTGGTCCACCTTTGCATATTCCTCCAGGTCGTTGGCAAAACGCAGCAACAGCACTTCACCTTGCTCCTTGAACAGAATGGAGCGTCCCTTGAAAAAGACGTAGGCTTTCACCTTATCCCCATCTTCCAGAAATCCCTTCGCATGTTTCAGTTTGAAGTTATAGTCATGGTCGTCAGTCTGGGGACCGAAACGTATTTCTTTCACGTTCACCTTCACCTGCTTTGCCTTCTGCTCTTTCTGGCGTTTCTTTAGCTGATAAAGAAATTTAGAGTAATCAATAATACGACAAACAGGGGGTTGTGCATTTGGAGAGATTTCCACGAGGTCGGCATCCTGAGCTTCGGCCAGTTTCAGCGCCTGCGCTATCGGATACACCTTAGCTTCCCCTTCATCGCCCACAATGCGAACTTCTTTGGCACGGATCTGCTCGTTAATCCGATGTTGCCCTTTTAAGCTTTCGTTCTTCATTAAAAAGTTTACTACCGGTTTGTTTCCTTTGTTCTTTATTACTTACTACTAAATTTATATTTATCTTCTAAAAGCCGCACATTTAAAAAACAGCCTGGTCACAAAATGCGCTTTTCCAAATGTGGCTGCAAAATTACCATTTATTTATCATTTCATGAATCTCTTCGCTGATTTTTTTTGCGAAATCGTCCACTTTCACAACACCTTTGTCGCCTTCCCCCTGCTTACGCACAGCCACCGTCTTCTCTTCGGACTCTTTTTCTCCCACAACCAGCATATAGGGGATGCGCTTCATTTCGTTATCGCGGATCTTACGTCCGATTTTCTCATTACGTTCGTCCACAATGGCACGGATGTCATACCGTTTCAACACTTGTTGCACTTCCTGCGCATAATCGTTGGATTTCTCGCTGACGGGCAGGATTGCAACCTGCTCCGGTGTGAGCCACAAGGGGAATTTTCCGGCAGTGTGTTCAATCAGCACGGCCACAAAACGCTCCATCGATCCGAAAGGAGCCCGGTGAATCATCACAGGACGGTGCTTCTGGTTGTCAGCCCCCGTATATTCCAGTTGGAAACGTTCCGGCAGGTTGTAGTCAACCTGGATGGTTCCCAACTGCCAGCGGCGGCCGATGGCATCCTTCACCATGAAGTCCAGCTTGGGGCCGTAGAAAGCTGCTTCGCCATATTCCACTTTGGCTTTCAGTCCTTTTTCATTACAAGCCTCAATGATGGCCTGTTCGGCCTTTTCCCAGTTCTCGTCACTGCCGATGTATTTTTCACGATCTACCTTGTCGCGCAGTGAAATCTGTGCCTCGAAATCCCGGAAGTTCATCGACCGGAACACGATGGAGATGATGTCCATCACCCGCAGAAACTCTTCCTTCACCTGATCCGGCCTGCAGAAGATGTGCGCGTCATCCTGCGTAAAGCTGCGCACCCGTGTCAGCCCGTGCAGTTCTCCGCTCTGCTCATACCGGCAGACTGTACCAAACTCCGCCAGCCGCAGGGGCAGTTCCTTGTACGAACGGGGCGAATTCTTGTAGATCATGCAATGGTGCGGGCAGTTCATCGGTTTCAGGAAGTATTCTTCGCCTTCTTCCGGTGTATGGATGGGCTGGAAAGAATCCTTCCCGTACTTGGCATAATGGCCGGAGGTGATGTAAAGCAGCTTGTTGCCGATGGGCGGGCAAATCACTTCCTGATAGTCGTAACGCGCCTGGATGCGGCGCAGGAAGTCCTGCAGACGCAGACGCAAGGCAGCACCTTTCGGCAACCACATGGGCAGTCCCTTCCCCACCGTATCGGAGAACATGAACAAGTCCATCTCTTTCCCGATTTTCCGGTGGTCGCGTTTCCTGGCCTCTTCCAACAGAACCATGTACTCGTCCAGCATTTTCTTTTTCGGGAACGTGATGCCATAGATGCGCGTCATCATCTTGCGGTCCTCGTGCCCGCGCCAATAGGCACCGGCCACCGATGTCAGCTTGATGGCCTTGATGGGAGCCGTTGTCAGCAAGTGCGGGCCACGGCACAAATCGGTGAAGGCACCTTGCGTATAAGTCGTGATGTGTCCGTCTTCCAGTTCCGAAATCAGTTCACACTTATAGGTTTCTCCGCGTTCTCCAAACATTTTCAGCGCATCGGCCTTGGAAATGTCTTTCCGCACCACCGCCTCTTTCCGGGCTACCAGTTCCACCATCTTCTTCTCGATTGCAGGCAGGTCCGATTCCCTGATCGGGGTCTCTCCCGAATCCACGTCATAGTAGAACCCGTTTTCAATGGCGGGGCCGATGCCGAACTGGATACCCGGATACAACTCCTGCAAGGCTTCGGCAAGCAGGTGTGCGCTTGTGTGCCAGAACGCATGTTTTCCCTGCGCGTCCTCCCACTTGTAAAGCACAAATTCCGCATCCTCGCTGATGGGACATCCCAAGTCATAAATCTCCCCGTTTACGCCACAGGCCAGCACTTCCTGTGCCAGGCGTTGGCTGATGCTTTCTGCAATCTGCAACCCCGTCACTCCTTCGCTGTACTCGCGGACGGAGCCGTCTGGAAAAGTTATCTTTATCATTGTCTATTATTTAATGCAAAGTCATTCGCTTTTTACGGCTCGCAAAAATAGCGAAATCTTTTGGGATATTCCTGTCCTTTTCAGCAAAAAATGTCATTCCCGCTGTTCCGTGAACCGCTTGATGACGTTATAGGCCGCCACCACTCCCAGTTCACCCGCCTTGCTCAGGTCGGCAATGCCCTGTTTGTTGTTCCCCAGGAATATGTGCGTCAGCCCCCGGTTGAAATAGGCATCGGCAAAGTCGGGGTTCAGTTCGACCGCCTTGTCGAAGTCGGCCAGTGCCGCACGGTAGTCCTTCAGCATGGAGTAGACATAGCCCCGGTTGTAGTAAGCATACGCAAAATCCGGCACCAGTTCGATGACCCGGTTCAGGTCATTCTTCACGACGTCGTAGTCCAAGGCCGTCACTTCCGGCTTCTCTTCGGCCGCGCCGGAACTTTCTCCCGCCACCTTCCTGTACTCCAGCTGCTTGCAGCGCACCAGTGCCCGCATGAAGTAGGCCGGGAAGAAAGTGTCGTCCAGCAGGATGCTCTTCGTGAAGTCGTCGATGGAACTGACAAAGTCCTGCACCAGGTAGAAGTCCAGCCCGCGCATGAAGCGTTTCCTGGCATTCCGCTCGTCGGCCACGATGTCCGAAGTGTGGGCGTCTATCAGGGCGAAATGAAAACGCACCTGTTCTTCCGTCAGCGGAGCTTCGGCATTGGTGATGCGCAACGTTTTCGGGAACAGCCTGGAACGGTTCAGTTCGTCGATGTCGTGGTGGAAATGAACCGACCGCTTGACTTCGCTGGCCTTCTCATAGTAGGTCAGGGCATACATCGGCTCCAGCTTGATGACCACGTTGCGGTCCTGCACCCTGCCCCGGTAGTCGCTGGTGTAGCGCTGTTGGTTCTCCGAGTCGTCGGCAATCACGATTTTCCGGTAGTTCTCCATGTTCTTGTCCGACTTCTTGCGCGTTTTGCCGTCGTCCTTTCCGTCCGCATTGTTGTCGGCCACGTCGTTATCATCTGCCCCTCCCGACGAAACGCCGTTGCGCCTGTCCAGTTGCATCTTCATGAGGCGGAACTCGTCTTCTTCCGCTCCCTTCCGGTCACCGGCTTTCCTGCGGGCCTCGGCACGGTAGTAGTAGCCGGTCGTGAAGTTGGGATACTCGTCTATCACGCGCGAATAATCGCTGATGGCCCCCTGGTAGTCGCCCGTCTGCGCCCGCAGCACACCCCGGTTGAAGGTGGCCATCATGTTGTCCGGCTCCATCTGCAGCACAAAGTCGAAGTCCTCGATGGCACGGTTGTCGTCACCCACCTGTGCGCGTAGCAGGCCCCGGTTGTAGTGTCCCAGGAAATTGTTTGGGTCGATGTCCAGTGCCAGGTCATAGTCGCTCATGGCTCCCCTCAGGTTGTTCCGGTAGAAGCGTGCCAGGGCACGGTTGATGTAGTAGCCTGCGTTGCGGGCACTCAGGTGGATGGCCTGGTCCAGGTCTGCTTCCGCCTCCTCGTATTTTCCCTGCTGCAAATGCACGACGGCACGCGCTCCCCACCCGTCGGAGTCGTAGCGGTCGAGTTCGATGGCCTTGTCGAAGTCCTGTAGGGCGCGGATGGTGTCGTTCTGCTTCAGGCTGACTTCGCCCCGCATCAGGTAGGCGCGGGTGTAACGGGGAGCGATGGACAGCAGTTCTCCCAAGTCTTCCTCGGCGGCCTCATAATCTTCCTTCTGGATGTGACACAACGAAAGGTTGTGCCACAACGCCAGGTTCTCGGGGTCGTACTTCAGTGCGGCCCGGTAGTCTTCGATGGCACCGTCGAAGTTGTTCTGCCGGATGCGTGCCAGCCCCCTGATCTGGTAGGCACCCACCACGAACGGGTTCCGCCGGAGAGCTTCGTCGCAGTCGGCTTCCGCCCCCCGGAAGTCCTCCAGATTTATTTTGGCCAGTCCCCGGTAGAAATAAGGCTCAAACAGGTAGGGCTTCGCATTGATTACCTGATTGAAATACTGTATCGAAAGCACATAGTCCTCGAAATACAAGGCATTGCGGGCAATCGTCATCACCCGTTCCGTATTTATCTGCGCACATAGCAACGTGGGAAACAGCAACAGAAGCGTCAGTATCTTTTTTCTCATCTTATCCTGTGAACGTGTAAACTGAACAAAAGTAGCACTTTTCGTTTACTTGGCCGGTATCGGGGAACACTTTTTATGTTTTTTGAGCGTTTTATTCAGGCCCTATACCTTATTATATAGAGTACTGTTTCCGCACGCGGTGTTCAGCGCACAGTCCTGACCTTGTAGGCACAGTTCACCTTGCCCTTCAGCATCGCGTTCAGCCTGCCTTTGAGCATCTGCTTGCGCAGGGGCGACAGATGGTCGATGAACATTTTCCCCTCCAGGTGGTCGAACTCGTGCTGCATGACACGCGCCAGGTAGCCTTCCACCTCTTCTTCGTGCGGCTCCAGGTTCTCGTCCAGGTATGCCACCCGGATCCTGTTGTGCCGTTTCACCGTTTCGCGGATGCCCGGCAGGCTCAGGCAGCCTTCGTCCATCGCGACAAGCTCGCCCGACCTCTCCAGGATGTGGGCGTTGATGTACGTCCTGCGGAAGTCCTTGAATTCGGGCATTTCGTCCGAAAGCACGTCGAGGTTCACCACCACCACGCGGATGGGCAAGCCCACCTGGGGAGCGGCCAGCCCCACCCCGTCGGCACGGTCCATCGTTTCGTGCATGTTGCCGACCAGTTCCTTCAGTCCCGGATAGTCCGGCGCAATGTCCTCCGCCACTTTTCTCAATACGGGTTGCCCGTACACATAAATAGGTAATGTCATATCGTCGTTCCTTTTTCTTTTTAAGTTCTCATGTCCGCGCTACAGCCCCCGGAAGCGTCTGCTTTCCAGGTAGTCCCGCAAGAGGATGGTCGCGCTTATCTCGTCCACCAGCGCCTTGTCCCGGCGGTCCTTCTTTTTCAGACCGCCATCCAGCATGGCCCGGTGCGCCAGCACGGAAGTGAACCGCTCGTCCACATACTCCACCGGCACTCCCGGCAATATCCGCTTCAACGAGGCCACAAAAGGCTTGATGTAGCGCATACTTTCCGAAGCCTCGTAGTTCATCTGCTTGGGAAGCCCCACCAGAATCCGTTCCACCGGTTCCTTAGCCACATAATCGGTCAGGAAGTCCGGCAGGCGGTGCGTGGGCACCGTCGCCAGCCCGTTGGCTATCAGTTGCAAGGGGTCGCTCACGGCAACCCCCGAACGTTTTCTTCCGTAATCGATGGCTACTATCCTGCTCATAAGCGGACGCAAAATTACGCAAAAACGTCCAATAAACGAACGGAAACGGCAAGAATCCCCTTGACGGGATGTGCAAGGCAGAAAAGAATGACAGGTAAAAGAGAATTATCGGCAGTGCAACCGCCCGTTTTTCACGAATTATCGGCAGTGCAGCTACCTGTTTTAGGCGAAATATCGGCAGTACGGATTGTTTTTGCTATCTTTATCGCAAAAAACTTGGGAACAATGGATATAAGAGAACTTGAAAGAGTCCTGCTGGACCAGAAGGAAGAACTCGAGGCATTGAGGGGAAAGACCTTCTGCCACCGTCTGGAAGAATGCCTGATCGATTTGGACAGCAACCTGGCACAGGTGGTCATCGGTGTCAGAAGAAGCGGGAAGTCCACATTGTGCTTCAATGCCTTGGAGCAATCAAAAGTCAGTTATGCATACGTCAATTTCGACGATGAGAATCTGTATGACCTCACGGTCAAGGACATGAATGATGTCCTTCAAGTGCTCTACAGCATATACGGCAGTTTCACCCATCTTTTTCTTGACGAGGTTCAGAACATCGAGGGTTGGCACCTTTTTGTCAATCGAATGCTGCGTAAAGGAGTCCGTCTGTTGCTTACCGGCAGCAACTCAAGATCGCTCAGCGGTGAACTGGCCTCCCATCTGACGGGAAGGCACCATACGGTCGAACTGCTACCGTTCTCGTTCAAGGACTGGTGCAGCTATAACGGCATTGACACGAAACCGCTGACCACGAAAAACATGGGATTGCTGATGGGGGCTTTCGACAAATATTTGCGGCAAGGCGGATTCCCGGAACTGCTGGTGGAGCACAACCGGACGAGCTACATCGACTCATTGTTCCATAACATCATCACGCAGGACATCCAAAAGCGGTTCAAGGTCAAATACATCGATTCGTTGGAGCGACTGGCGGGACATCTGCTCAACATTTCGCCCGCCATCATCGTCAAGGACAGGTTGCAAGAACAGTTCGGGTTTAAAAGCCATCACACGTTGGGCAATTATCTTTCCTACCTGACGCAGACCTACCTGATATGCAAGGTCAGCAAGTACTCGACAAAAAGCAAGGAGCGTTCCGTGGCAGAGAAAGCATACGCAATCGACGTGGCCTTCATGAACAAGCGGGAGAATGCGCTGGCAGGCGAAAATTTAGAGTGGCGGCTGGAGACGATTGTCTACCTGGAACTGCGCCGCCGCATCAAGACCGTGGAAGAGGACATCTATTATTTCGATAATGGGAATGCGGAAGCCGACTTCGTTGTCTGCGACGGGAACAAAGCCGTGGGAATCTACCAGGTTGCATACGACATTGAGAGCCCGAAGACCCGCAAGCGGGAAGTTAACGGTGCCGTCGCGGCAGCCAAAGCCGTCAGATGTGGCAATGTGTATATTCTGACCGACCACCACTCGGAAACAATCGTTCACGACGGCATAACGATAAAGGCGATGCCTGTGTGGGAATGGATTGTCCGCGAAACAGAATAAAAGCAGATACGGACACAGAACAAAGAAAAGAGGACATCCTCCCGTTTGAGGTGTCCTCTTCTCTTTTTATGAATACTGAAGTCCGGAGGGCTTATTCCATGATAACCACGCGGTTCAGGTAATCCTTGCCGAACATGTTCTCGGTACCGCCGAAGCCTACGAGTTCGATCTGGCTTTCGCTTACGCCTTCTGCGATGAGAGCGTCGTAAACGGCCTGTGCACGTTTCTCAGACAGCTTCTGGTTCGTGGAAGAACTGCCCGTAGCCTTGTCGGCATAACCGGCAATCTTGTACTTCTTCTCCGGGTTGGCCTTCAGGATCTTTGCAGCCAGCTGGATGTTGACCATTCCATAGTCGTCGATCTTGGCACTGCCGATCTTGAAGAAGATGGCACGCGGGCCGGCAACCTGTACTTCCTTGATGATTTCCACCGGTTCTTTCTCTTCTACGCTGGCCAGGGCGTTCTTTGCGTTGGCCAGTTCGGATTGCGCCTGTGCCAGTTCATTACGGTACTTGTTCACTTCCTCGTTGATGGCAGCCTGATCCACCTTGGCAATGGCCGGGGTGAAGTGCTTGCCACCGAATGTATAGGCACAGCCCACGGTCAGACGGCCAGTGGCTTCGGCCTTGCGGCAGTCGCTGCCCCATCCGAAGATGGAGGGAGTGACACCGGCACGGGCTTCCAGATTGACTGCCCAGTACTCGTTGACGTTGTAAGCCAGACCCAAACCTACCGTAGCACCGACGCGGAGTTTGGCGCCCTGGTAGCTGACGTAGTATTCCGGAGTCATTGTAACGCTTGTTGTGGTTTCATTACCAGCTGTCGATTCCGTGTACGAGCCGACATAGGCGATTCCGCCGCTCACAGCCCGCGACAGGTTCAATGTGGGACCACCGAAGAGGTAAACATCAAACGGACGTTCGTAGTTCTTATTGCCAAACAGGCTGTTCAGGTTCAGTATAGCATCCAAGTTGAGTTCACCAAACTTTTTGCAATAGTTGCTGTAGCCGGTGGATTGTGTTTCCAGGCTCTGCCAAGCACCGCTCAGTTCGGCACGAATACCCCAAGTCGGAGTGATATACTTACCCACCTGTACATTGATGTTGAGCGTAGGCGAGTTCATCCCGTCGTTAAAGACGGACATGATTCCCACGCCCGCACCGACAAAGATGTTGTCGGTCCATTTTTTCTCCGCCTCCTGGGCAAATGCGGTTGAACCCGCACTTGCCAAAAGGAGAGATAATGCTATTACTTTATATTTCATTTCTTACGTTTTAATGGGTAAAAACAATCAATAAACCTTTGTGGGTATGAGGATTACTCGTCGCCTCCAACGCCACCACCGGAAGTAGAACTGTTACCATGGTCGTGGGCGTGTGTAATATCTACACCCTCGGCTACAAATTCGATTGAATTTCCAGTAACAACCGTGCATTCACCGGTTACTTCATATCGTTTGTCATTAACCCATACGCTAAACGTAATTGTAGGAGTGCTGATAGTAGTAGTCACCATTGCCGATACAGAAGCTGCTTCTTCTGAAAGAACGAAAGACCAGGTAGTCGAAACAGTTGAGGCAGAAGACTGGTAGTTAGCCACCTTGGCACGCAAGTAGTCCTTGGCTGTGGTCAGATCATCAACTGTAGCACGCGTTGCCACATACGATGACAAAGCATCAATGGAGCTATACAGTGCTTCCTTTTGTTCTTCAGTAATGTAAGTACCGGTGGGAACCTTTACCTCAGCCTGATAAGTCACACCTGCTGCGAATGTTCCACCGTCCGGAGATGAAATAGGCTGTTCAACGGGGTCTTGCTCAACAGTGTTTTCTTCGTCTACACTACCGACACTTTCAGCAACAGTTTCATCTAATTCCTCTGCATCCACAGCTTCCAGAACAATGTTCACAGGCACTGTCAGAATCTGGTTCTGAGGAACGCTCGGTACATTGACAAACTGGCTGTTGCTGTGATAACCATTCTTTGCTGCTACGACAGAGTATTGGGCTTCCACCGGAACTCTCACCGTCAAAGACGTAGCTACAAATTCGTATGCAGTTCCATTGTCATCCGTAAGAGTTTCTCCTGCAGCATCAAGAATGGTGTAAGTTACATCACCGATTGTCTCACCCGTAGTAGCAGTAGTACTCATCATAAGATATGCAGCACCTTCTACCGGAGAATACTCATTGTTGATGATAATCGTATCCGATCCAATGATAATCGTATCACTCGAACTGTAATCAATGTTTACTTCGGGAGTAGTTGTCGTAATTTCAATGTTCGGCACATCTACAGTGAAGTCTTCTTTGTCACAACCGATTAAAGAGA
>CAYPUJ010000076.1:8086-13202 GCA_964413805.1 uncultured Bacteroides sp. | reverse complement strand
GGATTGCCTGTGTGGAACACGCTCCGTGCGGCATCCCGGAAACGCATAAGATATGCCCAAATGAAAGAGTCGTGCAGCCCCATGCGATTTTTAATGCCGAAGATGGCCGGAATCTGAAACCGGCGTATTATCTTTGCAGGCAAAGAACTACACAAACGAAACACGATGAAGCCCGCCGCCCGCCGCCACATAGCCAGCCTCTTCTGTCTGCTCAGCCTCCTGGTGCTGGGGGCGGTCGTCTTGCCTCATCACCACCACGACCGGCAAATCTGCCTGAAGAACGACCTGCAGCAAAGTCCCTGCTGCGAGCACCGGCTGCCGGCCGACGAGTGCGAACACTGCTGTTGCAACAAGGGCTGCATCACCACTCACTTCTTCCAACGGCAAAGCCAAACCCCGCACCTGCTCCAGTTGCACCACCTGTGGACGACTGTCCCGTGCAACGGAACACGGCTGCCGAAACCACCTGACCTCCCCGCCGCATTCTCCCGCGAGCGGGAATACACCTACTCAGAGTCCCTGCACGGCACGTTCATCGCACGTGCCAAGGGGCTGCGTGCGCCTCCCGTTGTTCTTGCCTGACGCGACCATGCAACCCGGTTGCGGGAAGCATCGCGTACTTTTGCGACCGTAAACAAGCGTAAGAACAACCCAAAACAACACATCAGAATACACATGAAAAGAATCTTCTTCTGGGGAGCCGTGGGAATGATGTTCCTGGGCTCCTGCCGGCACGCAGCGCACACCGGCGACGAAGCGCACGACCACAATGCCGAGGCGCACGACCACACCACCGAACTCAGCGGCCACGACGGCCACGACCACGAAAGCCATGCACACGACGAGCATGCACACGAGGGCGACGAAATCATCCTTTCACCGGCCAAGGCAGAAGCCGCAGGCGTGGTGGTAGAACCCGTAGTGGCGGGCAGCTTCCGCCAGGTCATCAGAACCAGCGGCCAGGTGATGACGGCACAGGGCGACGAACGGGTGGCCGTGGCCACCGTGGCGGGCGTGGTGTCGCTCGGCGGAAAACTCATCGAGGGGATGCACGTATCGAAGGGCAGCCCGCTGCTGACGCTCTCCTCGCAGCACCTGGCCGAGGGCGACCCTGTGCAGAAAGCCCGCGTGGCCTACGAGGTGTCCGCGCAAGAATATGAACGCATGAAAGCCCTGGTGGAGAGCAAAATCGTGTCCGAAAAAGAGTTTGCACAAGCCCGCCAGACCTACGAGAACGCCCGCATCGCCTACGAGGCCGTGGCCAGGAACCACTCGGCGGCAGGACAGGCCGTGGTGGCACCCATCGACGGATATGTGAAGAACCTGTTGGTGAAAGAGGGCGACTACGTGGACGTGGGTCAGCCGCTGGTGAGCATCACGCAGAACCGCAAGCTCTTCCTACGCGCCGACGTGTCGGAAAGGCACTACCCCACCCTGCGCTCCGTAAGCTCGGCCAACTTCCGCACCGCCTACAACGACAAGGTGTACGCCCTGGGCGACCTGGGAGGCCGGCTGCTCTCCTACGGGAAGACGGCCGACGACAACGGGCCTTACATCCCCGTCACCTTCGAGTTCGATAACAAGGGCGACATCCTGCCCGGCTCGTTCGTCGAGGTCTACCTCCTGGGCACCCCGGTGGAGAACGTGCTCACCCTGCCCCGCACGGCCCTGACCGAAGAACAGGGCAGCTTCTTCGTCTACCTGCAAGTGGACGAGGAGGGATACGTGAAGCAGCCCGTCACCGTGGGAGCCGACAACGGCCGGGAAGTGCTGGTCCTGACGGGTATCCACGCCGGCGACCGCGTCGTGACCCAAGGCGCCTACCACGTGAAACTGGCCGGAGCCGGCAACGCCATACCGGCACACACCCACGAGCACTAACCCCCTTTTTTCTTAATGAAGAATGGCCGCTACGCGGCGAATGAAGAATGCGTTTCCGACCGAAACGCCCACTCTTCATTCTTCATTCTTAATTCTTCATTTAAACGTATTCTTCATTCTTACATTTAAAGAGATGCTTAACAGAATCATACACTATTCCCTGCACAACCGCATCCTGGTGCTGGTGGCATCGGTGCTGTTGCTCGTTGGCGGGACATACACCGCCATGCACACAGAAGTAGACGTGTTTCCCGACCTGAACGCCCCCACCGTGGTCATCATGACCGAAGCCGGCGGCATGGCGGCCGAGGAGGTGGAACAACTGGTGACCTTCCCCGTGGAAACGGCTGTCAACGGGGCCACGGGCGTGCGACGGGTGCGCTCGTCGTCGACCACGGGCTTCTCGGTGGTCTGGGTGGAGTTCGACTGGGACACGGACATCTACCTGGCCCGCCAGATCGTGAGCGAGAAGCTGGCCGTGGTGGGCGAGTCGCTGCCCGAGGGTGTGGGCAAGCCCACGCTGGGACCCCAATCGTCCATCCTCGGCGAAATGCTGATTGTGGGACTGACGGCAGACTCCACCTCGATGCTCGACCTGCGCACCCTGGCCGACTGGACCATCCGCCCGCGCCTGCTCTCCACCGGGGGCGTGGCGCAGGTGGCGGTGCAGGGCGGCGACATCAAGGAGTATCAGATACAGCTCGACCCCGAGCGGATGCGCCGCTGCGGCATCAGCCTGACTGAAGTGCTGGAGGCCACGCGGGGCATGAACCTCAACGCCAACGGCGGCATCCTTTACGACTATGGCAACGAGTACATCGTGCGCGGCGTGCTGGCCACCACCGACCCGGCTGAACTGGGACGCGCCGTGGTGCGCCCCGGCCAGCCGCCCGTCCGCCTGGAGGACATCGCCGACGTGGCCATCGGCGCCAGGCTGCCCAAACTGGGCACCGCCTCCGAGCGCGGCAAGCCGGCCGTGCTCCTCACCGTGACCAAACAACCCGACACCAGCACGCTCGAACTGACCGAACAACTGGAGACATCGCTGCGCGACCTGCAGAAGAACCTCCCGCCCGACGTGCACATATCGACCGACGTCTTCCGCCAGAGCCGCTTCATCGAGAGTTCCATCGGCAACGTCAGGAAGTCGCTCTTCGAGGGCGGACTCTTCGTGGTGGTGGTGCTCTTCCTCTTCCTGGCCAATGTGCGCACCACGCTCATCTCGCTCGTCACTCTCCCCCTTTCGCTCGTGGCCTCGCTCGTGACCCTGCACTGCATGGGGCTCACCATCAACACCATGAGCCTGGGCGGCATGGCCATCGCCATCGGGTCGCTGGTGGACGACGCCATCGTGGACGTGGAGAACGTCTTCCGCCGCCTGCACGAAAACCGCCTGAAGCCCGCCGGCGAGCGGCTCGCGGTGAGGCAGGTGGTGTTCGAGGCCTCGAAAGAGGTGCGTATGCCCATCCTCAACTCCACGCTCATCATCATCGTGAGCTTCGTGCCCCTGTTCTTCCTCAGCGGCATGGAGGGCAGGATGCTGGTGCCGCTGGGCATCGCCTTCATCGTGGCCCTGGCCGCCTCGACGGTGGTGGCGCTGACGGTCACGCCCGTGCTCTGCTCCTACCTGCTGGGGCGTGAGAAGAAGGCCGGCGGCGGGCACAGGGGCAGCGACTCGGCCGTGGCTCACCGGCTGAAGCAGTGGTATGCCGTGGCCCTGGCCGCTGCCCTGCGTCACCCCCGGCGGGTGCTGGGCAGCGCCGTGACCCTGTTCGTGGCAGCGGTGGCCTGCTTCTTCACGCTGGGACGTTCGTTCCTGCCGCCGTTCAACGAGGGGTCGCTCACCGTCAACGTCTCCTCCCTGCCGGGCATCTCGCTGGAGGAGAGCGACCGGATAGGCAGGCAGGCCGAGCAGTTGCTGATGGACATCCCCGAGATACAGACCGTGGCCCGCAAGACGGGACGCGCTGAGCTGGACGAGCACGCCCTGGGCGTGAACGTGAGCGAACTGGAGGCCCCCTTCGAACTGGACGGGCGGACGCGCGGCGAGTTCATGGCCGAGGTGCGCGAAAGGCTGGGCACCCTCGCGGGAGCCAACGTCGAAATCGGCCAGCCCATCAGCCACCGCATCGATGCCATGCTGTCGGGCACGCAGGCCAACATCGCCATCAAGCTCTTCGGCGACGACCTGAACCGCATGTTCGCCCTGGGCAACCAAATCAAGGCCGCCATCGCCGACGTGCCCGGCATCGCCGACCTGACGGTGGAGCAGCAGATCGAACGTCCGCAACTGGTCATCACCCCCCGGCGCGAGATGCTGGCCCGCTACGGCATCAGTCTGCCCCGGTTTGCCGAGTTCGTCAACGTCTGCCTGGCGGGCGAAGCCGTCTCGCAGGTGTACGAGCAAGGCAAGAGCTTCGACCTGACCGTGCGCGTGCGCCACGACCTGCACGACCGTGCCGACCGGCTGGCCGACCTGATGATAGACACGGGCGATGGCCGCAAGGTGCCCCTCTCCTACGTGGCGGACATCCGCTCGGCAGCCGGACCCAACACCATCAGCCGCGAGAACGTGAAGCGCAAGATCGTCATCTCGGCCAACGTGGCCGACCGCGACCTGCGCTCGGTGGTGAACGACATCCGCCGGCGCGTGGACAGCGACGTGCCCCTGCCCGAAGGCTACCACGTGGAGTACGGCGGGCAGTTCGAGAGCGAGCAGGCCGCCAGCCGCACGCTCACGCTTGCCTCGCTGCTGGCCATCGTGGTCATCTTCCTGCTGCTCTACCACCAGTTCCGCAGCGCGAGGGAGAGTGCCGTCATCCTCATCAACCTGCCCCTGGCGCTCATCGGCGGCGTCTTCGCCCTGCTCACCACCACGGGCGAGGTCAGCATACCGGCGGTCATCGGATTCATCTCGCTCTTCGGCATCGCCACACGCAACGGGATGCTCCTCATCAGCCACTACCGCCACCTGCAGGAGCACGAAGGCTACGGCCTGCGCGAGAGCGTGATGCAAGGCTCGCTGGACCGGCTCAACCCCATCCTCATGACCGCCCTCTGCTCGGCCCTGGCCCTCATCCCGCTGGCCCTGGGCAGCGACCTGCCCGGCAACGAAATCCAGAGCCCCATGGCCAAGGTCATCCTGGGCGGGCTGCTGACCTCCACCGGGCTCAACGGCTTCGTCATCCCCATCGTCTACCTGATGATGCACAAGAAGATGAAATGAGCCTGATGC
>CAYPUJ010000076.1:0-7986 GCA_964413805.1 uncultured Bacteroides sp. | reverse complement strand
CGCTCAAGCCGGCTTTAGCACGGTGCTAAAAGAAGAGAACACTACATCAACCCTAAAACGAAAAGAAGAAACAAGATGAAAAAGACAATCTGCGCCCTTGCCGCGCTGCTGCTCGCCGCCGCCCCCGCCCGGAGCGAGGGAGGCGAGGAGGCCATCGCCGCCCTGCTGCAGCAAATCGAAACCAACAACAAATCGCTCCAGGCCAACGCCCGGCTCGTTTCCGCCCAGAAGCTGGAGAACCGGGCCGCCAACAACCTGCCCGACCCCACCCTGTCCTACTCCCACCTGTGGGACTCCGACGACAAGCGCGTCACCGAGGGCGAACTGGTCGTCTCGCAGAGCTTCGACTTCCCCACCCTCTACGTCGCCCGCAACCGCCTGAACCGCCTGAAGGCGGGTGCCCTCGATGCCCAGGCAGCCGCCTTCCGCCAGACGCTGCTGCTGCAGGCCAAGGAGGTGTGCCTCGACATCATCCTGCTCCACCGCCGCCAGGCCCTGCTGGACGAACGGCTGAAGAACGCCGAAGACCTGGCCGCGCTCTACGACCAACGCCTGCGCACCGGCGATGCCAATGCCCTGGAGACGAATAAAATCAATCTGGAACTGCTGAACGTGCGCACCGAGTCGCGCCTGAACCGGACGGCCCTGGACAACAAGCTGAAGGAACTCATCGCCCTGAACGGCGACCACTGGCCCGTGCCCGGACGCCCCCTGCCCGACGGCCAGACCCCCGGCGCGGGCGCACTGGGGCTGACGGACTATCCCGCAGCGCCCCTGCCCGCCTCTTTCGGCACGCTCTGCGAAGAGCTGCTGGCCGCCGACCCCGCCCTGCAAGCCCTGCAAGGCGAACGCGAGGCCGCCCGCAGGCAGATAGCCGCTGACCGTCAGGGATGGCTGCCCAAGCTGGAACTGGGCTACCGCCGCAACACCGAAGACCGGCATCCGCTGAACGGCGTGGTGGTGGGCTTCTCCTTCCCCCTGTTCGAGAACCGCAGCAAGGTGAAGGCAGCCCGCGTCCGCGCCCTCAGCCTCGACTACGAGCAGGACGCCGCCGCCTCGACGGCACGCTCCGAGCTCTGGCAACTGTACGAAGAAGCGCGCCGGCTGCGGGCCTCCATGCAGGAGTACGAAGACACCTTTGCCCGCCAGCAAGACCTCACGCTGCTGCGCAAGGCGTTGGATGGCGGGCAAATCAGTATGATTGAGTATTTCGTGGAAGTGTCCGTGGTCTACCAGAGCAAGGACAATCTGCTGGAACTGGAGAACCGCTACCAGAAGGTGATGGCACGGCTGTACAAGAGCCGGCTGTGAGCGCGGGTGGACGGGGTCAGCGCACAGTGGGCAGGCTGAACTCCTGCCCGTCGTACAACTCGCCCCGTTCATCGGCCACGGCCACGCGCAAGACAATTTCGCCCCTGCGGATGCGCCGGTCGGCCGTGACGGTGGCCGTGTACTTCACGCCGCTATGCGGGTCGATGCGCTCCACCACAAGCGAGGGGGAGATGCGGATGTGCCTCGATCCGGTCAGTTCCTCCACCACGGGCACCACGCCGAAGACGGGGCGGTCACCTTCGTTGACGATGTCGAAGATGACCTTGCTGCCCTCGCCCGGGCTGAGGATGTGGTCGCGGTCGTCGTCGATGAAGCGTATGTTTCGGACGCGCAGGTTGAGCATGTCGTCTGCCGGTGCCCGTCGCCGGTGCCTGCGCGGCGGCTGCACGGGCACGGTCTCTTCAATCACGTAGGCATCGTCGGCCTCCTTTTCTTCTGCGGCGGCACGGGAAGCGGCATTGCCGATGACGGCTCCCGCGATGGTGCCCGCAATGGCTCCGATGGCCGAGCCTCGCCAGGCCCCGTGCGGGCCGTGGTTGCTCTCGCCTATCAGTCCTCCCACCAGACTGCCCACGTTTCCGCCAATGGCGGCACCTGCCAAGGTGGCTCCGGGGTCGCCTGCGGAAACGGTGCGACCGGTGTAGCACCCGCTGCACAGCAGCAGGGCGGCAAGGGTCAGTGTCGTGGTTCGCATGTTATCTTTCATATTCAGGTTTATGATAATGGTTGTACAAATGTAGTGACAAAGTCGGGTCATGGCCGATCACAGCCCCATGCATTCCCGGTAGAAATCAAGCATCCCGAAGATTTCGTCCTTATCCGCCGTCTGGTCCAGGCAAATCTCTCCCACGTCTTTCAGCAGCGTGAAATTGATGATGCCTCCGATGTTCTTCTTGTCGTGTTTCATCAGTGCGTAAAGGGTGTCGTACTGCTTGCAGTCGAACGCCCATGCACCGTAGTTCTCACGGATGAAGTTGACGGTCTGCCGCATCTTGTCCGTGGGGAATCCCACCTTCGAGCAGGCGAGGTAAAGCTCGCACACCATGCCCCAGGCCACGGCATAGCCGTGCAACACCGGCCTCCCCTCCTGCAAGGCAAGGCTTTCGAAGGCATGTCCCACCGTATGCCCCAGGTTGAGCGCTTTCCGGATGCCGCGTTCCTGAGGGTCTTGCGCCACGATGCCTTCCTTCACTTCCACCGAACGGGCCACGAGCGGTTTGAGCCGCGCATAGTCCAACTGCTCCATGTCGAAGGCAAGCAACTCACTCCAGTGTTCCGGCGTGCTTATGAGGCCGTGTTTCAGCATTTCGGCATAGCCGGACAGGAAGTTGCGGGCGTCGAGCGTTTGGAGGAACTCTGTCTCTATCAGCACAGCGTCGGCCGGTGCAAAGGCTCCGATTTCGTTCTTCAATCCGTTGAAGTTGATGCCGGTTTTCCCGCCCACCGAGGCATCCACCATAGCAAGCAGGGTGGTGGGGACGTTGAGGTAGGCAATGCCCCGCTTGAAGGTGGCCGCCGCAAAGCCGCCCAGGTCGGTCACCATGCCTCCACCCAGATTGACCAGGAGCGAATGCCGGCTGGCTCCACGCTCGCTGAGGGCTTGCCATACGGAAGCCAGCGTATCGAGGTTCTTGTGCAGGTCTTCCGCACCGATGACCACCGTTTCTGCCCCGTCGAAGCCGGGAACTTGCTTCAGCTTTGGCAGGCAGCAACGGGAGGTGTGTTCATCGGCCAGGACAAAGAGCCTGTCGTGCGGGCATCTCGAGAGGGCACAAGCCATGTCGGATGCAAAATCCTTGCAAATAATCACTTCTTGCTTATTCATATCGAAATATCATAGTTTCCCTGTCCGGTCGGGACAAGGATGGGGTTTCTTCCCACATACGGGTTCACTTCACCAGGTCGGTGATGACCTGCATCACCTGCCGGCCGATTTCCTCGGCCTCCTCCTGCGTGTGTGCCTCGCTGTAGACGCGGATGATGGGCTCGGTGTTGCTCTTGCGCAGGTGCACCCATTTGTCAGGGAAGTCAATCTTCACCCCGTCCGTGTCGTTGATTTCCTCGTTCCTGTAGTGTTCCTTCACCTTGGCGAGAATGGCATCCACGTCAATGTCGGGCGTAAGATCGATGCGGTTCTTGGCCATGAAGTAGGCCGGATAGGTGGCCCGCAGTTCGCTCACTTTCTTCCCTTCGTGTGCCAGGTGGCTCAGGAAGAGGGCAATGCCCACCAAGGCATCGCGCCCGTAGTGGCTGGCAGGATAGATGACTCCACCGTTTCCCTCACCGCCGATGACGGCTCCCACCTCCTTCATCGCGGTGGTGACGTTCACTTCGCCCACAGCGGCTGCATGGTAACGTTGCCCGTAGCCCTCGGTCACGTCGCGCAGGGCACGGGTGGAACTGAGGTTGGACACGGTATCGCCCGGCGTGTGCTTCAGCACATAATCGGCCACGCTGACCAGCGTGTATTCCTCGCCATACATACGCCCGTCTTCGCAGATGATGGCCAGGCGGTCTACATCGGGATCAACCACAAAGGCCACGTCGTTCTTGCCCGCAGCCATCAGCTGCATGATGTCGCCCAGGTTCTTTTCCAGTGGTTCCGGATTGTGCCGGAAGTCGCCCGTAGGCTCGCAATAGAGCTTCTCCACGTGCCGCACGCCCAATGCTTCGAGCAGGCGGGGAAGGATGATGCCTCCCACGGAGTTCACGCAGTCGATGGCCACGCGGAAGTCGGCCTTGCGGATGGCGTCCACGTCCACCAGGTCGAGTGCCAGCACGCTGTCGATGTGTTTCTGGTTGTAGGTCGCATCCGTGCGGCAGGTGCCCAGCCTGTCCACCCCGGCATAGTCGAACTCCTCAGCTTCGGCGATGCGGAGCACCTCGTTGCCCTCCTGCCGGTCGAGGAACTCGCCTTTTTCGTTCAGCAGCTTCAGGGCGTTCCATTGTTTGGGATTGTGCGAAGCCGTCAGGATGATGCCTCCTGCCGCGCCTTCCATCGTGACTGCCAGTTCCGTTGTCGGCGTACTGGCCAGGCCGATGTCCACCACGTCCCAACCCATACCCATGAGTGTTCCTACCACCACGTCCTTCACCATTTCACCCGAAAGGCGTGCGTCGCGTCCCACGACGATTTTGCCGGACTTCACCGTGCACGTCTTCCTAATGAAGGCGGCATAGGCGGAAGTGAACTTCACAATGTCAAGCGGGGTCAGTCCCCCACCCGTGCGTCCGCCGATGGTTCCACGGATTCCGGATATTGATTTGATGAGCGTCATGTGCCGAATGCCTTATCGCCAGATCTGGTATTTCTGGATATCGTAATAATAGGGGTAAACATACGACATGGCCGTGCTGTGTCCCATGTCCGAGGGGACTATCAGCCGCACGTGTGCCCGGTCGCGTACATAGACCAGGGGAACCAGCCAACCCGCAGGCACGGTGGAACTTGAGTAATAGGACAGCATGTAGCCTTGCAGGAAGATGCCTGCAATGGAACTGCTGGACACGGTGTAGCGGAACGAGTCTACGACTCCGGGCACGTCCAGGTTGGAAATCGTGGTGTCTTCATCCAGGATGCTGTACTCCATGAAGCGCACCAGCACCTCATCGTTGTTTTTCACCGTATCGGCAGGATTGTCCGAGCCTTTGTCCACTATCTGCATATACACGCCGCTGGCCAGCTGCACGAACTCGTTTTCATCAACGTTGGTGGTGGAATCCTGGGCGTAGAATTGGGACTGTGAAATCACTTTGATCCCATTCTGGCTGATGAAGTTCTTGATGCCGTCTTCTTCGTCTTCCAACATTTCGGCGTATGTCTTCGTATCATCGCAGGACTGGATGACGCAGCCCATGACGACTGCGAGAGAGAAAAAAAGCAAAGTAAATTTTTTCATTTGTGTGAGATTGGTTAATTGCCACAAAAGTATCTGATTTCCCCGGAAATCCGGGGAAGGCGGAAAGAATGTTCGTATCTTTTAACCTTTCCTCCGCCTGTTTTTTTATCCTTTGGCACTCAGCAGCGGCTTGTATTTCTCCAAAGCCTGCTCGAACACCTTGCGTGCCTCCTCGATGGTGCCGTAATATTCGCCCCCCGAAGCATTGAGGTGCCCGCCCCCGCCGAAGAACTCCGATGCCACCCGGTTGCAGGGGAAACTGCCCACCGAACGGAGCGAAACCTTGATCATGGGCTTCTCCGTGTCTTCGCGCAAGAAGCAGGTGAACACCGTGCCCTTGATGCTGAGCGGAATGTTGACGAAGCCTTCGCTGTCGCCCCGGATGTAATTGAAACGGTACTGTTCGCGCTTGGTCAGCGTAATGAGGGCGGCGTGATGGTCGGAGTAGACCACCATGCGCGTCAGCACGTGTCCCATCAGGCGCAGGCGGCCCTCGGAATAGGTGTTGAACACGTTGCGGTAAATCTGGTCCTTGTCGATGCCTTTCGAGAGCAGTTCGCTGATGATGAAGTAGATTTCGCGGTCGTTGGAGTTGTAGGTAAAACCGCCCGTGTCGGTCATCATGCCCGTGTAGATGCACTCGGCGCACTCCTTAGTGATGTCGGCAAAGCAGCCCATGCGGCAAATCAGGCGGAACACCAGTTCGCAGGTGGAAGAAATGCCGGGATGGGAAATAACGATGTGGCAGAAGTCTTCGGGGTCAAGGTGGTGGTCGACTAAAATCTTACGGGCGGGCGAGGCCAGAACGGCATCCGCCATGGCATCGATGCGGTGGATGGCATTGAAGTCGAGACAGCAAATCACATCGGCTTCGGCTATCAACCGGTCGGCAAACTCCTTGTAGCGGTCGTACTGCAGGATGTCCTTGCTGCCCGGCATCCATTTCAGGAAGTCGGGGAAAGCGTTGGGCACAATGACGTTGGCGGTCTTGCCTCGGGTGTTGAGGAAGTGCCACAGTCCCAGCGAGGAACCGACAGCATCGCCATCGGGCGAGACGTGGGAAACAATGACAAACTTTTCCGCACGGTGCATCCACTTGGCGAAGTGGTCTATTTTTGCTTGGTCAATCAGTTTTGTCAGCATGTTCGGGAGATTTCTTAGTAATGTCTATATAATAAATAAGGAGAAGGTGTGTTGAAAAGGCAATCCGTGCCTTCTGACACACCTTCCCGCCTGTTCCTTGGGTCGGCACAAAAATACAAAAAACTTCGTAAGCCCAACAAAAAGATGCCGTCCGTTTTGTTTGCCGCCTCACTTTTTCTTCATCACGCTGTTCACCACGCGGATGGAGGAAACCAGCTTGTTGGTGGACGTGAACACATCCACGTTCCACACGTGCGACGAGCGTCCCCTGTGAAGAATGGTCCCCACAGCCCGCACGGTGTCTCCCTCCAGGGCCGAGGAGATGTGGTTGCCACTCACTTGCATACCCACCACGATTTCGTCCGGCTGGCAGAGAATCATCGAGCCAAGCCCCGCCACCGTCTCGGCCAGTGCCAGCGTGGCCCCGCCATGCAAGATGCCGAACGGCTGCCGCGTGCGGTGATCAACGGGCATGGTGGCTTCCACACGGGTCTCGTCGGCATAGGTGTACTGGATGCCGAGGTTGCCCATGAGGGCATGTTTCGACTGGGTGTTGAGCGCGTCAAGCGGCACTCGCGTGGCACGGACGTGGGCAAGAATCAGCTTTTCCACGGCCTGTGCCAGCCCGTCTTCTTCCTTGGTACCCGTCACGGTGTCGGCGCAGACCTTCACCGAAGCGGGAGAGTGCCCCATAGCCACGCCCATGCCAGCCAGTTGCAGCATGGCCACATCGGCCGTGCCGTCGCCCACGGCCATCACTTCCTCGCGGGTTATGCCCAGGTGTTCCATCAGTGCGGCCAGGGTGTTGGCCTTATCCACCCGGCAAGGCAGCACTTCCAGGAAGAACTTCTCCGAACGGAACACCTCCAGCACGCCGTCCAGGCGTTTCTTCCAGTGGTTTTCCAGCCCTACCAGGGCTTCTTCGTCGTCGCTCACCAGCATCACCTTGCAGGGGTTGAAGTCGATGGCGATGGAGAACTCCGTTTCTTCTATCAGCTTCAGGTTGTTGAGCCGCGCCTCGTCCTGCACGTGCCGGTTGGCAGGCATGTTGGTGATGAGGGTGTCGTCGTGGTAGGTCAGGATGGCGAAATCGTTCTTCCGCGCTTTCTTCTCCAGGTAGGGCAGCATCTCGGGGTTGATGCGCCGCTCGAACAGCACCTCCCCGTTTCGTGCGTCGATGACCTGGCAACCGTTGTAGGACACGATGAATCCCCCGTAGTTTCCCAGTTCCAGTTGCTTGGCCAGCGGCATCAGCCCGTAGGAAGGCCGTCCGGAAGCCAGTACGATGCGGACTCCTGTCTGCTGCGCCTTCAGCAGGGCCGACAATGTGCGTTTGCTGATTTCTTTCGCGTCGTTGAGTAGCGTCCCGTCTACATCAAGGACCAATAACTTGTACTTCATAATAATCGCACCGTTTTATGGTTGTGTGAATGGTATACGCGCATACGTCTGGCAAAGTTATGTTTTTTTGTCAGAAAAGCAAGACTATTCATGAATAATTATACTGTGTGCGGAATGTATTTGTGCATTTTACAGCACACAGATGACACAAACGGGCACAGAGGAACACAGTTCACATTTTTCCATGCAGACACAGCGCAGCCTCCATTTA
>CAYPUJ010000075.1:0-13349 GCA_964413805.1 uncultured Bacteroides sp. | reverse complement strand
AAACTTTTAAAACTTGAATCAGAAGCTATTTTCAACTCCTGATTCGCATATATAACACAGGTATATCGTTAACCAGAAAAAACATGAAAATGACTATCCAATATGTCAAGTCAAAAACAAAGTGAAGCACAACTGCTACTCCCATCATTGAAGCCAAAATGATACACCTCGCAACGACTGTATCAGTAACAATCTCATTCCCGTCTGAATCTATATAGACTCCACCAAAAACACGCTTTGCTAAGCTCGCTTTAAACCAGAACTCTGTACAGAAATAATATAAAATGTTGATGACAATAAAAAGGATTGTAAATGTTCTGTCGGTATCAAATATTGAAGAATCATCTGGAGTAGAACCATGTTTCCAAGGTTTTAAACCCAAAACCAAAGATAAATAAGCATTGATATCTAGATTCTTATCAATACTCCAAGCTAATGCAGATAAGAGTATAAACAAATAACAAATAAGCGCTTTGTCAAGAATACTGGCAAAGAATCTTTTAAAAAGCCCTAAAGGCTTTCTGCCTGAAAAGTCTTCAAAAGTAAGTTCGTCCATAACATCTTTTCCTGTTTCCATCAGCTCCTCATGGAGATTATACAAAAGAAGCGTGGAACTGCGTGCTACTCATCGTTCTTGAAGGTCCTAGGAAAACCCAATCACACAGATGGAATAGACAGCAGACCCACGCTGGAAACCAGCGTAGGAACCGACTGTGCCATTCTTGTGTGATTTGAAAATTTCCTAGGTTTTCAAGAACAAGAATGAAGCACGACGCTTCTTACAATTTTATTTCATAATCTGAAGGCAACACCATGCCTTCGCGGGCAAATGTAAGCAATTATTTTTGGCAAAGCAAGCACTGACAGATTTTTTCTTTCTTCTTTTTCTCTCTCCTTCATCGAACCGTTTGCCCATAAATCCATACGTTTTTTCTGCCTTGCCGAATGCCGTTTCTTCCTTACCTATACCGCGTTTGTCCGATACAGGTACGGAGCGTATTCCGTGCCTGCATCGGACGTGTTCCGTGCCTGTGTGGAACACGTTCCGTACAGGCATCCAGAAAACAGCCTACAGATAGTTGATAATCAGTGTACTGTAAACATGGCTCAGTTTGCTCCCTCCTGCATTTTGCGGAGCAGGGCCTGGTCTGTCTTGTTCTTGTCCGACGAGTGCTTCAACACGACGGCATCGATGTAGAAGACGATTTCTTCCGCAAGGTTGGTGATGTGGTCGCCTGTCCGTTCGAGGCGCAGGAAGATGCCTTTGAAGTCGAGGCTGAAAGCGGCTTTCTCCGGGTGTTTCCCGATGTAGTCGGCAAGCACCTGTGTTGCACCTGCGTTTATCTCATCAACGAGGTTGTCCTTCTCGAACAGGCTGTTTGCCAGGGCGATGTCTTCCTTTTCGAGGGCTTCTTTGGCCGTATTGAGCATGTCCAGCACGGCATCGGCCATTTCTTTCAACCTCGACTTTTCGAGGAGTTCAGTGTCAATCGGCACGCCGTCCTGGCGTATGATGAACCGTGCAATGTTTTCGGCAAAGTCGCCTATGCGTTCGAGGTCCGTGTTGATTTTCAGCATGGCCACAATGAAGCGCATGTCTACGGCCACGGGATTGTAGAGCACGAGGAAGTCTTCTATGTCGCAGTCGAGCTTCAGTTCGCAGGCGTTCACCCTTTTTTCGCGGATGAGCACGTCCCAGGCCCTGTCTTTGTCCACGGTGGGTATGGCCGCGCACACATTCTTCATCTGGTCGCATACAAGGGTCCACATGTCAAGCACTTCCTGGCGTATGGATTTCAGTTCATCTTCTACGAATTTTACCATAGTTGTGTCTGTTTTTTTGTTAGTCTGATTGTACGGGAAATCTCCGTTGGCGGACGTTGCTCATCCGAACCTTCCGGTTATGTAGTTCTGGGTTTCTTCCTTGCTCGGGTTGGTGAATATCTTCGAAGTCTTGTCGTACTCGATGAGCCGGCCGAGGTAGAAGAAGGCCGTCTTGTCGCTCACCCGCGTGGCCTGCTGCATGTTGTGCGTGACAATCACGATGGTGTAATCTTTCTTTATTTCGTATATCAGTTCCTCCACTTTCGCGGTGGATATGGGGTCGAGGGCAGAGGCGGGTTCGTCCATCAGCAGGACAGACGGGGCGACGGCCATAGCCCTTGCGATGCACAGACGCTGTTGCTGCCCTCCGGAGAGCGCATAAGCCGATTTCTTCAGTTTGTCTTTCACTTCTTCCCAAAGGGCTGCCCCCTTTAGCGACTTCTCCACACGCTCGGCGATGAAGTGCTCGTCTTTCACGCCGTTCACGCGCAGGCCGTAGGCCACGTTCTCGTAGATGCTTTTGGGGAAAGGGTTGGGACGCTGGAAGACCATGCCGACATTCTTGCGCAACTCGTCCACGTTGACCGAGCGGTCGTATATGTCGCGCCCGTCGATGTCGATTTCGCCTTCGAGGCGCGAACCGGGTACGAGGTCGTTCATGCGGTTGAACAGGCGCAGGAATGTTGACTTGCCGCATCCCGACGGGCCGATGAAGGCCACCACCTCGTTTTCTCCGATGGTCATGTTGATGTTCTTCAGGGCCTGGAATGTCCCGTAGTAGAAATCTACGTTTTTTGCTTCTATTTTGCTCATGTCTGATGGTTTATGATGTGCAGTGGTTTCTTCTTGTGATGCGGTTCGTTCAGTTGGTCTTCAGCTTGTTCCGGAAATAGTTGCGCAAGGCGTTGGCCAGAAGGTTTACGAAGAGGATGATGATGACCAGGACAAGCGCGGTTCCGTAGGCTATCGGCATCTGCTTGTCCATGTCTGTCCCGCTGGTGGCAAGCACGTAGAGGTGGTAGGGCAGAGCCATGCACTGGTCGAACACGCTTTGCGGAAGCTGTGGCAGGAAGTAGGCCGCGCACGTGAAGAGTATCGGGGCTGTCTCGCCGGAAACACGTCCCAACGCAAGGATAAGCCCGGTAATGATGTTCGGCATGGCCATTGGCAGAACCACCTTCCGGATGGTCTGCAGTTTTGTCGCTCCCAGGGCAAGGCTTCCTTCGCGGAAACTGTCGGGGATGGCTTTCAGTGCCTCTTCCGTTGTCCTGATGACGAGCGGCAGGGCAAGCAGACCGAGCGTCAGGGAACCGGCGAGTATGCTGTCGCCGAATCCGAAGAAGTTGACAAACAGCGCCATCCCGAACAGGCCGAACACGATGGACGGTATGCCGGCGAGGTTGTTGGCCATCATGCGGATGAATCTCACCACCCGTCCGTTCCGGGCATATTCGTGCATGTATATGCCGCTCATCATGCCGATGGGGAAAGCAAATATGGCACTGCCCGCCATGAGGCAGAAGGTGCCCACGATGGCAGGCCATACACCTCCCCCTTTCATCCCGTCGGCCGGCGATGTCGTGATGAACTCCCAGCTTAATGTGCCTGCTCCCTTTATGATGATGAATGCCAGGATGACAAACAGTATGGTGACAATCATTCCGCTCAGTGTGCGGAAGATTCCGAAGGCAATCTTTTCCTTCAGCATTTTTCTCCGGTGGTTGCCGGTCTTCAGTATTCGTTCGCTTTCCATAAAAATCTTCCTTTCTTCCTGTTTTTCTATTTCTTGTTTTTTGCCGATATGTACTCGACGCTGGTGTTGATGATCAGTGTCATGAAGAAAAGCACGACACCGAGCAGGAACAGCGACTGGTAGTGAGGCCCTCCGGCGGGTGCTTCTCCAAGCTCGGCGGCAATGGTCGCAGGGATTGTGCGCAGGGGGTCTGTGATCGACAGGGGTATCACGGCCGCGTTGCCCGTAACCATGAGCACGGCCATCGTCTCGCCAAAAGCCCTGCCGATGCCGAGCACAACGGCGGATGTGATGCCTGAAACGGAGTATGGCATGACGACCTTGTATATCGTTTGCCATTTGGACGCTCCCAGGGCCAGGCTGGCTTCCCGTTGCGAGCGTGGGCAGTTCATCATCGCGTCCTGGCTGACGGTTATGATGGTCGGCAGTGCCATGATGGCCAGCACCATAGCCCCTGCAAGCCCGCTTTCGCCGACCGGCAAGCCGAACACGTCCTGCAGGAGAGGCACGATGACGATGAGCCCGAAGAAGCCATAAACCACGGAGGGTATGCCGTTGAGCAGTTCTATCACCGGTTTAAGTGTCTTGCGCATCTTTTCGGAAGCCACTTCTGACATGTATATGGCCACGGACAGACCGAAAGGCAGGGCAAAAAGTATGGCGAAAACCGTGACCCACACGGTGCCCAGCACCAACGGAACGAAGCCGAACTGGGGTGCCGGCGTGGCCGTGGGAAACCACTCGCTGCCGAAGAACACCTCTGCGTAGGAGATGTGATGGTCTTTCAGGCGTTTGCCGCCGGAGTCCTTGCCTACGAAACTTTTAGGCACGAAGGCGATGATGCCCTCGTTGCCGGACACCAGCCTGTCGATGCACTTGCCGGCGTTTTCGTAGTTCTTGCCGAGTTCTTCTTCCGTGAAGAACTTCTGCATGTCGTCAAACCTGAACAACAGTATCTTTGCATCGTTTCCGCCCACCTCTCTCCAGTTTGTCACGTCTTCGTCGAAGATTTCCTTTATCTGTTTTGCGTTGAGCTCGTCCACGGGGTTCTCCTTGTTCACAAGCAGCGCATAGCCTTCTTCGGTCGTCTTCTGCGAGAACAGACCGAAGCCTTCGGAAAACAAGAACAGCACGATGAGCAGGATGATGACACTTGTCAGAAAACCGCTGCACGTTATTATCCCTGTAATGACTTTCTCAAAAAACTTTTTCATACTTCGTTTCTGTTTATGCTGTTTCCGGCGGCAAAAGTAGGGGGCGGCTGTAACGAATGTGTGACAGGCAGGCTACATTTGTGTTACGAAAGGGGAAGGCCGCACGGCGTAACATCAATTTAACACCCGTGTAACCGCAATGAAACCCCGGCGCGGTTACTTCGCGGCGAAAAGAAGTCCTGCATGGCAGGCAGTTACGGAAGACGGGAAAACCGAAAAGCATATATATAATAAGGTGTATGAGCAGACTTATAACATTTGTATTCTTGGCAGTGTGCGCCCTTGGCGTATCGGCACAGAAAATCAAGGGTAGTGACACGGTCTTGCCGGTGTCGCAGGAAGGCGCGGAGACTTACATGCAGTTTAACCCCGGAGCGCGTGTCACGGTTACCGGCGGAGGCTCCGGCGTTGGCATATCGGCGTTGATTGACGGCACCACGGACATTGCAATGGCTTCGCGGGCGGTGAAATTCAACGAGCGTGTGAAGATCAGCAATAGCGGGAAGCAGCTGAAAGAAGCGGTTGTGGCATACGATGCATTGGCCGTCATCGTCAATCCCGGCAATCCGATTTCCCACCTTACGCGCGAACAGCTTGAGGCCATCTTCCGTGGCAAGATTACCAACTGGAACCAGGTAAAGGACCACTGTACAGGCGAGTACGGCCCAGACCTGAAAATAATCGTTTACTCCCGTGAGACTTCGTCGGGCACTTACGAGTTTTTCAAGACGAGTGTCCTGCGCGAGAAAAACTACATGGCCGGGGTTCTTTCCATGCCGGCTACAGGCGCGGTAATCCAGTCGGTGAGCCAGACCCGTGGCGCAATAGGCTATGTGGGCATGGCGTATGTCAATGACCGTGTCAAGGCTATCAAGGTGTCATACGACGGGAAACACTTTGTTTACCCGAGCATGGACACGGGACGCCGCCACGTCTATCCCATCATCCGCGAACTTTACTATTACTATACGGAAGATAAGGCTCCGCTTGTGGAACCGTTCATAGACTTCCTTCTGTCTTCGCGGGGACAGGACATCGTGATGAAGAGCGGATATGTACCCGTAAAATAAGTAACCGCAACCCGGACACGTTCCCTCTCCCCACGGAACGTGTTCGGGGAACAAATCTCTAAAAAAGAGAGAAAAACGCTTGCCTGTTCCCGGAAAATCAGTACCTTTGCAAGCCGATTATTATCAAAAGAGTGTAAACATTTAGTTCATAGCAAGTTGTCCGTCCTTTTGTCCGGGATGGGGGCTTGTGGTGAAGGAAGTTTTTTAGTAGTAACAAATAAAAAAAGGAATTAAGAGTGGATACTTTAAGTTACAAGACCATTTCTGCCAACCGCGCTACGGTGAACAAAGAATGGGTCATCGTGGATGCTACCGACCAGGTGCTGGGGCGTCTGGGCGCGAAAGTTGCGAAACTGTTGAGGGGGAAATACAAACCCAATTTCACCCCTCATGTGGATTGCGGCGATAATGTCATTATTATCAATGCCGACAAAGTGAAAATGACCGGTAACAAATGGACCGACAGAATCTATCTGTCCTACACCGGCTATCCGGGCGGTCAACGCGAAATGACTCCGGCCGGCCTGATGAAAAAGCCCAACGGTGAAGACAGGCTGCTGAGAAAAGTGGTAAAGGGTATGCTCCCCAAGAACAAGCTGGGCGCACAACTGTTGCGCAACCTGTACGTGTATGCAGGCAACGAACACAAGCATCAGGCCCAAAGCCCGAAAATGATAGATATTAACGCACTTAAATAATAGAGAATGGAAGTAGTAAATGCATTAGGCAGACGCAAAAGCGCCATTGCGCGTATCTACGTGAGTGAAGGTACGGGAAAGATTACGATCAACAAGCGTGATCTGGCTGTGTATTTCCCCTCCAGCATCCTGCAATACGTGGTGAAGCAACCACTGAACAAGCTGGGTGTGGCCGAGAAGTATGACATCAAGGTAAACTTGTGTGGAGGCGGATTCACCGGACAGTCCCAGGCTCTTCGTTTGGCCATCGCCCGTGCTTTGGTGAAAATCAATCCGGAAGACAAGGCTGCCCTGCGTGCCGAAGGCTTCATGACGCGCGACCCGCGTGCCGTGGAACGCAAGAAGCCGGGACGTCCCAAAGCACGTCGCAGGTTCCAGTTCAGCAAACGTTAACCGGTTTATTGAACTTTATAGGCAAACCGGTTGATGCGCCTGGGAAAAGATTTCTTCCGGGACGGACTGTGGCAGGAAACTGCCTCAACTGAAACAGCGTTTAGTATCTAAACCACCGGGACTCTTTCGTGGGACAAACAAAGGCTACCCGGCGGTTGGTTTAGAACAAACAAACAAAAAAGAAAGTAAACGATTTTTTTAAGAAACAACTACACATGTCAAGAACAAATTTTGATACTTTACTGGAAGCAGGATGCCACTTCGGCCACCTGAAAAGAAAGTGGAATCCGGCGATGGCTCCCTACATCTTCATGGAACGCAACGGCATCCACATCATCGACCTCAACAAGACCGTTGCCAAAATAGACGAAGCTGCCGAAGCTTTGAAGCAAATCGCCAAATCAGGAAAGAAAGTCCTGTTTGTTGCTACTAAAAAACAAGCCAAGCAGGTGGTTGCCGACAAGGCTGCTGCTGTGAATATGCCTTACGTGATTGAACGCTGGCCGGGCGGTATGCTGACCAACTTCCCGACCATCCGCAAGGCCGTGAAGAAGATGGCCACCATCGACAAGCTGACCAACGACGGCACTTACGCCAACTTGTCGAAGCGCGAAATCCTCCAGATTTCCCGCCAACGCGCCAAGCTGGAAAAGACGTTGGGTTCCATTGCCGACCTGACCCGTCTGCCCTCCGCACTCTTTGTGGTGGACGTGCTGAAAGAGAACATTGCCGTGCGCGAAGCGAACCGTCTGGGTATTCCCGTGTTTGGCATTGTGGACACGAACTCCGACCCCACGAACGTTGACTTTGTGATACCTGCCAACGACGATGCTACCAAGTCGGTAGAAGTCATTCTCGACGCTTGCTGTGCCGCCATGCAGGAAGGCTTGGAGGAACGCAAGGCAGAAAAGGTAGACATGGAAGCTGCAGGCGAGGCTCCTGCCGGCAAGGGCAAGAAGAAGTCTCAGAAGGCCCGTTTGGACAAGTCGGACGAAGAAGCCATCGCTGCTTCCAAGACTGCCGCTTTCATCAAAGAGGGCGAAGAAGCCTGAGCATTTGAAACCATAGGGTAGTTGGTAGCCAACAACAGGGAGGAAGCGTTGCACGTCTACAGTGCTTGCGGAGTCCCGTGCGGGTTTGCTACCAACTACTTTTCCCGTTTTTTACCAATCGTTTTTTATTAATCACATAAAATAGACTCAAAAGATTATGGCTGTAACAATGGCTGATATAACCAAGCTCCGCAAAATGACGGGTGCTGGTATGATGGACTGCAAAAACGCCTTGACCGAAGCCGAAGGCGACTTCGACAAGGCTATCAAGATTATCCGTGAAAAGGGACAGGCTGTTGCCGCCAAGCGTTCAGACCGCGATGCTTCCGAAGGCTGCGTGCTGGTGAAGGCTGTGGACGGATTCGGTGCCATGATTGCCCTGAAGTGCGAAACCGACTTCGTGGCACAGAACGCCGACTTCGTGAAACTGGCACAATCCATCCTGGATGCCGCCATCGCCAACAAGTGCAAGACGCTGGACGAAGTGAAGGCGTTGAAGTTGGGTGACATGACAGTGGCCGAGGCTGTGACGGACCGCAGCGGCATCACGGGCGAAAAGATGGAACTGGACGGCTACCTCACCGTGGAAGGACCGAACATTGCCACGTACAACCACCAGAACAAGAACTTCCTGTGTACAATGGTCGTGCTGAACAAGGAAGCCGATGCACAGGTGGGCAAGGAAGTGGCCATGCAGGTGGCTGCCATGAACCCCATTGCAGTGGACGAAGCCGGTGTGCCTGACAGTGTGAAAGCAAACGAGTTGCAGGTGGCCATCGAGAAGACGAAGGTGGAACAAGTGCAGAAAGCCGTTGAAAACGCGCTGCGGAAAGCAGGTTTCAACCTCTACATCGCCGAGAACGAGGAGCACCTCAACGAAGGCATCATGAAGGGCAACATCACCGAAGCCCAGGCACAGGAAATCCGCGAACTGAAGGAGAAGGTGGCTGCCGAGAAAGCTGCCAACATGCCTGTGCAGATGGTGGAAAACATTGCCAAGGGACGTATGGCCAAGTTCTACAAAGAGTCTTGCCTGCTCAACCAAGAGTACATCCAGGATGCCAAGATGACCATCGCCCAGTATCTGAAGTCGCAAGACAAGGACCTGACGGTGCTGGACTTCAAGCGTTTCACGCTGCGTGCTGAATAAATATGGGTTATGACATAGCTTTCTTTTAGCTATTATTAGTAGTAGGGAGCGGTTGCGCGGATTGTTCCGTGGCAACCGCTCTTTTTTTGTGGCCGTCTCAACCTACCGGCTTTGTCTGCGTGTAGCCTTCCTTCTTCAGCAGTTCCAGCACTTTCTGCTTGAAGTCTCCTTGCACGATGATTTCCCCGTCCTTCACGCTTCCGCCCACGCCGCATCTGCTTTTCAGCAAGCGTCCCAGTTCCTTGGCATCTTCTTCCGTGCCGACAAATCCGGTGACGAGCGTCACCACCTTTCCGCCCCGGTTCTTCCGGTCCAGCTGCACGCGCAACCGTTGCTGTGCGGGCGGCAGGGTGGAGGGGGCTTCCTGTTCTTCTGTTTCATAGTGGAAATCTGGATTGGTGGAGTACACGATGTTCAGCCGGTCTTTCCAGTCGTTCTGTTTCATGTTCGTATGTATTTTTTAGTGAGAAAAATTTATCGCAACCGTGCTACAGCGGCACCACATACATGCTCTCCTGCTCCAGCAGCCGGCAGGGGATGTTCAGCCGGTTGCAGTCTTCCTGGATTCTTTGGCGGTAATAGTCCGAAATGGAGGCATCGAGCACCACTTGCCTGACGTTGAATAGCGGAGTCAGTTCGGACAGGCCGCCTCTGTAGCCCTTGGCTATGAACAGATAGTCCACGTCGAGGGGACAGGAAGCCTGCTTGCCGCGCCAGCGGTTGTCGCTGACCAGGCAAAGATGCTTGCCCTTGTAGACGACTATCTGGTCTTCGACCAGCAGGGAAGGGGCGGCGTATTCTCCGGTGATGACTGGTGGGGGAGACAACTGCAGGTGATTCCAGTGGGAGGAGAGGGAGCGGCGCAGCGATGAAGCGTCGGGCAGGCTGTCCGGACACACCAGCCACGAACGCGATCCGCCTGCCAGGCAATGGATGGCCGGGCAGCCCCGCACGCTGTAAAAGGCAATGCCCGGCTGGGGGGTGTGGAAGATGAACGAGCCGGAACGGTAGCCAATGAAACCCAGCAGGACGAACAGCGCGAAATACAGGCTGCGTAGGGTACGCACCCTCCAGGCGTGGTTGGCCTGAAGAATGAAGGCGTAGAGCAGGCAGACACCTGCGGCGTTCAGCCAGATGCCGTCGATGGAGGCGTAGGGCAACTGCTCAATCCAGCGCAGTCCGTCGTTCTGGGCACGGATCAGCCCCTCCACGACGGGTGCGAACATCTGCTGTAGGGCGGGGAGGGGCATCAGTGCCAGCATCAGCACTGCCGCATACACCGCCAGTGTAGATACGGGCACAGCCCATAGGTTGGTCAGCAGGAAGTGGGTGGAGAAACGTTCGAAGTAATAAGCTACCAGCGGGGCCGTGCCTATCTGGGCGGCGATGGAGACACTCATCATGCCCCACACCTTCCGCACCGGCGGATACCTGCACTTCCACAGAGCGAAGATTTTGGGGTGAATCTCCAGGATGGCGGCAACCGCCAGGAACGAGAGTTGGAATCCCACGTCGAACAGCCAGGCCGGGTTGTACACCAGCATGGCAAAGGCGGCGGCTGTCATCGTGTCGATGGACCACGCCTGTTCCACCCGCAGGCTGACGAGGATGTACAGCGTGCACATCGCGACGGCACGCACCACCGAGGGCGAAAGTCCGGTGATGAAGGCAAAGCCCCAGAGGAAGAAGATGATGACAAGCCGCAGGTAGGGCTTGAGGCGGATGCGCCGCCGCCACAGCGGAGCGAGCATCCACGCCAGGAGTGCATAGATGAGTGCGATATGCATACCCGAAAGAGCCAGCACATGGCTGGCGCCCGACACGGAGTAGGTCTCCGTGATTTCATCGCTCAGTTCGTCCTGGTCGCCCACGGTGAGGGCAGACAGCACAGCCAGTTCGTCGCCTTGGAATCCCAGCCTGCGGTACAGGCCGACCACTTCCTTGCGGATGTCCAATGCCTTTTGCAGGAAGGAAGGCGGGTCTTTGTGCCCGGTCGGCATCCAGTGTCCCGCCGGCACGTAGGCCGTGCCGCTCACGCCCCGGCGTGCGAGGAAGCGGGCATAGTCGAAAGCACCGGGGATGTTGCCCCGTTCCGGTGCGGCCAGGCAGGTGTATATCAGCAGTTCGTCGCCGCGTTGCAGGGCCAGGGAGGCCGAATCTTTGGCCAGGTAGAGCAGGAACTGTTTCTTTCCCTCGACGGGACGGGCCGCGTCCTGTCTCCATTCCTCCTTCAGGACGGAGTGGCACAGCACGCTGCGTGCCTTCTCCTCCGGAGGCTTCACGATGCTCACCCGGTAGAAAGAACGCTCTCCGGTGAAGTCGTAGGCCGCTTCCTCCAGTTGGAAGACCATCAGCACAAAGCCGAGACAGCCCGTCGTGACGCAGGCGGACAATCCGAACAGGCCGTATCTCGCGCCCCGCTTGCGGCACACCAGCATGATCGTGAAGCCCACCGCCGTGCCTCCCACGCCGAACGCGAGATGTTCGGGCCAGGCATCTCCGCATACGATGCCTATGATGAAACACACCAGGATCCGAAACGAGGGAGGAAGGTGGTAACCGGTTCCGGACATTACAGGTTCTTCAGGATGTGGATGGCTTCCTCCTGGTCAGGAGCATTGAAGACGGCACTGCCCGCCACCAGCACATCGGCACCGGCCTCTACCAGCCGGGCACCGGTCTCGCGGTTCACGCCCCCGTCCACCTCAATCCATGCCTGCGAGCCGCTCCGGTCGATGAGCCTGCGCAGTTCGCGCACCTTCTCCACGGTATGCCCGATGAACTTCTGTCCGCCGAAGCCCGGATTGACACCCATCAGCAGCACCATGTCCACGTCGGCAATGATGTCCTCCAGCACCCACACGGGGGTGGCGGGGTTCAGCGTCACGGCCGGTTTCATGCCGGCTTCGCGTATCTGTTGCACCACGCGGTGCAGGTGCGGACATGCTTCGTAGTGTACATTCATGATGTACGCCCCCAATGCCCGGACTTCCTGAATGAACTTTTCCGGTTGGACGATCATCAGGTGTACGTCCAGCGGTTTTTGTGCGATGCGTGCCACGTGTTTCAGCACCGGGAATCCAAACGAAATGTTGGGCACGAACACGCCATCCATGATGTCGATGTGCATCCAGTCGGCTTCACTCCGGTTGAGCATCTCGATGTCTTTTGCCAGGTGGCCGAAGTCGGCGGAGAGGATGGAAGGGGATAGGATAGTTTTCATGACAGTGCGTGTATTATATCATAAAGGTATCACAAAGGAAGCAAAAGGATTTTGCTCCTGCAAGTAAAAGGGGAAGAAAAACAAGAACAGCTTTGAAGCCTTCGGCAGAACTGCGGAGGAAGTTCTTTCGGCGGATTTGTTATTACGCTGATAAACAGATATGTACATGGCCGTTGTTGGATGCCTGTACGGAACGTGTTCCGTGCAGGCAATCCATTTGTTCCGTACAGGTGTGGAGCACGTTCCGTACAGGCATCCAGGAAAACGGTTGCAGGTGTGGAGCACCGTGTCCTTTTGACGGGCAGGTGAAGGGTGTTTGGCAGGGAGAAAAGAGGAGTTTAATTATGATTTAGAAAATATTGTTTCTCTTTTGTTTTGTACTTGAATCTTGTTTAATAATTTTGTGCTTTTAAATGTGGTATTGAGGATATGTTATCTACCATGAGACAATGGCACGGATATACGACAACATAGACATAAAGTTTACGGACGGGCTTCGCGGCATCATAGAGAATGCCGGAGTAAAGCGCGTCGATTTCTGCGTAGGCTATTTCAACCTGCGCGGCTGGAACCTGATAGTGGAACAGGTGGACAAACTGCCCGGCGGTTATGTGTACGAGGATGACAAGCGCATGATGAGGCATTGCCGCCTGCTGGTTGGCATGCACCGCCCCGATGAGGATTTGATACGCTGCCTTTATTCGTGTCAGGAAGTCCTGCCCGATTCGGAATACGTGCAGCGTTGCAAGAGGCAGATTGCGCAGGATTTCAGAAACCAGCTATTATTGGGTTTGCCCACTAATGCCGACGAGCGTACTTTGCGCCGTCTGTCCGTGCAGCTGAAAGAGGGCAGGGTATGCGTAAAGTTGTACTTGAAAGAGCCGTTGCACGCCAAGCTCTATCTTGCCCACCGTCCCGATGACAACTTCAACAAGATACAGGCCATCATGGGCAGCAGCAACCTGACGTATG
>CAYPUJ010000074.1:0-13502 GCA_964413805.1 uncultured Bacteroides sp. | reverse complement strand
CTTAACAAATGCTTCATATACAGTTGATTACAAGGATTGCGAATGCAGCAGTTCCCCAACCGCTATCATGAGGCAGATATGGCGGAGATACCTGTCTTTGCCGACCTGCGTGCCGACATCCTGAACAATTGGATTACGGCCTATGTTGATTTTGTTTTGAGGGTCACAGAAGGTTCTGCTTCTTCAGTTCCTCCACAGCCACCTCCAGTTCGGCATACCAGTCGGCTCCGAACTTGCGGATGAGCGGTTCCTTCAGGAACCGGTAGACGGGCAGGTTCTCCCGTTGCCCCAACAGGACAGCTGCCTTGCACACGTCCCAACGGTGGTAGTTCACGCCTTTAAATTCACCGAAGTCTTTCACGCGGATGGGGTAGAGGTGGCAGGACACGGGTTTGAGGAAGCCGGTCTTCCCCTCGCGGCACGCCTTCTCGATGGCGCAATAGCAGCAACCCCGCTCGTCGTAGCAGGTGAAAACGCAGTCCTTGCCGTTCACGATGGAAGTCACCAGGTCGCCTTCGCAGTCTATGTAGGCCACGCCTTGTTTGTCGATAATGGCCCGGGCTTCGGGCGAGAGTCCGTCCCGGATGAGGGGCAGCACTTCTTCTATCTGTGTCACTTCGTCCGGTTCCAGCGGGGCACCGGCATCGCCCTCGATGCAGCACGCACCCCGGCAGGCGGAGAGGTCGCAAAGGAATTTTTCTTTCAGTACGTCGAAACTGACAACGACATCTTGTATCTGGAGCATTTGTTGAATTGAGAATTGAGAATTAAAAATTGAGAAATAACACCACTCTGCTCATTTGCCTAATTTTGTTTTCAAGGATTTAACGATGCTGACCAGAAGCGCAATGATTTCATTGCAATCTTTGGCAATGGAATCATACTGTTCTGTTTTCAGATAACCTGTATCTTTCAGCAAAGACAACCAATAGGAAGTTTCGTTAGCTTCTTTCAAGGCGATGTTCATCTTGTTCAGAAAATCGGCACTGCTTTGGGCATGATGAGCCTCTGCCACCAAGGCACCGATGGCTGTTCCGCTGCGCAACATTTGCTTGGAGAGTACATATTCTTTTTGAGAATCGTATAAAAAACGGTATGCGTTCACTACGCGAATAGCGAACGCATACGTTTTGGCATGAATAACATTCTCTTTGTCTGTCATTCATTTCTTAATTTTCAATTCTCAATTTTTAATTAAATCACGTCCTGTCATGTCCGCCGGTTGTGGCAAGCCCATGATGTGCAGGATGGACGGGGCCACGTCGGCCAGTACGCCGTTCTCCACTTGGGCATCCTTGTTCGTGGTGACGTAGACGAAAGGCACGGGGTTGAGCGAATGCGCCGTGTTGGGCGTGCCGTCGGCGTTGAGGGCATGGTCGGCATTGCCGTGGTCAGCAATGATGATGACCTCGTAGTCGTTGGCCTTGGCGGCTTCCACGGTGTCGCGCACGCAGTTGTCGATGGCCACGACGGCTTTCTCGATGGCTTCGTACACGCCGGTGTGTCCCACCATGTCGCCGTTGGCATAGTTCACCACGATGAAATCATACTGCTGCGTGTTGATGGCTTCCACTAGTTTGTCCTTCACCTCGTAAGCACTCATCTCCGGCTTGAGGTCGTAAGTGGCAACTTTGGGAGAAGGAACCAGAATGCGTTCCTCGCCGTCAAAAGGAGTTTCGCGTCCGCCGTTGAAGAAGAAGGTGACGTGTGCGTACTTCTCCGTCTCGGCTATGTGCAGTTGCTTCTTGCCCTGCTTGCTCAGGTACTCGCCCAGTGTGTCGGCCACGTTCTCCTTGTCGAAAAGGATGTGGACACCCTTGAAGGAAGCATCGTAGGGGGTCATGCAGTAGTATTGCAGTCCGGGGATGGTGTGCATACCGTGCTCAGGCATGTCTTGCTGGGTCAGCACGATGGTCAGTTCCTTGGCGCGGTCGTTGCGGTAGTTGAAGAAGATGACCACGTCCCCTTCCTTGATGGTGCCGTCGAAGGCGCAGTTGTTGATGGGCTTGATAAATTCGTCGGTCACGCCCTCGTCATAGCTCTCCTGCACGGCCTGCACCATGTCGGTGGCCTGCTTGCCCTGTCCGTTCACCAAGAGTTCGTAAGCCTCTTTGATGCGTTCCCAACGCTTGTCGCGGTCCATGGCATAGAAACGTCCCACGATGCTGGCAATCGCGCCTGCCGACTGTGCGCAGTGTTCGGTCAGCCGTTCGATGAATCCTTTTCCGCTCTTGGGGTCGGTGTCGCGTCCGTCCATGAAGCAATGGATGTAGGTGCGTCCTTCCAGGCCATATTCCTTGGCAATGTCACAGAGCTTGAAGAGGTGGTCGAACGAACTGTGCACGCCGCCCGTTGAGGTCAGGCCCATGAAGTGGATGCCTTTGCCGTTCTCCTTGGCATAGGAGAAGGCGGAAACGATTTCCTTGTTCTTCAGGATGCTGCCGTCGGCGCAGGCGCGGTTGATTTTCACCAGGTCCTGGTAGACGATGCGTCCGGCACCGATGTTGAGGTGTCCCACCTCGGAGTTGCCCATCTGCCCGTCGGGCAAGCCAACGTTCTCGCCGCAGGCCTGGAGCTGCGAGTGCGGGTATTCGGCCAGAAGGCTGTCCCAATAAGGAGTGGGGGTTACATAAATCACGTCATCTTTCTGGCGGTCGCCTATTCCCCAACCGTCCAGAATCATTAAAAGAGCTTTTTTTGCCATAAATGTCCTGTTTAAATAAACGTTTCTTTTTCACGGTGCAAAGGTACGAAAAAAAAGCTTATTTCAGTTCCCAGCCTAAGGCACTGGCTCCCAGCACGGCTGCGTCGGAGTCCTTCAGTTCAGACACCAGCAGCCTGGTCTTGCCCTTGAAGAGGTTCAGCACGTTTTCGTCGATGGCTTTCTGGATGGGTTTCATGATGTAGTCGCCCGACTTGGCAAGCCCGCCGAACAGGATGATGGCTTCCGGGCTGGAGAAGGCAATGAAGTCCGCCAGGGCTTCGCCCAGCAGGGTGCCCGTAAACTCGAAGATGTCCTTGGCCAGCTTGTCGCCCTTCACGGCTGCGTCGTACACGTCTTTCGAGGTGATTTCTTCGGCGGGAACGGAACGCAACAGGCTCGGTTCGGTGCTGGCGGTGAGGATTTCGCGCGCGGTGCGTGCCACGCCCGTGGCCGAACAGTAGGTTTCCAGGCAACCCCTGCGTCCGCATCCGCAAAGGCGTCCGTTTTCGCGGCGGATGATGGTGTGCCCCAGTTCTCCGGCAAAGCCGTCGTGCCCGTACACTACCTGCCCGTTGATGACGATGCCGCTGCCCACGCCCGTGCCCAGGGTAATCATGATGAAGTCCTTCATGCCCCGTGCCACTCCGTAGGTCATTTCGCCGACGGCGGCAGCATTGGCATCGTTGGTCAGTGCGGTGGGAATGCCCGTACACTGCCCGAACATCTCGGCCAGGGGGATGATGCCTTTCCACGGCAGGTTGGGGGCAAACTCGATGGTGCCCTTGTAGTAGTTCCCGTTCGGTGCACCGATGCCGATACCCTTGATTTTGTCTGTGCCGCCGTTGGCTTCGATGAGCGGCAGGAGGTTTTTGCAGACTTCGTTCACGTAGTCTTCAACCCGTTCATACGTGCCTGTCTTGATGGAGTTGCTTGCAATGATGGTGCCGCGTGCATCCACTATTCCGAAGACGGTGTTCGTGCCGCCTATGTCAATACCCACTACGTAGGGCTTTTCCATGTTGGAGTTCATGATATTTTCTTTTAAAAAGATTAATTGTTTATGATGGATGCAAAAGTCATAAAGAAAAACGACACTTCAAAATCTTTTTTATAAAAACCTTGAGCCGTCTGCAACTTTTTGCACTACTTTTGCGTCTGTATTGAACAGATAAACAAAAACAGGACATAATCGTGATACGCTTAAAAGACATTAACAAGACCTACTACAACGGGGCGCCTTTGCACGTGTTGAAAGGCGTCAACCTGCACATCGGGCGGGGAGAGTTTGTTTCCATCATGGGAGCTTCGGGTTCCGGGAAGTCCACCTTATTAAATATATTGGGGATTCTGGACAACTACGACACTGGCGACTATTACCTCAACGGCACCCTCATCAAGAATCTGAGCGAGTCGAAAGCGGCTGAATACCGCAACCGCATGATTGGCTTCATCTTCCAGTCGTTCAACCTCATTTCGTTCAAAGACGCGGTGGAAAACGTGGCCCTGCCGCTGTTCTATCAGGGAGTGAGCCGCCGCAAACGCAATGCCTTGGCCCTGGAGTACCTGGACCGTTTGGGGCTGAAAGACTGGGCGCACCACATGCCCAACGAAATGTCGGGCGGGCAGAAACAGCGCGTGGCCATTGCGCGTGCCCTCATTACCCACCCGCAAATCATCCTGGCCGACGAACCCACCGGCGCATTGGACAGCAAGACCTCGGTGGAAGTGATGCAGATACTGAAAGACCTGCACCGGACAGGCATGACCATCGTGGTCGTGACCCACGAGAGCGGCGTGGCCAACCAGACGGACAAAATCATCCACATCAAGGACGGCGTGATTGGCAGCATCGACGAGAACCTGCGCCACGATGCCTCGCCCTTCGGACAGGGAGGACTGATGAAATAACGCTACTAAACAATCCCCATCATGTTTGATCTTTGGCAAGAAATATTCGGCACCATCAAGCGCAACAAGTTACGCACAGCCCTCACCGGTTTTGCCGTGGCGTGGGGCATCTTCATGCTCATCGTGTTGCTGGGTGCGGGCAATGGCATCATCCATGCCTTCGAGCAGAACGTGTCCGATCGGGCGTTGAACTCCATCCGTATCTACCGGGGCTGGACCACCAAGCCCTACGACGGACTGAAGGAAGGCCGGCGCATCGAACTGGACAATCGCGACCTGGCTGCCACGGGGCAAGCCTTCCCCGACCATGTGGAGGGCGTGGGAGCTACCCTTTCGCAAAGCAGTCTCTCCATCAGCTACGGGGCGGAGTATGTCAACCTCTCGCTGCAGGGTGTCTTTCCCAACTATGTGGAAGTAGAGGCGGTGAAGACGGCCGGCGGTCGGTTCATCAACCAGATCGACATCAACGAGCGGCGCAAGGTCATCGTGCTTCACAAGAAGTCGGCCGATATCCTGTTCGGCAAAAGCCATACTTCGCCCTACGGGAAGTTTGTCAATGCCGGTGACGTGGCCTACCAGGTAGTGGGTCTTTACGACGACGAGGGCAGTTCCGAACCCAGCCAGGCTTTCATCCCTTTCAGCACCTTGCAGACCATCTACAACAAGGGTGACAAACTGAACACCATCATCTTCACCACCAAGAACCTCACTTCCATCGAGTCCAACGAGGCGTTTGAATCAGACTACCGCCGCGTCATTGCCGCCAACCACCGCTTCGACCCCACGGACGAAAGTGCCATCTGGATATGGAACCGCTTTACCGACTACATGCGAACCATGTCGGCCATGAGCGTGCTGCGCATCGCCATCTGGGTCATCGGCATCTTCACGCTGCTCAGCGGCATTGTGGGGGTGAGCAACATCATGCTCATCACCGTGCGCGAGCGCACCCACGAGTTCGGCATCCGCAAGGCATTGGGAGCCAAGCCGCGCAGCATCCTTTGGCTCATCATTGTGGAGAGTGTCACCATCACTACCCTGTTCGGCTACATCGGCATGGTGGCGGGCATCGGGGTGACAGAGTGGATGGATGCAGCCTTCGGCAGCCAGACGGCAGACACGGGCATGTTCGAGGCACGCATGTTTACCGACCCTACGGTGGACATCGGCATCGCCCTGCAAGCCACCCTTACCCTCATTGTGGCCGGTACGCTGGCCGGACTTTTCCCCGCACGCAAGGCCGTGAAGATCCGGCCCATCGAGGCGTTGAGGGCAGAGTGATTAAATTGAGAATCGAGAATGAAGAATTGAGAATGAAGAGTGAGGACTTTTCCCGGTCCGCGCGGACCGGCTGTTATACATTGACTATTAATCATTAGCAAACGTGAAAATAGACAGAGACACATGCGAAGAAATCCTCGTCACCATCACCCGCAACAAGACGAGGAGCCTGCTGACCGCTTTTGGCGTGTTTTGGGGAATATTCATGCTGGTGGTTCTCATCGGCGGAGGGCAGGGCTTGCAAGAGTTCTTGCAGGGAGAGTTTGAGGGTTTTGCCACCAACTCGGGTTTCGTCATAGCCAACAAGACCGGTGAACCCTACAAGGGTTTCCGCAAAGGCCGCAGTTGGAACCTGGAGGTGGCTGACATAGACCGCATCCGCCAAGTGGAAGGCGTGGACGTGGTGACACCCTCTGTGGCCTACTGGGGAAAGACCGCCGTCTACGAAGGCAACAAGTATGATTGCAGCATCAAGGGACTTTACCCCAACTACGAGCAACTGGAACACCAGGAGATGGCCTACGGGCGCTTCATCAACGACGTGGACATCCGTGAGGCACGCAAGGTGTGCGTCATTGGCAAACGTGTCTACGAGAGCCTTTTCAACTCCGGTGAGGATCCCTGCGGGAAATACGTGCAGGTGGACAGCATCTACTACCGTGTGGTGGGTATGTGCTCTTCGGAGGGCAACATCAACATACAGGGACAGGCATCCGAAGCCGTCACCCTGCCTTACACCACCATGCAGAAAGTCTACAACCTGGGCAATACCGTGGAGGTGATGTGCTTCACCGTGAAGCCCGGCGTGAAAGTGCGCGACGTGAAGCCCGAAGTGGAACGCCGCCTCAAGGAAGCCCACTACATCCATCCCGACGACAGGCAGGCCGTGATGATGCTCGACCTCGAATCCATATTCAGCATGATGGACAACCTGCTGACGGGCGTGCGCATCCTGGCCTGGATGGTGGGGCTGGGTACGCTGCTGGCCGGTGCCATCGGGGTGTCGAACATCATGATGGTCACCGTCAAGGAACGCACCACCGAGATTGGCATCCGGCGTGCCATCGGGGCGCGTCCCGGAGACATCCTCCAGCAAATCCTTTCGGAAAGCATGGTACTGACCACCGTGGCCGGCATGGCGGGCATTTCGTTCGGCGTGTTTGTGCTCTCGGTGCTGGAAACGGCGGCCAACCCGTCCGGAATAATCGAGACGCACTTCCAGGTGTCGTTTGGCACGGCTGTGGGCACGTGCATCCTGCTCATCACACTCGGACTGCTGGCGGGGCTGGCACCTGCCTACCGCGCCATGTCCATCAAACCCATCGAAGCGATAAGGGATGAATAAGCCATCCGGAGGGGCCGGTTTCCCCTTCCTTATCACGAGAAAAAGAATTAATCATTAAAACCACGCATAAAACATGAAAGCAAAAAAAGTGTTGAAAATCGCATTGCTGGTCGTTGTGGCCGGCATCTTCGTCTGGACGTTCGTTTTTCTGTACCAGAAGTCGAAACCCGCCGTCACTGTGTATGACATCGTAAGTCCCGAAGTGACCGACTTGCAAAAGACCACCGTAGTCACCGGCAAAGTGGAGCCGCGCGACGAGGTGGAAATCAAGCCGCAAATATCGGGCATCATATCCGAAGTCTACAAAGAGGCGGGACAGGCGGTGAAAGAGGGAGAAGTCATTGCCAAAGTGAAAGTCATCCCCGACCTGGGCACGCTCAACTCGGCGGAAAGCCGGGTGCGCCTGGCCGAGGTGAACGGTGCGCAGGCCGAAACGGACTATGCCCGCTCGAAGAAACTCTACGACCAGCAACTGATCAGTGCCGACGAATACGACCAGACCAGGCTGGCCTTGGAGCAGGCCCGCGAAGAAATCCAGGCCGCCCGCGACAACCTACAGATCGTGAAGGAAGGCATCACGCAGGCCAGTGTCGACATCAGCAGCACCCTCATCCGGTCGACCATCACGGGACTGATACTCGATATTCCCATCAAGGTGGGTAACTCGGTCATCATGGCCAATACCATGAACGACGGCACTACCATTGCCACCGTGGCCGACATGAACGACCTCATCTTCCGGGGCAACATCGACGAAACGGAAGTGGGACGTGTGCACGAAGGAATGCCCGTGAAGCTGACCATCGGGGCACTGCAGAACTATTCGTTCGAGGCCACGCTGGAATATATCTCGCCCAAGGCCACGGAAGACAACGGTGCCAACCAGTTCGAGGTGAAGGCTGCCGTGACGGTGCCCGACAGCGTGCGGATCCGTTCGGGCTATTCGGCCAATGCCGAAATCGTGTTGGAACGGGCGAATGGCATCCTGGCTGTGCCCGAAAGCACCATCGAATTCAGCGGCGACAGTACCTTTGTCTATGTGCTCACCGACAGTGTGCCCCGCCAGCAGTTTGAACGCCGTCAGGTGGAAGTGGGCATGAGCGACGGGATACAGATTGTTGTCAGAAGCGGCATAGATGCCACGGCACGCATACGCGGGGCAGAAAAGGCTGCACAATGAAAAAACGGAGTTAACCAATAAGCATTCATCGGCATTTATGAACAAGATACTATTATTGGGCTGCCTGTCATTGTCCGCATTGGCGGGGCAGGCACAGGAAACGGAACGCTGGTCGCTGCGCCGCTGCATCGACCATGCCATCGGACACAACATCACCGTGCTTCAGTCGGCCAACGCGGCCGAGCAAAGTGCCGTGGAAGTGAGCACGGCCAAATGGGCACGCCTGCCGAACCTGAGCGGCAGTGCCAGCCAAAGCTGGAACTGGGGACGCACGCAGACGGCCGTGGTGAGCGAGGACGGGCAGGACTATTCCACGGTCTACGTCAACACCAGCAGCAACAGCACCTATATGGCACTCAGCACCAGCATCCCCCTCTTCACAGGCATGGAACTGCCCCACCAATACTCCTTGGCCAAGCTCAACCTCAAGGCTGCCTTGGCCGACCTGGAGAAAGCCAAGGAAGACATCTCCATCAACATTGCATCGGCCTACCTGCAAGTGCTCTTCAACGACGAACTGCATCGGGTGGCCGTGGGGCAGGCCGAACTGAGCCGGCAGCAATATGAACGGCTGAGCCGCATGGCCGAAGCCGGAAAGGCATCGGAATCCGAGGTGGCCGAGGCAAGGGCCAGCATGGCACAGGACGAACTGAACGTGACACAGACCAACAACGACTACCGGCTGGCGCTGTTGGACCTCTCGCAACTCATCGAACTGGAAACACCCGAAGGCTTTCTGGTGGAAGAACCGGACACGACCCTGGAACTGCGGATTCTGACTGCGCCCGACGAAATCTATCAGTCCGCCCTGTACAACAAGCCTTCCATCCGGGCAGCCCAATACCGGCTGGAAGGCAGCAAGCACAGCATCCGCATCGCGCAAAGTGCCTACTACCCGCAACTGAGCCTGAACGGGAGCATTGGCACCAACTACTACTCGACCCTCAGCCGCACGTTCAGCCAGCAGATGAACGACAACTTCAACAAGTATGTGGGTCTGAGCCTGAGCGTGCCGCTGTTCAACCGTCTTTCTACCCGCAACCAGGTACGCACGGCCCGCCTGCAACGCCAGAATTACGAGTTGGAACTGGACAATGCCAAGAAGACCCTCTATCAGGAAATCCAGCAGGCGTGGTATAACGCCGTGGCCGCCGAAAGCCGCTACAAGAGCAGCACCGTGGCCGCCGAAGCCAGTGAGATTTCCTTCAGGCTGACAGCCGAGCGGTACACCAACGGCAAGGCCAACGCTGTGGAGTACAACGAGGCCAGGCAAAAACTGATGTCCGCCCAAAGCGACGAACTGCAGGCCAAGTACGAATACCTGTTCCGCACCAAGATTCTGGATTTCTATCAGGGAATACCCATTGAGTAAGAAAGGAAGCGGCGAAACGAATGGCCGATGGCTCATGCGCAGGGCAGTGCATGGACCATCGGCCGTTGTTTTTTCAGTCTTCTTCGTTCAGTACCAGACCGTCGGCTTCTATGTGTATCAGCCTTTTCTTGTACAAATCTCCAATGGCTTTCTTGAACGTCTTTTTGCTGACGCCGAAGAGGGCATAGATTTCATCGGCCGGGGTCTTGTCGCCCAATGCCACGTACCCCCCGTGACGCCGGATGTGATCGAGCAGAATGGGGGCGAAGTCGTTGGTGGCATCCCTGCCGGTGCGTTGCAGGGCGAGGTCTATCTTGCCGTCCTCGCGCACCTGCTTGACGTAGGCTTTCAGCATATCGCCCGTGCGAAGGGTGCGGAACACTTCGTCCCGGAAAAGCAGTCCGCCGAACTCGTTGTCCACAATGACCTTGTAACCCAAATCGGTGCGCTGCCATACCAGGATGTAGACTTCATCGCCGGGATGGTAAGGAGGCTGCTCTTTCGACAGGTAACGCTCCACCTTGGCCGAAGCCACGATGCGGTAGCTCTCTTCGTCGAGGTGCGCATGGACGACGTAATGCTTGCCCACCTCCATCCGCTCTTTCTGTTCGCGGAAGGGAACGAAAAGGTCCTTCATCAGCCCCCAGTCGAGAAATGCACCATATTGGTTGACCCACGACACCCGCAGGCAGGCAAAGCCGCCCACCTGCACCAGCGGTGTCTGCGTGGTGGCCACAAGGCGTTCCTCGTTGTCGAGGTAGATAAACACGTCCACTTCGTCGCCCGGACGGCAGTCTTGGGGCACGTAACGGGCGGGCAAGAGGATTTCGCCGTCGTCCCCACCGTCCAGGTAAAGGCCGAAAGACACTTCCTTCACCACCCGCAGCTTGTTGAATCTTCCTAATTCGATGCTCATGTTCTTTTCTGCGTGAATGTTGATTTGGGGACAAAGATACGATTCATTTCTTTTCCGCACAATATACGCCGCCCAGGATGAAGCAAATGCCCACCAACGCCATCCACGTCAGCCGTTCGTCCAGAAAGCACACGGAACCCATGAGCGTGAAAAGCGGGTTCAGATAGATGTAGTTGGAGGCACGCACCGTCCCCAGTTGTTTCAGTATCAGGTTCCACACTGCATAGCACACCAGCGAGGCCAGCACCCCCAGAAACAGCAGGTTCGTCCAGACGGCAGGCTGCATGAATCCTTCGCAGGCAAACTGCCAGGGATGCACCAGAAAGGCGGGGAGGATGGTCAGCACGCCGTAGAAAAATATCTTGCGCGTGATGAAGGCGGTGGGGTAACGCCCGCTCATCTTTTTCATAATCAGGCTATAGAACGCCCACGAAACGGCAGCAGTGAGTGAGAGCAGGTCGCCCACAGGCGACAGCTTCAGCACAAAGTGGCCGTTGCATACCACCAGTGCCACCCCGACCAATGCCAGTACCGAGCCTGCCATCAGTCTGCGCGTGGCCCGTTCTTTCTTATAGACAAGGAGGGAGAGCAGAGTGGTGATGAGCGGAGTGGTGCAGACCAGGAACGCCACATTGGTGGCCTGTGTGATGCCCAGGGCGGTGTTTTCGGCCAGGAAATAGACGGAACCGCCCGTTACGCCTCCTGCCAGCAGCCAGAGTTCGTCCTGCCAGCGGTCGGCAAACCACTTGCGGGGCGAAAACAGCCAGATGCCGACGTATGCTGTGAGGAAACGGAGCAGGAAGATTTCTTGCGGGGAAAGCCCGTATTCTATCAGTACTTTGGTGGAGATGAATGTAAGTCCCCATACGCCCACCACGCAGACTGCGACAAGATGATATGCGTAATTGCCTTTTGCTTTCATATTGCATTGTAAAACGGCGGCAAAGATAATTCTCTTTTGCCGGTCGGGCAAGCATTTCTCCCGCTATCGGAAGAAACCCGCCGCGAAAAAACTCACCGCCACAGTCCGATGTCCGCCCGGCTCTCCACCATTTGCTCCACGTCGTCGGGCAGGGCGGGGAAGAAGTCAATGCCCGTGATGCGTTCCACTTCGTCCACGGTGTTCACGTAACTGTCCAGCGGATGGTTGCCCGCCGTGTTCTTGTAGATGAATCCGATGGCGCGGGGCGGTTGGCTGTTGGTGCAGAGCACCACTTTGAAGAAAGCGTCGGGCACCACCACGCGGTGCTCCCGCCCGATGGTGCGGTGCTCGCCCCGGTAGAGGATGGGGCCGCAGCAGATGTAGATGCTGCCTTCCTCCTGTACCCAGCGCCGGCAGTCTTCTTCCAGTTCCTTCCAGTCGCCCCGGTTCAGGTTGTGGTGTTGCGGGCAGATGTTGGTCATGTAGAAACTCTCGCGCATGGCCCGCCAGTGCCAGCGGCTGTCGCCGGCAGGGCACATGTGCCCCCGGTCCCAGCCGGAACCTGTGTAGTCGTGGGTGGTGACCGCCTCGCTTTCGGGCAGGTCAGGGTCAGGCAGGAACTTGTTGGTGCGGCTTTCCCGCTCCACCAGTTTTTCGGTGTTCAGTTCCCAGGCCACCCAGTTGGGCAGGTTCCAGTCCTTATTGTAGGAAACGGTGTAGCCCTTGCGGTAAAGAATGGTTTCCGACACGTTTTGCAAGGGGGCAGGCTGTTCCAGCCGCGTGCCTTCGGGCAGTTGCAGGGCAGGAACGGCGGTGCGTGTTTCGGCCGATGGCTGTGGCAGGCTGATTCCCCGCTCGTCCAGCAGTCTGGCAAGGGGTTCGTAGCCGATGCACAGGGCACAGATCAGGACAATCAGGGGGTAGTAGATGCTCCTGCGTTTGCCCTTGTTCCTGCTGTCGGTTGTATTTCTGGCAGGTTTCCTTTTCTTTGTCATGACTTTGTCGGGGTTGTCTTTTCCTTGCATTGCTTTTGGGAAGCCGCCTGGCCTACCTGTTCAATCACTCCTTTCAGCCGGTTCATTATCAGGTCCCAGTTGTAGTTCTCGGCCACGTATTTCCGTCCGCTTTCGATCTTCCGGTTCCGCTCGCTTTCCGGCGACAAACCACAAATGCCACTTTCCCCTTCTTCATAAATAATCCATTTTAATAAGCTTATTGAATAAGTAAATGCACATTTGTCGTAAATACTGCACAAGGCAGGCGATTTTTTGCCAGAATCTTGAATGAAGAAGGATTTGTGACAGTCAGGGATATAAATTCAGGGCTTCGCAGATAAAGTGTGTTGCTATACTTCACGCGGTATGAGTTTGTGCATTTTATAGCTCACACCATCGCTTCAAGTGCCGATGATTTCGGGATACTTTGCCGTTTATCCTTGGATGTTTTGCCATTTATCCCTGGATGCTCCGCCGCCGGTCGTTAAATAAGTAATAAGACATGGGCAAATACAAAAGACGTGGGAATCTGTCTTCTGCTTATCCCACCCTTAGGCTCTCGCATTGCCCCTCAGAAAAGATAAGCAACGCCAGTCAGCCCACGCCTGTATGATATATAGCACATCTGTCGGCAGGCAAGGAAATGCCTGTCTGATGTAGGTATATAATCATACCACGCAGACGCCTTTGTTGCTGTTATCTTCTTTCTGAGTAGAATTTGCGAGATTCAAGAGATGGAAGATAAACGCATAAAAACGTCTTTCTTATAAAATGCCACTCTCGCCAACCTCCATCGGGCTGACTGGAGCATGACAAAAGTAGATATAACCTATTGGCGGAATTAAATTATAAAAGATTTATGTTTAAAAAGTTGTGCAT
>CAYPUJ010000073.1:0-13581 GCA_964413805.1 uncultured Bacteroides sp. | reverse complement strand
CTAAGGCGGCTACCTCGGCCAAAGCCCGGCAGCCGCCTGAATATCTCTCCCGCAAGTGGAAAAGACCGCAGAAGAAAACCCTACCATCGGCATCCTGCTTTGCACCGGCAAGAACGACACCGCCGTGCGCATGACCCTGCCGGAAGACAACAAGACCATCCTGGCCAGCGAATACAAACTTTACCTGCCCACACAAGCGCAACTGATTGACGAGGTGAACAGCGTGCGGAGAATGGTGGAAGAACGGATTGCCTGGGTATGCCGGTATCAAGTCAGACAGCATCTCTCCCTATGAGCCTGAGAAGCTCCCGGACGGCTGCGTCCGCATCTCCCCCCGTCTCCTTCAGCAAGGTGATGAAACGGCTGCCGATGATGGCACCGGAAGCATTGGCACAGGCAGCATCGAAGGTCTGCTTGTTGCTGATGCCAAAACCAACCATGCAGGGATTCCGGAGATTCATGCGCCGGATGTGTTCGAAATAGGCTTGCTTCTGCTCGTCGAAACGCTGCTGCGCACCGGTCGTAGCCGCAGACGACACCATGTAGATAAAGCCGTCGGTCTCTGCATCAATCTTGCGGACGCGGGTCTCTTCCGTTTCGGGCGTAATGAGCATGACGATGCGAAGCCCGTACTGTTCGGACAGACGCTTGTAGTGCTGCTCGTACTCGTGGAAAGGAAGGTCGGGAATGATGAGGCCGTCAATGCCGCATTCGGCACACTGCTTGCAGAAGGCTTCAAATCCGTAATGCAGGATGGGATTGAGATACCCCATCAGTATGAGTGGAATGCTGACATCACGGCGGATACCGTGCAACTGACGGAACAGCAACGACAATGACATGCCATTGCGAAGTGCCTGGGTGGCTGCTTCCTGGATAACGACACCGTCGGCCATCGGGTCGCTGAAGGGAATGCCTATCTCAACCATGTCTACCCCGTTCTTCTCAAGGCTGCGGATGATACCGGCCGTACCGTCAAGCACGGGGAAACCTGCACAAAAATAAACAGACAGCAAACCTTGCGGGCGGTGCTGGAAAAGTTGTTGTATGCGATTCATAATAATTTGTTTTTTTGATGATGATACTGTGTTGTTTCACCGGATACTGCGGATGAAATCCCGGATGCGTTCCACGTCCTTCAGCCCGGGCGAAAGTTCAAAGCAACTGTTGAGGTCGATGCCCGCCAGACGCGGATGACTGAACTCTTTAAGGTCGGAACCGCTGTCGGGACGGATGCCTCCGCTCAGTAGGAAGGGCGTTTCGCCCCGATAATGCCGGAGCAGATGCCAATCGAACTGCCTGCCGGAGCCGCCGTAACCTTTTGCCTTCGTGTCGAACAGGTAATAATCGCAAAGGCCGTCATAATCCGACGTCCGGGCAATGTCTTCGGCCGACGAAATGGAGAAGGCTTTGACAAGACGCAATCCCCGGCCCCGAAGCGTCCGGCAATAGTCCGGCGATTCGCTTCCGTGCAACTGAATGTAGTGCAACCCGAAACGGTCGGCACACGCCTGCACGTTCTCTTGGGCTTCATTGACGAATACGCCCACCCTCGATGCACGAACCGGCATATAGGCAGGCAAGCTGCCCACGCAACGGGGCGATCGAGGATAGAAAACGAAGCCCATCAGGTCAATCCCCAGCTGCTCCACGGCACGGATGTTGTCCGCATCGGTCATGCCACAAACTTTGACAAGCAGGTTCATGGCCGGTCAAGCATTCTGTACATTGCGGATGAAATCTTCCAACGCTTCTCCGGGGGAAGCGGCACGCATGAAAGTCTCTCCTATCAGGAATCCCCTGAAACCGGCCTCGCGCAACCGGCGGATGGTTTCCGGTTTCGATATGCCGCTCTCCGAAACAAGCAGCGGCGGCACGCCTTCCATGCTCCCCGCCGCTGCCCGAAGCGCATCGGCCAGACGGAAGGAATTGGCCACGTCGGTGTCAAATGTGCCCAGATTGCGGTTGTTGACTCCCACCATCTCCACACCGGCATCCATATAAGCCAACTCGTCGGCGGTATGTACTTCCAGCAGCACTTCCAACCCCAGGCGATGCGCACATCCGGCCAACCCGGCACATTCCTCCCGCCCAAGGCAGGCTGCAATGAGCAGCACGGCATCGGCTCCGGACAGACGTGCCTGCAACAGCTGGTACTCGTCGATGATGAACTCCTTGCACAAGACAGGAATGTTCACCAACGGTCTGGCGGCGTGAAGGTCGTGCAAACCACCGCCGAAATAAGCCTGGTCGGCCAGAATGGAGAGTGCGGCCGCTCCCGCCTTTTCATAAGCGGGAGGAACGAGGGTGGACTCGGCCTGCCGGTTGATCCAGCCTTTGGAAGGAGACCTCCGCTTAAACTCGGCAATGATGCCCGTTTCTGATGCTGCCAGCGCCTGCCGCATACTACGCGGTGTCCTGGTGTACGTTTCCAGTCTCTCGCGAAGGAGCGATGCAGGGACAAGTTTCTTCTGTTGCTCTATTTCTTCTTTCTTGTGCGCAACGATTTGCGATAAAATGTCGTTCATGATTCCTTCGTTTTCCCGTTACGCCTGGTTGCAGGCAATAAATTTCTTCAAGGCATCCAAGGCCCGTCCGCTTTCCAAGGATTCGCGGGCCAAGGCGATGCATTCTTCGACAGGTTTGTCCGGCTCCATGACCTGAATGGCAAAGGCTGCATTGACAATGACGCATTGTGTCTGGGCTGCGGTTGCCTGCCCCATAAGTACGTTGTCGAATATGCGGGCCGCCTCCTGGGGAGTAGCGCCTCCGGACAATTCTTCGGGACGTACCGCACTGAAGCCCAACGCTTGCGGACGATAGATGTGTTCGCAACGGCGTGTCATCACCTTGAATTCGTCGGTCAGGGAGATTTCATCGTAACAGTCAAGGCTATTGACCACGGCGAAGTCAATGCCCAGTTTGTAGAACACATTGGTGTAAAGCCTCATCTGTGTCAGGTCTGCCACGCCCAGCAACTGATAGGTGGGCAAACAAGGGTTCACCAAAGGCCCCAACAGATTGAACAGGGTGCGCACACCCAGCTGCTTACGCACAGAAGCCACGCTTTTCATGGCCGGATTGAACAAGGGCGCGTGCAGATAGGCCAGGTTGCAAGTCTCCATAGAACGCCTCAACCGGACGGTATCGTTGGTGAAACACACCCCGTGCTGCTCGATGACATTGCTGGCACCGCTCACCGAAGTGGCACCATAGTTGCCGTGCTTGGCCACCTTATAACCGGCACCGGCCACAACAAAACAGGCACAGGTGGAAATGTTGAAGGTGTTTTTGCCGTCTCCCCCCGTCCCCACAATGTCAATGGGACGGTAAGGCGAGAAATCAACGGTTACCCGTGTCTCCATCAAGGCGGCACGGAAGCCTATCAGCTCATCCACCGTGATGCCGCGCATTTCAAAGGCGGCAAGCAGGGCTGCCACCTGGACTTCGGGGTATTTTCCTTGAGTGATGTTGAGGAGGATTTGCCGGGTTTCCTCCGAAGTGAGCTCTTCGTGGTTGAAGAGGCGGGTCAATATAGCTTTCATTTCATTCGTTGCTTTTTCTTGTTAAGTCTGGTAGTAAAGTCAAACAGGACACTATCAAAGGCGGAACAACCAGTTGTCCAGTATCTTTTTCCCGTCGGGCGTAAGTACAGATTCGGGATGAAACTGGATGCCGTGGATGGGGTATTCGCGATGCCGCAATGCCATGATGTGTCCTTCGTCGTCAACAGCGGTGATGGCCAGCGTCTGCGGGAAGTCCGCACGATCCACCACCCACGAATGATACCGCCCCACCGGTATGCGTTCGGGCAACCCGTCGAAAAGCGGGTCAGGAGCAAAACCGGCACCGGCATCGTCCGTGCGAACCAGGCTTACCGGTGTCTGCACGCCGTGAAACACTTTGCTCAGATTGAGTAACCGGGCACCGAACACCTGTCCGATGGCCTGCTCACCCAGGCAGACACCCAACATCGGTTTGCGGTCTGCATAAGTGCGGATGACATCCAGCAACAGTCCGGCTTCTTCGGGAATGCCGGGACCCGGCGAGAGAATGATTCTGTCGTATGCTTCCAGTTCAGCCAACTGAAAACGGTCGTTGCGCATTACGTCCACCGACACCCCCAACTCACGAACGAGGTGCGCCAAATTGTAAGTGAACGAGTCGTAGTTGTCTATGATTACGGTTTTCATGGGTCATATCCTTTCAGCCAAGTCAATGGCTTTTCTGAGTGCTGCTAATTTGTTGTTTACTTCCTGCAATTCATATTCTTCATCGCTCTTGGCCACGATGCCTCCTCCGGCCTGGAACCACAACGTGCTGTTGCGACTGACAAACGTACGGATGGTAATGGCCTGGTTGAGCGAACCGTTGAAGCCGATGAAGCCGATACATCCTCCATAGGCTCCCCGGTTGTGCGGTTCCAGTTCGCTGATGAGCTGCATGGCACGAACCTTGGGCGCACCGCTCAGCGTACCGGCAGGAAAAGTGTCAATGAAGGTGCGCAGCGGGGTCGTGTCCTCATTCAGGATGCCGCTGACCCGGCTCACCAGGTGAATCACGTGGCTGTAGAACTGCATTTCCTTGTAGGACTCGACGCGGACATCGTGGCAGTTGCGCGAAAGGTCGTTGCGGGCCAGGTCTACCAACATGACATGTTCGGCATTCTCCTTCGGATCTTCCTGCAAACGGCGTGCATTCGCTTCGTCTTCTTCGGGACATCCTGTCCGGCGCGTGGTGCCTGCAATGGGGTCGATGTAGGCACGGCGCCCTTCGATGCAACAGTGCGTTTCCGGCGATGAACCGAAAATGCGGAATCCTCCAAAATCAAAATAAAACAGGTAGGGAGAAGGATTGATGCTGCGCAATGCCCTGTATAGCTTGAAGTCATCGCCCACAAAACGTTGCTCAAAGCGCCGGGAGAGGACTATCTGGAATACATCGCCCCGCAGACAATGCGCAATGCCCTGCCGGATGTTGGCCTTGTGCTCCTCGTCGGTCAAAGGGGAGGTCACTTCCCCCACAGCGTGAAAGTCATACAACACATAACGGGGATTGTGCAGGGCACGTTCCACCTGATCCAACCGGCTTTCCTCGCCTTCAGGCTTCGCTTCGAGCAACAGCATTTCGTGACGGAAGTCGTGAAACACAATCAGGTAACGATAGAAGATGTAGAGCATGTCCGGTGCATCGTTCGTGGCTTCGCAACTGTCTTTCACGGGAATGCCTTCAAAATAGCGCACGGCATTGAAGGACGTGTAACCGTACAGTCCGCAGTAACGGCTGTATTCGCCCGACACGTCGAAACGTGCCATAAAGTCTGTCATGGCCTGTTCTACACCGTATGCCGGATGAAGGGGATGCTCTTCCCTGCTGCCGTCGGGGAAGCGGAAGACGGCCACACCGTGGTCGATGCCGATGCTTGCCACAGGACACAATCCGATAAAGGAGCGATTGTTTTCACTGCCACGGTAGTCGGAACTTTCCATCAACACACTCTGCGGGAAAATGTCACGCACTTTCAGATAGGTGCTCACCGGAGTATAAAGGTCGCCCAGCAGACTGCGGCCGACGACCTGGTAAGAGAATTGTTTCATGGGATTGTCTTTCCTTATCTTAATAACACTATACTTGCATACGGTTTTGTGCCTTCAGGTAGGTTTCGATGTCTTTGTCGCCACGGCCGGAAACGGTGAGCACCACCACCTCGTCGGGCCGGAAATGCAGTTTGGGCAACGTTCCCAGCGCATGGGCACTCTCCAATGCCGGGATGATGCCTTCCAACCGTGTCAATTCGAAGGCGGCACGGATGGCCTCATCATCGTTCACGGCCAGGATCTCAGCACGTTTCAAGTGGGCGATGTTGGCATGCATCGGCCCGATGCCGGGATAGTCCAATCCGGCCGAAATGGAATAAGGCTCTTCGATTTGCCCGTCCTCATTCTGAATGACGTAAGTACGTGCCCCGTGGAGGATGCCCACCTGTCCCAAGGCGATGGTGGCCGCCGTCTGTCCGCTGTGGATGCCCAACCCGCCGGCCTCGGCCAGCACGATGCGCACGTGCGGATTGTCCAGATAGTGATAGATGGTGCCCGCCGCATTGCTTCCGCCCCCCACGCAGGCAATGAGGCAATCCGGATAGTCGCGTCCCTCCTGCCGCGCAAGTTGCTGCCTGATTTCTTCACTGATGACTGACTGCAACCGGGCCACCAGGTCGGGGTAAGGATGGGGTCCCACAGTGGACCCTATTATATAATAGGTGTCTTGCGGGTGGCAACACCAGTCGCGGATGGCCTCGTTGGTCGCATCCTTCAGCGTCATGTTGCCCGATGTCACGGGAACGACCGTGGCACCCAGCATACGCATCTTCTCCACGTTGATGTACTGGCGTTCCACATCGGTTTTCCCCATATAGACCACGCACTCCATCTGCATCAGTGCGCAGACCGTGGCTGTGGCCACACCGTGTTGCCCGGCACCCGTTTCTGCTATGATGCGCCGCTTTCCCATCCGACGGGCAAGCAGGATCTGTCCGATGGTGTTGTTTATCTTATGGGCTCCCGTATGGTTCAGGTCTTCCCGCTTGAGGTAAATTTTACAGCCGTATTTTTCCGAAAGGCGCGGCGCAAGATAAAGAGGCGACGGGCGCCCTACGTAGTCGTGCAACAAACGGTCATACTCTTCCCTGAAATCTGCACTTTCCAGCACGCTGAGGTAAGCGTCCTGAAGTTCCTTCACACAGCGGTGCAGGATTTCGGGGATGTATGCTCCGCCAAACGCACCATAATAACCATTGTTGTCTACAGAATAGTTCATATCATTTTGGGGCATAAAGATAATAGTTCATGTCATTTTTGGGGCATAAAGATAGTGGATTGTGGCGAATGTACAAAATCCGGTTGTCTGTTTGTGCCACAAGAGGCAAAGACTGTCATTATGCAACGGCAAAACAAGTATCTAATCCATTTCGTGATTAGATGGCACAAAGTTACTGTTTTACTCCTAATAAGAACTATCAGATTCTCTAAAAAATAACCCTCCACATTCATTTAAGTGTATTCTTCGGGAGAAAACATCCCCGACACCCGGCAAACCTGTCGGAACATCCGTTCAAATCCATGCTGATTTTCAGCCACATAGAATCCGGTTGCTGGACACCTGTACCGAACGCGTTCCATACCTGTACCGAGCAAACGGATTACAGGTGTCGAACACGCTCCACACCTGTACCGAACAAACGCCTTACAGGTAAGGGTTGCGCACCGTCCGAACAAGCCGCACGATTTCTGAAAGCACGACGCACAAACCTCTCCCCCGTCCAAGGTTATTCCGCAGAAATTGCGTATGTTTGTATCGCCAAAAACAAGATTACCACACCAAACAATAAAGATGAAAAAGATTATCATAGCAATCGACGGTTTTTCTTCTTGCGGGAAAAGCACCATGGCCAAGGACCTGGCACGCGAAATAGGCTACATCTACATAGACAGCGGGGCCATGTACCGCGCCGTCACCCTGTACAGCATGAAAAACGGCATCTTCAACGGCGACGACATCGACACCGGCAAGCTGGAGAAGGAAATGGAAAACATCCGCATCACTTTCCGGCTGAACCCGGAAACGGGAAGGCCGGACACCTACCTCAACGGGGTGAACGTGGAAAAAGACATCCGCAGCATGGAAGTGTCCGCCCGTGTAAGCCCCATCGCCACGCTGGCATTCGTGCGGCAGGCTATGGTGCGCCAGCAACAGGAGATGGGCAAGGCCAAAGGCATCGTGATGGACGGCCGGGACATCGGTACCACCGTGTTTCCCGATGCCGAACTGAAGGTGTTTGTCACCGCTTCTCCCGAAATCCGCGCCCAACGCCGCTACGACGAACTGAAGGCCAAAGGTGAGACAGCCGGCTTCGAGTCCATCCTGGAGAACGTGAAGCAACGGGACTACATCGACCAGCACCGCGAAGTCAGCCCCCTGAAGAAAGCGGACGATGCCTTGCTCCTCGACAACAGTCACCTGACCATCGGCGAACAGAAGGAATGGTTGCTGGAACAGTTCCGCAAAGCCACAGAAGCGTAAAAAAGCACTCTGCCGGGCGAAACGGAAACCCTCCCCCAAAAACGGACACATGGAAAAGAAAATAGAGATAGACAAAGATTCGGGCTTTTGCTTCGGTGTGGTCACGGCCATCCGCAAGGCCGAAGAAGAACTGGCACACGGCGGCACCCTTTACTGTCTGGGCGACATCGTACACAACAGCCGGGAAGTGGAGCGGCTGAAGGCATTGGGCCTCATCACCATCAACCACGAGGATTTCAACCGCCTGCGCAACGCCAAAGTGCTGCTCCGTGCCCACGGAGAACCGCCGGAGACTTACGACATCGCCCGGAAAAACGGCATCGAAATCATCGATGCCACCTGTCCCGTGGTGCTGCGCCTGCAAAAAAGAATCAAGCAGGAACACCTGCAGGCAACCGACCCCGACAAGCAGATTGTCATCTACGGCAAGAACGGACACGCGGAAGTGCTGGGCCTGGTGGGGCAGACCAACGGCAAGGCCATCGTCATTGAGACACCGGAGGAAGCCAGACAGCTGGACTTCAGCAAGAGCATACGCCTCTACTCGCAGACCACCAAGTCGCTGGACGGGTTCAGGCAAATCGTGGAGTACATCCAAGGGCACATCTCGCCCGATGTCACCTTTGAATACTACGACACCATCTGCCGGCAGGTGGCCAACCGCATCCCCAACATCCGGCGGTTTGCGGCTTCGCACGACCTGGTGTTCTTCGTCAGCGGCAAGAAAAGCTCCAACGGGAAGATGCTGTTCGACGAATGCCGGAAGGTGAACCCGAACTCGCACCTGATTGACAGCAAAACGGAGATTGTCCCTACCCTGCTGGCAGATGCCCGTTCCATCGGTATATGCGGTGCCACATCAACCCCCAAATGGCTGATGGAAGAAATCTCGGAAGCAATACGGGAAGAACTTGCAAAGTGCTGATTGCGCGAAAACAGGTATGAAAAATAGGGAAAGCAAGTCTTGCTTTTATTCTGAACTTGCATTACTTTTGCGACGAAAAAACAAATTCACTAAATTATAAGAAATTACGATGGGAACAATTAAATGCATCGGCATTCTGACCTCTGGAGGAGATGCTCCGGGCATGAATGCAGCCATTCGTGCGGTGACCCGTGCGGCCATCTACAACGGGCTTCAGGTGAAAGGTATCTACCGGGGCTATAAAGGATTGGTGACAGGTGAAATCAAAGAGTTTAAAAGCCAGAACGTCAGCAACATCATCCAGCAGGGAGGTACCGTTCTGAAGACGGCCCGCTGCAAAGAATTCACAACGCCCGAAGGCCGGCAGGCTGCCTACGACAACATGAAGAAAGAAGGCATCGACGCCCTGATTGTCATCGGCGGAGACGGCTCGCTGACGGGTGCGCGTATCTTTGCACAGGAGTTCGACGTGCCGTGCATCGGACTGCCCGGCACCATTGACAACGACCTGTACGGCACGGACACCACCATCGGCTACGACACCGCCCTCAACACCATCCTGGATGCCGTGGACAAGATACGCGACACGGCCACCTCGCACGAACGTCTGTTCTTCGTGGAAGTGATGGGACGCGACGCAGGCTTCCTGGCACTGAACGGTGCCATCGCTTCGGGCGCGGAAGCCGCCATCATCCCGGAGTTCAGCACTGAAGTGGACCAGCTGGAAGAGTTTATCAAGAACGGGTTCCGCAAGTCGAAAAACAGCAGCATCGTCATCGTGGCGGAAAGCGAACAGACGGGCGGCGCCATGCACTATGCCGAACGTGTGAAGAACGAATATCCGCAGTATGACGTGCGCGTGACCATTCTTGGCCACCTGCAACGCGGCGGAAGCCCCACCGCGCACGACCGCATCCTGGCCAGCCGCCTGGGAGCGGCAGCCATCGACGCGCTCATGGAAGGACAGCGCAACGTCATGATCGGCATCGAGAACGACAACATTGTCTACGTGCCGTTCACCAAAGCCATCAAGAACGACAAGCCAATCAAGAGAGAACTGGTGAACGTGCTGAGAACGCTTTCCATCTGAGAGCGATTCAAGAAGTCACAAGGAGTTAGAGAAAGAAGCCGTCCGGGATTTCGGACGGCTTCTTCTGTCTTTACAGCCACCGCTCCACGATGCGCTCCGTGCGTTCCCACAGTTCGGCTGTCTGCACGTGCTGCGTGTATTTCCCGGAAAGGGGCTTGGGACGGCAGCTGACATTCAAGGTTCCCGTGCGCCTGCCTGCTTCCGGGTCCAACAGGAGACTGACAGCCGTGGCGGCTCCCTGCCGTGGTGTGCGGATGAAGGGGCGGAAGAAGATGTCCGTCAAGGGGTCGAACCACATGTGCATGGTGATGATGTCGGTAGAGACAATGCCGGGGTCGGCGGCGTTCACCACGATGCCCCTGTCCCTGACACGGCGGGCCAGGTCGATGGTGAACAAAGTCAGCGCCAGCTTGGTATTGGCGTAAATCGGAATCCTCCAGAATGCTCCCCGCCTGCCCTTCTGGAAGAAATCGGGAAAGTCCAGCCGCCCGATGGCATACGTGCAGGACACCATGTTCACGATGCGGCTTCCTTCGCCCATCAGCGGCAGGAGCTTGCGGGTCAGGAGGTAAGGCCCCACGTAGTTGACGCTGACCGTGCGTTCCAGCCCGTCCTCCGTGATCCGGCGTTCCGTCTCCAGCGTGCCGGCATTGTTCATCAGCAGGCTGATGCGCCCGCCACGCTTCAGGACGGCATCGGCAAAGGCGGCCACCGAAGCCAGCGAAGACAAGTCTATCGCCATGACTTCCAAAGCCGGATTTCCGGTCTCGCGCACCAGTTGCAGGCGTTTGGCTTCCGCCTTCTGCGGGTTGTAGCAGGCCATCAGCACCCGGTAGCCTGCCTCGGCCACGGCACGGGTAATCTCCGTGCCCATGCCGCCATCGGCACCAGTGATGACGGCCAGTTTCTGTTCATTGCTTTCCATAGGCGGCCTGGCGTTTTTCGATTTGTTCGATTTCCTTTTGCAGGCAGGGCGGCAGGGGCTCGCCGAGGCGTTGGTGGCAGGCCATGTCGATGCTGTACATGCGGGCGATGCAGTAGTTGCTGTGGCGGCAGTTGCAGCGCACGTCCCCTTCTTCTGCCTTCATGCGGTTCACAAATCCCGGTTCGTTCAGCAGGGCACGCGCCATCTGCACGGCCTCGAAACCGTAGTCCAGCACCTCGTCTATCTTCCGGCGGGAGACAAGTCCGCCCACGTAGATGAGCGGCATCCTGACTGCGCGGCGGAACTTCAGCGCATCGTCCAGGAAGTAAGCCTCCTTGAAGGGGACGGAGGGTATCATCATCTTGCCCGCCAGCCGCACGCCATACTTCAGCCACCAGCTGGTCATGTAGTGGGTCATGGTGCGGATGGGCATCTCGCCGCGCATCACGTACATCGGTGCCTTGCTGACAAAGCCTCCGCTCAGCACCAGGGCATGGGCACCGCTCTGCTCCAGCCTGCGGGCCACCTGCAGGGTCTCGTCCAACTCCATGCCGCCACGGAAGCCGTCGCGCATGTTCATCTTGACGACGACGGCCATGTCCGATCCTGCCGCTTCCATCACCTCGCGCATTACGACGTCCATGAAGCGCATCCGGTTCTCCAACGAGCCGCCGAAGAGGTCTTTGCGGTGATTGGTGGCGGGGGAAAGGAACTGGCTGATGAGGTAGCCGTGCCCGGCGTGTATCTCGACGGCATCAAAACCGGCCTCGCGGGCCAGGCGCACGGAACGGCCGTAGGCACGGGCCATGTCGGGCAGTTCGTCGCCACGGAGCCCGCGCACGAAGGTGGGCGAATAAAGGTTGAACCCGGTGGAGGCACCCACGGGCGTGCAGCCGCAGATGCTCTTGTGGGACATGTTGCCGCAGTGCCCCAGCTGGATGGCGGCGGCGGCACCCTCGGCATGGACGGCATCGGTGAGCCGGCGCAGGCCGGGGACTATTTCGGGACGCATCCACAGCTGGCGGTCGAAGGAAAGGCCGCTGCGGGTGACGGCGGCATAGGCCACCGTGGTCATGCCCACCCCGCCGGCAGCGACGGAGCGGTGATAGTCCAACAGTTGTTGCGAAGGTTGGTTGCCGGGGCACATGCTTTCGAAGGCAGCCGAACGGATGGTGCGGTTGCGCAAGGTCAGCGGGCCGATGGTAACAAGGGTAAAGAGTTTGCTCATAGTTGATTCTTCGTTTTGACTAATAGATGTACGGTATGATTCGTTTGCGTCGTCCCACGGCTTCGGCACCGAACTCCCCGATGTACTTCCGGTGGATGGCATCGGCGCGGGGCACGAGGTTGGCCGCTGTCCACCACACGAACACCCAGGCGGCGGGCGAGGCGGTCAGCACGGCAAAACCCGTCCACTCCACCAGCTCGCCGAAGTAGTTGGCCGAGGTGACGTACCGGTAGAAGCCTCCCTGCGGCAGGTAGTGGCGCGTGTCGCCGGGGCGGCGGAGATGACGGATGACGCGGTCGGAGTGCAGGTTGATGCCCATGCCGGCAAAGAAGAGCAGGAGTCCCGCGACGGTCTGCGGCTCCAGCAGGTAGCCAAGACCTGCGCCCAGAGGCACGGACGGAAACCAGAACAGCCCGCCCGCCTGCATCACGCCGTTGAGCACGTTGAACACCACGCCCATCAGCAGGATGGAGACGGGCATACGGCTTTTCCCCTTCAGCAGGAGCGGAAAGACGAACGAACGTTGCAGGTAGTGCAGCTGGAAGAGCAGGAAGAACACGTATTGCGGCAGCGCGAACCCCGCCCCGCTACGCGCCCAGAGCACGAACATGACGATGAACACCGGGGCTTCCATCAGCACCCAGCCCACCCGGTTGGGCACCGAAGGCCCCCACTGCGGGGTGCGGAAGATGCCATAGCCCGCACGGACAAAGTAGAGGGCGACAAAGACAAAGAAGGCGACGGCAGACATCGCCCAAAGAAAGATATGAAAAGTTTCCCGAGTCATGGGCTTGATTTTTATTCAACACGGGCGCAAAGATACGATATTTCCGCAGAAATCAGACACAAACGGGGCGCGGATTTTCGTGTCCGCGCCCCGATGTCAGAAGTGCCTCGGCAGCTACCAAGGCAAGAAGCTGTTATCGTTTTGTATAAGTGCACGTTTCTTCCAAATAGTAGCCGTCTTCATTCTCATAAAAATAGAGTACCAGTGTGGTTGCGGTCAGCGTGCGGATTGTGTAAACAGTATTTTCACCATCATCCGAATCGGTCGTCACAAGGCTGTTTCCGGAAACACTCCAAGTGAATTTATCGCCGTTCTCGTCACCCGTACCGTCTTCGTTGAAAGTCAGATGATAATTGCCGCCATAGGTGCTTTCATCCCATTCATAAGTTTCACCGCTCGGTTCTCTTTCATAGCCTACGGCACTTGTCAAATCCCAAGTTCCCACCAACAACGTTTTGAAATCTCCGTCGTCATCGCCGTTGTCGTCACTGCATCCGGCAAAACCGATGGCTGCAAACAGCAGCATTGCCATCATCATCAAATAATT
>CAYPUJ010000072.1:0-14032 GCA_964413805.1 uncultured Bacteroides sp. | reverse complement strand
TCATGCATCATGACATGCGCTTCTCATGCATCATGACATACGTATCTCATGCATCGTGACATACGCATCTCATGAAGCATGACATACGCATCTCATGAAGCATGAGACACGGGCGTGCCGGACGGCACGGAAGTATTCTGTTTATCGGGTGATGCGGAACCAGTCCACGTCGGCCCAGCCGCCGTCGTTGCTGACCAGGGCGGGACGGGTGCAGAACATTCCCACTTTGGTGCCGATCCATTGTCCCTCACGAGCCTGGAAGGGTTCGCCCAGCGGCTTGTACTTGCGCCCGTTGAGGCTGTAGCTGAAGCGGCACACCACGCGCAGGTCGTGTCCGCCCTCGCTTTCCGCTATCCTGGAGCCGTCCGACTCGAAGCGTACCCGCAGGTAGACGGTGTTGTCCGTCAGGGGTACCGACTCTTTCACCTGCTCGGGCGCACCCTTTTCTGCCTTGGGGCAGGCCACCTGCGAGAGCACAAGTCCCTCTCCGGTGTTTTCCAGAATGAGGCCGGCATAATCGCGCCCCATCACCACCAGCCCGGTGCGTTCGCCCGTGTATTTTGCGATGGGGCTGAAGGTCAGCTTCATGGTGGCGGTGAAGTTGGGGGCGGGCGTTTTCTGCAGGAGCAGGTTGGCCACGTCCCAAAGGTTGCGGCAGTCGTCGGTCACGGGATAGGAATAGAGGCGCACCATGCTGCGGTCGCCTGCGTAGTAGGCCCACTTCTCGTTGATGTTGGCGTGCCACTGCCATTGCGGGGAGAGGACAAAGCCGTCGAACTCGTCGCTCTCCTGCGGGGTGCAGACGGGGTAATTGCCGTCCACCTTGGGCTTGCGCCAGGTCAGCACGGGCTGTCCGCAGCCGTCGCCGTCGGGGTCATCGCCGATGACGGGCCAGCCGTCCACCCAGCGCATGGGTTGCAGGTGAACCAGGCGGCCATAGGCTCCCACGTCCTGGAAGTGGAGGAACCAGTCCTCACCCGCCGGAGTGTCCACCCACGCGCCCTGGTGCGGGCCGTTGACAGGCGTGTCTCCCTGTGCCAGAACCGTCTTCCATTCGTAAGGGCCATAAACGTTTTTCGAGCGGAGCACCACCTGCCAGCCGGTGGGCACCCCGCCGGCGGGGTGGAAGATGTAGTAGTATTCGCCCCGCTTGTAGAACTTGGGGCCTTCGCAGGTCTCGTGTGCCTCGTGGCCGTCGAAAACGATGCGCGAAGGCGTGACGGCCTGCGAGGCATCGGGGCTGAGCTCGCAAACGGCAATGACACTCTTCAGCTGGGCGCGGCTGCCGGCGTATGCGTGCACCAGGTAGACCCGGCCGTCGTCGTCCCAAAGCGGGCAGGGGTCGATGATGCCCACGCCGGGCTTCACCAGCGCGGGTTCCGTCCACGGGCCTTCGGGGGCTTGCGACTTCACCATGAAGACACCCTGGTCGGGGTCTCCCCAGAAGATGTAGAACCAGCCGTCGTGGTGGCGTATCGCAGGTGCCCAGACGAGCTTGCCGTGCTGCGGGCGTTCGGGAGTCTGGAGGGGCAGGAGATGGTCGGACACGGCTGCCCCGATGATGGTCCAGTTCACCAGGTCCTTGGAGTGCAGCACCTGCAGACCCGGCAGGCAGTTGAAGCTGGAGGAGGTGAGATAGAAATCATCGCCCACGCGGCAGGCGTCGGGGTCGGAATAGTCGGCGTAGAGCACGGGGTTCTTGTAAGTGCCGTCGCCTTGGTCGGACACCCACACTTGCGACACATAGGGTTTCGGTGTTTGTGCCCCCAACGGGAGGACGAGGGCTGCGGCACAGGCCGACAAAAGGGTTTTCAGGTTCATCGTAGTTTTTTCTTGTTTATTGGTGAGACATCGGTGCGGACCGGTGCAGTCCGCAGCCTGAACAGGTTGCTTCTACTGATACGGCCGAAGGGGACACATCACTCAATCGGCCTGCCCGGTCACCGTCACTTTCACCTCGACGGGGTGCTGCAGGGCTTCCTTCCACTCCTGCATGTAGGCGAACCAGGCCCCGGCATCGGGATAGCCGAACGTCTCCTTGCGCGAGGTGAACATGGTGTGGTAGTGGAATCCCCGGCTTCCGGGAGCGGACACGGTGTAAAGGAAGTTGTCTTTGTCCTCCACCTCCTGACCCACATAGCGGGAGGGGATGCAGGTGGCCAGTCCGACGGTCTCCTTGGCATACTTCACCGTGTCGGTCACCGGCCAATGACGTCCCCAGCTACCCACCAGTCCCTCGTGGTCGGAGAAGGAGACCGTTTCGTTGCCCATTATCCGCTGCACGCCGGCGCAAAACACTTCCTTGTCCAGCGGCGCGTCGAAGCTCACCTCCACGCGCAAGTCCCTGTGCCCGGCGTAGAGGATGTAGCGGTTGGTCATGTTGAGTTCGCTGCCCTGGTATTCCCAGCCCTTCACCTCCACATCGGTAACGGTGCGGACGGGACCGTAGGCCAGGATGCGTTCCGTGCGGAAGGCCACCGGCTCGATGTGGGTGGCTGCCGTGCCGTCCCAGCCTTTCAAGGCACCCACGCCTCCGCTGTTGCCCACCATGAGGACATCGTCGCCGAAGCCGCGTGCCAGCTGCTCGTCGGTGGGGTAGAACTGGCTCTCTTCTATCTCCAGCCGCTTGTGGAACTTGCCGTAGGGGTCGATGGTCTGCTTCTTGTCGAAATAGATGCGATAGCCCACCAGTTCCGACTCGAAAGCGGGTCCGTGGTGGTGCAACATGCTGTAGGAAGCCGCCGTGCCGGGTACGGTGACCGACTGCACGGGGACGTAGCGGCCTTTCTTGGAGTCACGTGCCAGCATTTCGGCAAAGACGCGGGGCGTGTACTGCTTCGCAGACGGGGCATCCGAGAGGATGACCGTGAACTGTCTGACCGTGCGGGCAGGCATATCGGCCACAAAGGCCAGTTCGTCGGCACGGAGGTCGCCGTCGAGGTCGTCCAGTTGCGAGGGTACTTCCACCGTCCCGTCCGTCACCACGGCCGAGCGCACCCGGAAGCCCGGTTTCACATCGGCCAGACGGACAACAACAGGCTCATCGGCCTTGTCATGTTCCCAGCGGTTGTTTACTTCCACTGTCAGTTTCAGTGTCTTTTGCGCCCCGGCGGCCAGTGACATACCGCACAAGAGGCAGAACAAAGGGAAAAAGAGTCGTTTCATTGCACGAATTGTTCAGGAAAGAAAAAACAAAAGAATCAAAGAAGAAGCCTTGCCGCGCACAGAGACACGGCAAGACCTTCCTCTCCGATTCTTCTTCGGTTCACAGGGTTATGGGTTGTAGGGTTGTCCGTCGATGGTGAGGTTCTCGGTCTGCTTCACCTGGTACACTTCGCCCTTCGTCTCCACGCGGATGTTCTCCAGCACCACGTCCTTTGCCTGGCTGATGACCACACCCGACTTGGCATCGCTCACCACCACGTCCTTCACGGTCACGTTGCTGATGGGCATTTCGGGCAGCCCGTTGAAGAACATGGCCCGTCCGGCTCCCTTGCAGACCACGTTGGAGATGTGTATGTCGCGGAAGGCGGGTGTCTCTTCGGTCACGGGGGGCACACTGCCCTTCATGCGACCCTGCAGTTCCTCTTCCGTTTCTTCGCCGGCACCCTTGCCGCCGTAAAAGAGGTCGAACAGCAGGGCTTCGTGCGGAATGTCGAGCATGTTGATGTTGTGGATGTAGATGCCTTCCACCACGCCGCCCCTGCCACGGGTGCTCTTGAAGCGCAGGCCCACGTCGGTACCGAGGAAGGTGCAGTCGGCCACGTATATGTTCTTCACGCCGCCCGACATCTCGCTGCCCACGACGAAACCACCGTGTCCGTGCAGCACCTTGTTGTTCTTCACCACCACGTACTGGCAGGGTTCACCGCGCTTGCGGCCGTCTTCGTCCTTGCCCGACTTGATGCAGATGGCATCGTCTCCCGCGTCGAACACACAGTTGGTGATGAGGGCGTACTTGCACGACTCCAGGTCGAGCGCGTCGCCGTTCTGCGAATACCAGGGATTGAACACCTTGACACGGTTGAGGGTGATGTGTTCACAGGACAAGGGATGGACGCACCAGCTGGGCGAGTTCTTGAAAGTGACATCCTCCAGCAGGACGCGCTTGCTCTTCACGATGTTGATCAACACGGGACGGAGCCACGGACGAATCTCGTTCCACTCTTCGTCCGTCTCGATGCCCACCGGGTTGTTGAACTCCTTGCACGCCAGTGCGCCCTTGAGCGAGCCTGCGGTGGGATACCACACATTTTTCTCTACCACGCCGCCCGACTTTACCAGGGCTTTCCACTGCGAGTCGGTCAGCTTGCTTTTCTTCACGGGGCGCCAGCTGTTTCCCGAACCGTCGAACACACCGTGGCCGGTGATGGCGATGTTCTCGGCGTTCCAAGCCGAGATGGGCGACTGGCAACGGCGCGTCTCCAGTCCTTCGAACGAGGTGGCAATGATGGGATAGTCATTGAAATCGTCGCTGAACACTACCAGCGCGTTGTCCTCGGTGTGCAGGTTGACATTGCTCAGCAGTTCGATGGGTCCCGTGTGCCACACGCCGGCAGGAACGACCACGCGCCCCCCACCCTTTTCGTGCACGGCACGGATGGCGGCATTGATGGCTTCCGTGTTGAGGAAAATGCCGTCGCCTTTGGCACCAAAATCGACAATGCTGACTTCATAATCGGGAAATACCGGCCGCTCCACACGCGGCATATCAAAGGGAAGATCCGCATAAATGGCTTCCTCCGCCGGGCAGGCCACAGCCTTGGATGCATCGTTCGCAGTACATGCATGGATACCCAACAAAGTAAAAGCCCATGCGGCAAGTGAGCATAAATTCTTCATAAACGTGTTCATTCTGATATTGTTTGTTAATGTAATAGTACTTTCCTAATGCAGCAATCAAGCAGGCGGTCAACAATCTCTCTCTTTTTTATTATCCTTCCGCAAACGGCTCTCACGAGTGGTTTGCGGAAGAAATAATAATTGATTCATGTAAACCTAATTCTAACCTTAAATAAATAGTTGTTATGAAAAAAACCTCTTAATTACCGGTTGCAAAAGTACCGGCCTTTTGGCGAAACGATGTGCATATTTTGTTGGTTTTAGTGCATTTTTTGTTATTTCGCGCTTTTCCTCCTCTCATATAGAGCCTTTTATACGGAAACTTCCCTATCTTTGCGGCCTCAAATTAATCATAGACAGACCAAATGAATTACAATTTGCTGAAAGGAAAGAAAGGCATCGTCTTCGGTGCGCTCAACGAACAATCCATTGCCTGGAAAGTTGCAGAAAAAGCGGTTGCAGAAGGTGCAACCATCACGCTCTCCAACACGCCGGTGGCCGTGCGCATGGGTGAAGTGTCGGCCCTGGCCGAGAAACTGAATTGCGAAATCATTCCCGCAGACGCAACCAGCGTGAAAGACCTGGAGAACGTGTTCAGACGCTCCATGGAAGTGCTGGGAGGCCCCGTGGACTTCGTGCTCCACTCCATCGGCATGTCGCCCAACGTGCGCAAGAAACGCACCTACGACGACCTGGACTACGACATGCTCGGCAAGACCCTGGACATATCGGCCATCTCTTTCCACAAAATGATACAAACCGCCAAGAAGCTGAACGCCATTGCCGAATACGGCTCCATCGTGGCACTGTCTTACGTGGCTGCCCAACGCACCTTCTTCGGCTATAACGACATGGCCGATGCCAAGGCCCTGCTGGAGTCCATAACCCGCAGCTTCGGCTACATCTACGGGCGTGAGCACCATGTGCGCATCAACACCATTTCGCAGTCGCCCACGATGACCACTGCCGGTTCGGGCGTGAAGGACATGGACAAGCTGTTCGACTTTGCCAGCCGGATGTCGCCTCTGGGCAACGCCTCGGCCGACGAGTGCGCGGACTACTGCATCGTCATGTTCTCCGACCTGACCCGCAAAGTCACCATGCAGAACCTCTACCACGACGGAGGTTTCTCCAGCATGGGTATGAGCCTCCGTGCCATGAACACCTACCAGAAAGGGCTGGACGAGTACAAGGACGAAAACGGAAACATCATTTACGGATAAAATGAAAGCATGAAAGCCGGAAGCGGAGGGCTACGTTCCCGCTTCCGGCTTCTTTTTTTTATGGAGAGAAACGCTTTGAACACCGTGGACACTGCACTCTACCTGCTGCCCGTCACACTGGGCGACACTCCCGTCGAACAGGTCCTGCCTGCCTACAACATGACAATCATCCGCCGGATTCACCACTTCATCGTGGAGGACGTGCGCTCTGCACGCCGTTTCCTGAAGAAAGCGGACCGGGACATCAATATCGACGCACTCTCTTTCTACCCGCTGAACAAGCATACCTCGCCCGAAGAAATCGCCGGATACCTGAAGCCGCTGGAACAGGGATACGCTATGGGGGTCATCTCCGAAGCCGGCTGCCCGGCCGTAGCCGACCCCGGTGCCGACGTGGTGGCCATCGCCCAACGGAAACGGCTGAAGGTGGTGCCACTGGTGGGGCCGTCGTCCATCATCCTTTCCGTCATGGCTTCGGGCTTCAACGGACAGAGTTTCGCCTTCCACGGTTACCTGCCCATCGAGGCTTCCGAACGCGCCAAAAGGCTGAAAGTGCTGGAACAGCGCGTCTATGCCGAACACCAGACGCAACTGTTCATCGAAACGCCTTACCGCAACAACCGGATGGTGGAGGACATCTTACGCAACTGCCGCCCCCAGACCAGGCTCTGCATCGCCGCCAACATCACTTGCAAGGACGAACGCATACAGACGCGCACCGTCAAGGAGTGGCAGGGCAAGGTGCCGGACTTGTCGAAGACGCCTTGCATCTTCTTACTCTATAAGTAACCGGCCGGCACACCTTTGCGCAGGCACTTCGGGATTACTTCATTTCGAAGGTGTTCATGCTGTGTGCGGCCAACGTTACATTCAGGTAGCGTTTCCCTATTTGCAGGGTGAAGGCCTGTGCTTCATCTTTGAAGTTGCCCGCTATCACTACCCATTTTTGCTCAGGAGTCTTCACCACGAGTACAGGCAGCTTGTCTTCTCCTTCAGGCTTGTAAGCAACGATTTCGGCACCCGGAGAGATGAAGTGCGCATAATGTTTCACGGCGTAATACTCAGGGGTATAGGTGAAGGTACGTTTTTCCGAGTCAACTCGGATGAGCGCATTCTGCTTCCATCCCCAGGGGCTTTCTCCGTTGTCGGTCAGGATAAAGTTCCAGAATGTATATTCGTTGCATCCATTGCCCAGGTAGTGGTTCATCAGCTCGAAGGTATGCTCGCCCGCTTTCCAGTCGAAACTTCCCCAGCCGCATTCGCTTTCCGAACAGATATAGTTCCATTCGGGATGCTGTCTGCGGATTTCGGGCAAGACTTCCCGTCCCTCCCACTGGAAGGCCATGCCGCTTATGCATTGTTGCAGCCCTTCATCGGCAATGATTCTTTCCACATGGTCTTGCCGGTTGGTGTTGAACGTTCCCAAATAGACCTTCACTTCCGGATGCAGGCGTTTGAGGGTAGGTGCAAGATACTCTTTGTTGAAACGGATGGTTCCTTCTGCCGTCCATGCACAACCGGGATAAGGAGTATAGCTGTATGCTTCGTTCTGATAAATCACCATATCGATGGGGATGCCCTGCCCCTTGTAGGCATCGATGAATTTGCAGAAGTAATTGGCGTAGGTTTGCAGGAAGCGGGGATCCTGAATCATGTAGTCGGTGGTGGCCAGTTGGCGAGGGAACTTCCCGTCACGTTCGCCGGTCAGTTTCATTTCGTCCGGGTCGGTATTGCCTCCGGTGTTGCCATAAAGCAGGTAATCCATTTCCGGAGAAAGATTGTTGTACCTGCTGCTCAATACGGGGTAATCGCCATTGATTTTCATCCAGCTTGGCGGGCACCAGGGGGATACCCAGAAAGTCATGCCGGGATTATACTTTTGAGCCGCCCGGATGAAAGGAATGATGGACAGCTTGTCGCGGTCGATATTGAAACGACGCAATTCAAAATCGCCTTTCACCTCGTCGCAACTGTACCATGAACGGGCATAGTCGTTGGCACCGATCGAAATACGTCCGCGATTGATACGCAAGTCGCCTTCGGGCGAGAACACATTGTACAGGATCTCATCCTGTTCCTCACGGGTCAACACGCCAAGTGCGTCCCAACATAATTCGTTGAAGGCGGTTCCCCAGGCACGGAAAGCCACGATGCCATCGTCATCGTTTACGGTCAAACCGGGTGTCTGCGCGGCCTTGGATTCCAGGCGCACTTTGGCTTTTTGCCACACGTTTCCTTCGCTGCTGCTTATCCAATCAAAACTTTGGGCGGATGCACAGGTTGCCCACAGCGTCAAACTAAGGCAACGGAGAAATTTGAATGTCGTTTTCATACGGTTGTTATTTGAGTGTTATTGGATTATGATATTTATACACTTTGCTCCATTATTCTTTAAAACGGAGGGAAAGATTCTTTTTCACTTCTTTGCCGTCCATATCCTTGGCAGAGACCTGTACGTCGGCTTTTCCGCTCTTCCCATTGGAACGTACCACCAGCAGTGCACGCCCCTTCCACAAATGATGCGTGTGGTCGAAATACGGATCCTCGTCTTTGATGTCGGCATTGCCTAAAGCAAGCAACGCAGCCGCTCCTTTGACAGATACCGACAACAGATTACCGGCAACAGGCACGGTCTGCCCTGCTGCATCCACCGCTTCTATTATTATAAACGACAAGTCTTGCCCGTCGGCATTGAGCTCACGTCGATCCGCTGTGAGGCGAATGGAGACCGGTTTGCCTGCCGTTTGCAAGGTTTGTGTCTCGATTGTCTCTCCGTTGCGGATGCCTTCGGCTTTCAGCACGCCTGGCGTATATGCCAAAGAAAAGACAGCTTTCATTTCTTCCACCGGCTTTTCACCCACCAAACGGTCATTCAAGTAAAGACGCACCGTAGGATAATGCGAATAGACTTCCACTTCTATGGGGTTGCCTTCATGCCCTTCCCAATTCCAACTCGCAAAAGTAGGCCATGTGCCCCATAGGGTGGTCTGTACCTTTCCGTTATATCCATCGGGCTCTTTCACTGCGATGTACAGATGCTCTTCCGCTTTTTCATTCCACAACATGGAACGGTAATGGCTGACAGGTTTGCGCAATCCGGTCAGGTCTATATCGCCGCAATAAGCTGCGTGCCACGGATAGAGCGGACGATGGTAATGCTCGCCCGGCACATCTCCTTCGTAATACCAGCGTCCGATACCCGACTCACCGATGTAATCCAGTGCCGTCCACACGAAGTCGCCTATGACATAAGTATGGTCCTTCACCTTACGGAAATTCTTCCAGGCATCGCTGGGATAAGACTCGGTTTGCATCATAATGCGCGAAGGGATACGCTGGTGGTCGCTCTCCGATTTATGTATCATGTAGTTGTAACCGACAATGTCGTGCGCCTCTGCCAGGGGATCGTATATCTCCCAGTCGCTGTCCCATGCCGCAAGCGCCGAAGTGACCGGGCGTGTCGGATCCAACTTCCGACAGAGGGCTGCCAAATTGCGTGCCGTGGTCACCACCTCTATCTTCTTCCGTTCGATGACCTCGTTGCCGATGCTCCAGCAGAAAATGCTGGGATGATTGCGGTCGCGGAGCACCATCGCCCGGATGTCACGCTCCCACCATTCATCGAACAACGCATGATAATCGTGCGTGTTTTTAGCGTCACGCCAGCCATCGAACGCTTCGTCGATGACCAGTAGCCCCAATTCATCGCATGCATGCAGGAAAGTTTCCGAGGGGATGTTGTGCGAAGTGCGCACGGCATTGAAGCCTGCCCGTTTCATTAGTTCTACTTTCCGTCGTTCGGCGCGGTCGTAAGCGGCCGTCCCCAAAATGCCGTTGTCGTGGTGCAGGCATCCGCCGTTCAGCAAGACAATCTTCCCGTTCAGCAGGAAACCCTTTTCTGCCGAATAGGCCAAGGTACGGAATCCGAAGCGTTCTTCTTTGCAGTCCAATGCATTTCCTCCTTCGGTCACGGTAATCCGAGCCGTGTATAAGTTCGGGGCTTCGGGCGACCAAGGCTTTGCGTCGGACAAAGATAGAGTATGTTCTACGGCAATCCGTGCGCCCGCCTCCAGCACGACTGTTTCGGTCTGATACTGCCCGGACACCTCCGTCTTTACTTCGAGCGTCTTTCGAACGTCCGTCTCATTCTCGATGTCAGTCTTGACTACCACGGTATGCAAGTCGGGAGTTGTCACCTGAATTCCCCAGTCTGCGATGTGTACAGGTCCGCTTTCGGTCAGCCACACATTGCGGTAAATGCCTGAACCGGTATACCAACGGCAATTTTTTTGTCGTGAATTGTCCACCCTAACTGCCACCATATTTTTCCCCGGTCTTACATAAGGTGTGATGTCGACAAAAAACGATGAATAGCCATAGGGATATCCGCCTGCACGTTGCCCGTTGACATAAATTTCCGAGTTCATATAAACACCTTCGAAATAAAGCTGGTATTTCCGGGTCTCAATGGCCTTGGGCAGTTCAAATGTCTTGCGGTACCACCCGATACCGGTGGGGAGATAGCCTCCGTCGTTGCCGGCAGGCGCATCTTTGTCGAACCGTCCCTCAATGCTCCAATCGTGCGGAAGAGTCAGTTTCCTCCACGCACTGTCGTCGAAAGCGTCGTCTTGTACCCCTATGGTATCGCATAGACTGAAGCGCCAACCATCATTGAATAATCGTTTTCCGGAAGATGCAGAAACCGAAAGGTACAGCATCAGCCATACATACATAAGAATTTGTCTCTTCATGAATGTTTATTTGAATGTTAAGTAATTTGCAGGTTTGATTTCGAATGCCATTTCCCAATCTCCAACACAGACAAATGAAATGTATTCCCCTTGCGACAAAAATAATGCTTTTTGTTGAATTATTCGCACCTCATAGACTTTCGATAGTTATACTTTTGCGGGATGAATTTGTGCATTTCTTCCGGAGTGCATTTCAGACGTTTCCGGGATGCCTGTATCGATCGTACTCCGTACCTGTATCCCGGTTGCGCATCCTGCGTGCCCCTTTTCAATCTAAAGTTCCCCACCCCAATAAGGGTGGAAAACTTCAGTGACTGAAAAATATCATCTAATATCATCATACCCGGGGTTTTGTATCAACAGCGGATTCGAATTCAGAGCGGTGCGGGAAAGCGGAACCCACATCGTATGGTTGTCTGCATCGGGTTCTTTGTCCCACCAAGTACCGGAGTTGAATACCCCAAAGCGACAAAGTGTCTGGCGGCGCAATCCTTCTCCCAAAAATTCACGCCCCCACTCGTCCAACAGTTCTTGTTCGGTTATGACACTGCCGTCTTCGGGATACAGACTGGAAGAACCTTCAGGGTAATAGCGTTTGCGCACTACATTCAATAATTGTTCGGCTTCAGCTTTCTCCCCTTGGTGGAAGCGAATTTCTGCCAAATAATAATAGATTTCTGCCAAGCGAATCAAAGCATAATCTGATTCGATTTTTCCTGCATCAGTACTTTTATAAATGGGATATTTTATAAGACACCACCCCGTGTTTTGGTCTCCATACGGCATTGCCGATTCCGGGGTTATTGCACCATTCGAAGGATTAGGTGAAATCTCTTCAGGCGGAGTGTCACGAAATATTCCTACTTGATCCCGAATGTACAAAGTGTATGAGTTGTCATCGGACTTAACATATTCGGTTTCGCCGTCTGAGGTTTGGTAAGGGAGATATCCATATAGAAACATCCCTTCCCGTTGGCTATTTCCCAAGTTTTTATACTTGTTCAAGCGGACATCGTCCGGATACTTTTTAAACTTTGCAACAGGTTTTCCATTCTCAAAAGAATATTCCTTCCCCTCTAAATCAAGACTTGGCTGTAAAGCATATTTGGGATGACAATTTCCCCAATCATAAAATTCAAAGTAGTCTGTGGCCTTAAAGGGTGCTACTTGCCAAAACATTTCCGTGTCATATAGCCAATGTATTCCACCAAATGAGGAGGCATATCCAAACAATAGTTCGTCGCAGGTATCATTGTCCCAGTCAAATGGGGCATCCCACCGTTCAGCTATGGCATAGTAGCCATATTTGCCATTAATGATATCCTCACAATATTGTTCAGCCTCAGCCGTTTTGTCTTCATCAATCCACCAACTTGCATTCATGTACAATTTGGCTAATAATGCGGCACATGCGCCCTGTGTCCATACTCCTTGATTTACGCCATTGCCACCGCTATTTTCTTTTATGGATAACAAAGGCAGCGACTCCAACAATTCTTCTTCAATAAACTCAAAAGTTTGTTCAGGAGTTGCTTGTTCAGGCAATTCTGTCTCGGGATAATCTGTTACGATGGGGATGTTATGAACCAAATCAAAAATTGTCATATACATCCATGCCCGTAAAACTCGTGTCTGAGCAATAAAATCGTCAAATTCCTGCTGACTGAACCCATAATCTGCAGGATTTAAACGAGCAAAGTCAGCCAAGTTGGAATTGCATTGCGCAATGCCTCTATACGTATCTTCCCAAATGTTGTATACGGCAGGATCGTCTATTGTCCAAGTATGATAATGATATCGGAAATATTCGCCACCGTTATACCAGTGTTGTTCACGCTGCACGGTCATATAATGATCCGCTGATAACTCTCCAAACCAATACATAGCTCTGCAACACAACCAGTATCCGTGTCCGAAAGGTCGTACAAACGCTTGCAGTACATTTTCCTTCGTTTGGTAGAATTGGTCTTGTGGAATAATGTCGTATGTGGTTTCTGTCAAATCTGTACAACCGACAAAGGCTAATAAGCCTAATCCTAGAACAGTATACTTAAATCTTGATATTTTCATGACATTCAGGTTTTTAAAAGTTAAGTTGAATCCCAATTAGATATTGACGAGAAGCCGGATAGTAAGATGTAATATAATAAGGTATGCCCGGCTCAAGTCCGTTTACACTGTAGGCATCTTTATCAAGCCCCCTACGATAAGCACTGATCGTAAACAAATTACGTGCTGTGAAATAAAAACGTATTTTCTCAATCCATTTTGAGCTTGTATTCCACGTATAGCCGAGTGTGGCAACATCTAATTTTAGGAAATTGCCATTGTGGACAAAGTAACTATTATGGATTGTAGTACCTGTCGTAACATTCCTATTCTCTTTATATGCTGATTCGAGGACATTTGAATTGGCCGCAGCACTTTGTAATCCAAAATACAAGTCATGTGCATCATATATTTGGAAACCAAAATTTCCTCGGAAGAACAAGCTTAAATCAATAGACTTATATTTGAATGAATGAGTCATTGACATAGTGAACTTTGGAAGTCCATTCCCGACAACTTTTTTATCTTCTTCCGTTCCTTCACTGATGGGAATGATGTCACCTTCTTTCGAATAAATCAACCAATTGCCTTGGTCGTCCAAACCTGCATATTCGAACGCATGGAAATCCCCTATCCGGCTTCCTTCTTCAATTTGTTGGAGTTGCCCGGGATTATTAGGATACATAGGCCATGATCCAATCCAATAGAATGATTGCCCCTGATAAAATTCATTGGAAAAAGAAACAAATTTATTGTTGGACGTAGAACCGACAAAACCAATGGTATAGTCAAATTCCTTGTGGTGCACGGCATTCCAACTTAATTCTACTTCTATGCCTGTATTTTTCATTGTCCCCACATTAACGAATGTAGTTGCTATTCCATTAGGTGGCATAGGCACATTATAATCTCCTAACAAATCCTGCTGTTTCCGACTGTAATAATTGATACTACCGTTGAGCCTGTAGTTGAATAAGCTGAAATCAATGCCGATATTCCAATTTTTTCCTTTTTCCCATCTCAAATCCGGATTTGGATTCGTGTTGAATCCCCATCCCATAATGTTTTGTCCTTGATAATAGTTCAAATCAAACCCTGCCATAGTAGCCAATGACTGGTAACTGGCAAAATCTTGGTTGCCGGTCACACCATAGTCCCCTCTTATTT
>CAYPUJ010000071.1:0-14294 GCA_964413805.1 uncultured Bacteroides sp. | reverse complement strand
TGCCAACAGCATGGCCATGCTCGGATTCCCCGGCTTTGGCCTGTAATCGGGGGGGCGAACTTGGCAGGTGCAGATAAATTCTTCTTGCCTGCACTGCCTTTCTGCTGTGACGGGTGCGGGCATCCGCTCCCGTCACTGTTCCAAAAGCCCCCAAGAAAGTCCGATCTGTCGCAACGGGATTGATTTCCGCATAAAAAAAGATACGCCGTGAATCACATTCAGTAAATTTGTAAGGAACATCAGCAACCAAGGACACTTAAACCATGAACAATCCCAATATCCTCGTTTCCGTTCTCATGCCTGTTTACAACCAGAGCACTTTCGTCAGATGCGCACTCCAAAGTTTGCTGTGCCAGACCTACACAGCTTGGGAACTTCTCATTGTGGATGACGGTTCCACCGACGGACTGCACGACACGGTGTTCTCCCTGCCGGTCGACTCACGCATCCGCTATCTGCGCAACGAAGAGAACCGGGGAATGGGTTTCAGCCTGAACCGTGGACTCAATGCCGCCAAAGGCTCGCTCATCGCTTACCTGCCTGCCGATGACCCGCAGCAACGAAAGCCGGACATCACGCTGGCTCACGGGGAACTGGACGGGTGGCAACCGACCATTCCTTTGGAAGAAGGGCTGAAACGGACCATTGCATATTTTAAAAATCTGATAAAAGAAACGCAACCATGAAAAGAACCGTATTTACCATTATCTGGGCGGCCATGACCGCCTGCTGCACCCTGCACGCACAGCACCAGGTGCAGGGGCGGGTGCTGAATGCCGACGGGGAAGCCGTGCCGGAGGCGATGGTCACCGCCGTGCAGGCCGATGACCGTCAGGTGCTGGCCTCCACACGGACAGACTCGGCGGGGGTGTTCACCCTGCCAGACGTGCCCGGACGTTTCCTGCTGGACGTGGCCGCATTCGGTTACGAAGGCTACACGCAGGAGGTGCAGACAGCCGACCGCGAGGGAAAAACGCTGGACGTGACGCTGGCCTACATCACGCTCGACGAGGCGACCGTGACGGCAACCCGCAAGCCGCGCATGGTGAGGGAAGGAAACAAGGTGGTGATAGACCACCTGAACAATTCGCCGCACGCGCAGGGAAACGACATGTACTCTTTCATGCGCTACATCCCGGTACTGAAGGTACCTGTACTTGATGGAAACGTCACAGTGAAGGAATCCGGAGAAGCACCTACCATACTTCTGGTAAACGGCAAGCACATCAATATCCCGATGGATGCCTACCTGAAAAACGTTCGTGTGGAAAATATTGAAAGCATCGAGGTCGTGGCCTATCCCATCGGCGAATACAAAGTGCCGCAAAGTTATTCCGTCATCAACCTGATTGTGAAAAAGAGGCCTGATGAAGGTTTCCAGTACAACCTGTATGTGGCCGATACACAATACGGACGGAACAGCCAGAACGGGAACTTCAGCATAAGCTATACCCGCAACAAGACCTATATCACTTCGGGAATATACTTAAACAATATCAACACAAAAAATGAAACCGAATACAACTACCTGTATCACAATACAGGGCAACAGACCTTGGAGAGCTATTCGGGCAAAGGGCATTACTTCATCGCCAACGCTTATTTCAACCTCGACCATGAACTGAACAAACGCCACTCCATCGGCGTGCAAGCCGGCGTTGGCGGCAATGACACCGACTGTTCGGACAACGTGACCACCCAATACAAAATGCAGGACAACGACCGTATAGACTCCGCATACCACACGCGCAACAAGACATACAACCCCCGAAAATACACGGACATGAATGCCAACCTGAACTACACGTTCAAGGTGGACGAAAAGGGAAGCACATTTTACGCAGATGTGGACTACCGCATGCAACGCCCTAAAAACTATGTACACAGCCTTTACAGCCCGGACACGGGGGAATCAACCGATGTGTTGCAAAAAGCCCAGACCAGTGCCGATGCCATTGGCGTATGGCTACGCTACATCCACCAGTTCCGCCCGGGTTCGCGGCTGGTTTCCGGTCTGTCCTACTACACCGCCTATTCGCGCAACGACTATGCCTACGGAAGTTACGAAGACGGCAATTATACCGGCGATACCGACAAAAGCAACCGTTTTGAGTATCGCGACCACACATTCAGCGCATACGCCAACTTCGAGCATCAGCCCAACGACAAAGTGAACTTCAGTGTCGGGGCAAACATTCAGGGCTACAAAGCCAATGGCAAGCAGACCGTGACCGGTGAAAAGGTGAACAGGAGCGACTTCAACGTGGTACCCAATCTTTCTGTACGCTACATGCCCAACGACAATCACTACTTCTCACTTACGGCTTCCTACCGGACAGACCAACCGGGTTATTTTTCTCTCAACCCGTTCAAGATATACACTTCGCCCACCACTTACCGAACCGGCAATCCGCAGTTGAAGACAACCAAAATTCTCGATGCATACCTGTCTTACGGACTTTTCGATGACTACATGTTCTACGTCAGCACCACGTATATGAAAAATGCCGGCAATGACTTCATTCAGATGGACGAAAACGGGCAGGTAATGATGCTTCCCATGCAACGCGATGCTTTTGACTTCAGTGCTTCGTTCGACTATGCAAAGTCGCTTTTCGACGATTGCCTTGATTTGGACATCGAGATAGGCTACAGCTATGGCAAGAAAATGAGTAACGGAGGGACTTTTACCAGCCAGAAAAGCCATGAGTATTACATAGACGTAGACGGGGATATCACCCTGTCGGAGAAGAGACGGATGTCCCTGGCTTTCAACTATTCTTTTTCGAGCAAAGAGGTCGGGATTGCTTACTCTTATCCCAGCGCACACGATGTTTCACTGCGATTCCAGAAAAGGTTCGACAACTCCAACTTTTCCATCGGCATCAGCCGGACACTGCACAGAAACGACACCCGCTATTTCAACCAGACCGATTTCAGCTACGTGTTTAACGAGAAAAGGTATTGGCGCATAACGGCTTCGTATTCCATCACGTTCGGAAACAAACGGACACGCGGTGTATCGGGGCGTGACAATAGCGAACTCAAATCAAGGATGTCGCAATCGCAATAAATATGTAAGTGCATCATATCATTCACCAAAATCAACATAATATGAGAAATGTAGAAAAAGAAATCACACGAAAAATCCATGCATTCATCGCGTCGTTGGAAACGCAAGGGCTTGACACGGGGCAACAGTCCCTCCTTCTGGCCGGAAGTGAAAACAGAAGCGATGGAGCATTCAACGGGGAATGCAAAGACTCACTCAACGACAACTGCCTGAATAGGAAGTCGTGCACGGGTAGCACGAACCACTCAGTATGCACCAACAGCAACTTGTGCGACTCGGCGCACAACAAAGGCACTTGCACCAACGGTAAAGACAAAATGTCCCATGAAGACAAATGTGCTGCGGCCTCCCCCACCCTGACCTCGCTGGGCTACCCCGGACTTGATCTGCAGACTACCTGAAACACCGCGCCCCCATGAAACAAAGCATCTACAATTCGCTCATCCCGCTTCCGGGTACTGTTTCGTTGCTCTACAATGCCTTTACGGACAAGTACCTGGTGTGCAAAAACGGACTCGTGCCGTTGCTGGAACGCAGTGCAGAGGAAATAGCCCAAGCCAACCCGGCTTTCTTCCGGAACCTGACGGAAGGCGGCTTCCTGGTGGACAACACCATCGACGAAGCCGGGCGGGCCGTGGAAGAGGGCATGAAGCGATGCAACAACGAAGGTTCTTACCACCTCGTCATCAACCCCACGCTGAACTGCAACTTCAGGTGCTGGTACTGCTACGAAAACCATTCGGCCTACACCAGGATGGACGGCCAGACCGTGGAACGGGTGCAGAAGTTCATGGCAGGGCTGTGCGGCAATCCGGAAATGAAGGACATCAGCCTCTCCTTCTTCGGCGGGGAACCCCTGCTGTACTACAACGACACGGTGCGCCCCCTGACAGACTGCATCCGCCGGTGCCGGGCAAAACGGGAGTTTGCCTGCGGCATACACTTCACCACCAACGGCTACCTGCTGACCGACGCGGTGCTGCAACACCTGGCCGCAGGCAACGAAACGAAAAGTTTCCAGATCACGCTGGACGGCGGACGGGAAGAACACGACAAAGTGCGCCGCCCGGCAGGAGGAGGCGGCAGCTACGACCGCATCCTGAGCAACGTGCGCAAGCTGCTGAAGCACCAGATAGCGGTGACGCTCCGCATCAACTTCACCAGACAGAACATCCGTTCCATCCCCGCCATTGCGGAAGATCTGAAAGACCTCTCCTCCGAAGCCCGCCAACGCCTGTGCATCGACTTCCAGCGGGTGTGGCAGGACGATGCCATCGACAACAACAGCCCGCAACTGGAGACCGGCATCGAAACCTTCCGGCAGGAGTTTCCGAACGTCGTGGAGCACTACCAGCGCATCGACGGCTTCCGGTCGCCCTGCTACGGCGACCTGTTGAACGAGTGTGTCATCAACTACAACGGCGACGTGTATAAATGCACCGCCCGCGACTTCACTCCCGCCAACCGGGCCGGCGTGCTGAACGACGAAGGCGGAATAGACTGGCTGCAACCCGACTTTGCCCGGCAACGCCTGCGGCAGAAATTTGCAAAAAAGGTGTGCCGGCAGTGCCGCATCTTCCCGCTGTGCGGGGGCGGCTGCGTGCAGACCGCGCTTGAGTCGCCGCACAACTGTGTCAACTGCAAGGACGACAGCGAGAAAGACCAGGCCATCCTGACCCGCTTCTACCACCAGGTGGTGGAGCCACGGCAGAGAACCGCCCGGTGCGCGACCACGTGAACCATAATTGTCCAACCCTATAAAAAGAAAGAACCATGACGAAAAAGACAATGCAGGACATACACACATTCGTAGCCTCACTGGAAGCCCGGGGCTTCTCCGAAGGACAAGACTCCCTCCTGCTGGCAAGCGAAACAAGCATGGGAGGAGGCCGGCACAAACCGAACGACGGAGAATGCGGCCATACGAACAACACGAAGTGCAAGAACAGACTCGACTGCTCCGGTTCGACCAACTGGAAGAAGTGCCAAAACGAGCTTAATTGCCACGGAAGCAACAACACGCCCCTTTGTGCCAACAATGCCACAGACGGAAGCACCCGGACGGCAGGAAACACGCCGGCACTGATGAGCGGATTCCCGGACACGAAACTCTGACCTCCATTTTCTTCCCCGGAAACGATGAAGCGCATCCCCCTCTACCGGCAACTGGACTCCAACGACTGCGGTCCCACCTGCCTGCAAATGATTGCCGCATACTACGGGAAACGGTATTCGCTGGACACCATCAGGCAGTTTTGCGAAATGACGCGCATCGGCATCTCCATGCGCGACGTGGTGAACTGCGCCCGCCAACTGGGCTTTGAGGTGGCATCGGTGCGCCTCAACCTGTCCGAACTGCGAAGGATGCCCCTGCCCGGCATTATCTACCTGAAGAGGGGGCACTTCGTGGTGGTGGAACGCATCACCAAAAACCGCAACGGCTACACCTACACCCTGGCCGACCCCGCCTATGGCCGGGTGAAGATGAAGGAGGAGGACCTGATGGAGAACTGGATGATGGGCAAGTATGGCATCGCCGCCGTGATGGCACCCAACGAAGACTTCGGCAAAGTGAAAGAAGCCGGAAGCACGGGAAAGAAGTCCTACCGCAGGATCTACAAGGTGGCCGGGGATATCGTAAGGCAACAGCGCGGCAAGTTCGTATGGATTGCCTTGCTGTCGCTGGTGGTGACAGCCACCAACTGGGCCATGCCCCTGCTGCTGAAAACCACCATCGACGCAGGCATTATGGCCAAGGACATCGGAGTGGTGTGGCAGATGCTGGGGGCACAGTTTGCCTTCTTCCTGGGATTCATGCTGGCGGGTAACGTGTCGAACCTGCTGAGCACGAAGTCGGGCATACAGATTGACGTGACTTTCGTGTCGGCCTACTTCCACAAGCTCATCCGCCTGCCCATGCATTTCTTCGACGTGGGGCAGCGCACCGACCTCATCCAGAAGATGAACGACCTGGGACGCATCAGTTCCTTCCTGACAGACAACCTGCTCTCCATCGCCCTGGCTGTGCTCAACGTGCTGGTGTTCTCGGCCCTGCTGCTCCACTACAACTACCGGGTGTTCCTTATCTTCATGGCCTTTTCGGCGGTGACCTTTGCCTACAATGCCTACTTCATCCGGCAACGGAAATACCTGGACTATGCCGGCTTCTCGCTCAACTCGGAACGCAACAACGTGGTGCACGAAATGGTGATGGGCATGGCCGAAATCAAGATAAACCACGCCCAGCAAGCCCGCATCTCGCTGTGGCGGAAACTGGAGGACAAGGTGAACCGCCTGCACATCAAGTCGCTCTACATCGGCTATTACATGAACAACGGCGCAGGTACCCTGGGCCGCCTGCGCGACATCACGCTGACGGGGCTTTGCGCCCTGCTGGTGATACACGACAACATGACGATGGGAACCATGATGATGATCAGCTTCCTGCTGGGGCAACTCTCCGCCCCCATCGGCGAACTGCTGTCGTTCACCCGCAGCGTGCAGGATGCCAGACTCTCCGCCCAACGCCTGAACGACATTTTCGGCAAACCCGACGAATCGGCTGAAGGCAGCATAGACCTGACGGGGAAGCAGGTGAGGACGGGGCTGGAATTTGTGCATGCTTCGTTCAAGTATGCAGGCATATCCAATCCCTACGTGCTGAAAGACATCAACCTGCGCATCCCCACGGGAAAGGTGACTGCCATCGTGGGAGCCAGCGGCAGCGGCAAGACCACCCTGCTGAAACTGATGCTGGGCTTCTACTACCCCGGCGAGGGAGAACTGCGTCTGGACGGCCATGAACTGAAGGACATCAACATGGACTCGTGGCGGGACAAGTGCGGCGTGGTGATGCAGGACGGACGCATCTTCAGCGGGACGGTGGCCGAGAACATCGCCTTTGCCGATGAGACACCGGACACCGACAAGCTGCAGGAGGCCGCACGCATCGCAGGCATCGAGGAACGCATCAGACAACTGCCCATGGGTTACCATACCCGCATCGGCGAAACGGGCATCGACCTGAGCGGGGGCGAGAAACAGCGCATCTGCATTGCCCGCGCGGTGTACAAGCAGCCGGATTTCATCTTCTTCGACGAAGCCACCTCGTCGCTCGATGCCAATACCGAGCACGACATCCTGCAAAACCTGCAACGCTTCTACAAAGGACGCACCGTGGTGATCATTGCCCACCGCCTCAGTACCGTGAAACAGGCCGACCACATCGTGCTGATGGAAGACGGACGCATCGCCGAACAAGGTACGCACGAATCGTTACTCCTCCAGGGAGGCCGGTACCGCCGTCTGGTGGAGAACCAGCTTGAACTCAAATAATCAGGAAAAAACTTTGCAATGCCCCTCCATCTTTCTACATTTGCAGGCAAACAGGCATTTACCCGCCTGAACAATCTAAAGAAGAAAAAAGAATGGAAGGAAACATCGTGCGTAGCCTGCCCCGTCTGAGGCAGCGGAACGTGCCTGCCGCGTGCAGGGAGTCTGTGGAAGCACTGCTGAAAGAAGTGTATGGGTATGAACGCTTCCGCGACCTGGAGATTTATGATGACTTGCAGAAAGGGAAGGAAACGCTCCGCATCTCGCAAGGGCAACTCATCGAACACGTCATCCGCGAGGCCGAAAAAGGCTATAAGGACGAAGCCGGTGCGAACAACCTGCTGCTGACCGCCCCCACCGGTGCGGGGAAGTCCCTGCTCTTCCAACTGCCCGCCATCTACCTGGGACGTGAATACGGACTGCTTACCCTGGTCGTTTCTCCGCTGAAGGCACTCATCGTGGACCAGGTGGAAGGCTTGCAGGAACTGGGCTACGGACGGGTGGCATACGCCTCTTCCGACCTCTCCCCGGAGCAGAAAGCGGAAGTCTACAGCCGGGTGCGCAAGGGGGAGATTGACCTGTTCTACCTTTCGCCCGAACTCTTGCTTTCCTATGACATCCGCCACTTCGTGGGCGACCGCCGCATCGGCCTGGTGGTGGTGGACGAGGCGCACACCGTCACCACGTGGGGCAAGGAGTTCCGCGTGGACTACTGGTTTCTGGGACGCTACCTGAGCAGGCTGAAGCAGACCCTGGGCTACACCTTCCCCCTGTTTGCGCTGACAGCCACTGCCGTGTGGAACCCGCTTGGGGACAACGACATGGTGTTCGAGACCGTCCGTTCGCTGCAGATGGAGCCTTGTATGCTCTACGTCGGTACCGTCAAGCGGCACAACATCGGGTTCGACATCCGGCAAATGGAGATTGGCGAAGGCGAGACCTACGACAAGGCCAAACAGCGCGTCGTTGCCGCCCGTGTGGAAGGATACCTGCAATCCCACAAGACCCTGCTCTACTATCCTTTTGCCGGAGGAATCGACATGCGCATCAAGTCGTGGGTGCGGCCGGCCGACTGGCACCTGGTCGCCTCCTACTACGGCAAGAAAGACCGGGAACAGAAGGCAGCCATCGTGCAAGCCTTCAAGGAGGGCGCGAAACGGCTCATCGTGGCGACCAAGGCTTTTGGCATGGGAGTGGACATCAGCGACATCGACCGGGTCTACCACGTGGCACCTTCGGGTACGTTTGTGGACTACATCCAGGAGATAGGCCGTGTGGCCCGCGATGCCGGGATACGGGGACAGTCGGCCACCGACTTCCACGAACGCGACTTCTACTACATGAAGCGGCTGCACCAGACCGGCAACATCACACAGGAACAACTGGGCCTCATCCTGCACAAACTCATGGAGGTGTACCGCATGAAGGGGCAGAAGCAGGAGATGCAGGTGTCGCTTTCCGACTTCGAGTTTGCGGTGAAGCTGCCGCGCACCAAGAGCAAACTCGACTACGAGGCAGAACTGGGGCAATTCGTCAAGACCGCCCTGCTGTGGCTGGAGGAAGACCTGGCGCACCGCTATGGCAGGCCGTTGCTGGAGGTCAGCCCGCAGAACCTGCTGGCCGAAGGCTACGTGCAGGACAAGGCCGGCGATGCCTTCTTCCGTGAATTTGCCGCCTACTGCCAGCCGGTGCCGGGTGAAGAGAACGTCTGCCGGGTGCGTCTGGAGAGCCTGTGGGAAGAACGTTTCCCGGAACTGGGCTACAAGGAGTTCAAGCAGAAGCTGGGCACCGGAAACCTGTGGGAGGGTTCGCGTGCCGTGGTCGTAGGCAAACACGAGGTGCTGCTCAAGGAAGATGCCGACACCGTCCGCCGCCGCATGGATGCCCTGTTCGACGGGCTCAAGAAGTTGTTGTCCGACAAGTTGCGGAAAACCAAAGGCCGTTTCGACGAGGAGGAACTGCGTGCCGTCTTTGCCGAACACAACATGGACGTGCGTTCCGCCAAGCGTTTTCTGGGCTCCCTGCTGGAGTCGCGCACCGAGGAAGGCCGCAGCGTGAGCTATATCAGCAGCACCAAGAAAAAAGAGTCCAACGAATTGTCCTTCACGGTGACAAAGGGATTCGACCTGCTCCTGTCACGCTACCAGAAACTGTTCGGCCAGCGCATCGCGGGGCAGAAAGGCGACCGGCTGGTGTTCTATGCCACGCCATTCTCCGACCTGAACATGCTGCTCAACCTGCTCTCCATGCTCGACGGGCTGTCGTTCTGCGTGGAGGGGGGAAGCACGCCCTGCGTGTCGGTGCGTTTCAACGAGCCGGCCCACCTGCTCCGGCTGGCCGCTTCCGGCGAATACCGCAACCTGATTCTCGACACCAACGAACGGATTTTCGGGGAACAGATTACCCTCTTCAGCTTCTTCTTCGGCACGAAGCTGACCGACGAACAACGCTGGGACTTCATCGAGGACTACTTCACGGGCATGGGCGTACAGGAGCTGGTGGCAAAATACAGGGGCTGACAAAAACGGTTTCTTTGTCCGACATTGGGAAAATAACACTATCTTTGCGCGTTTTTTTGAAAGGATTATCCGAAAAAATGAATGCACCCACCTTCCTTCCCTCCAGGCAGAACCTGCTGCGGGAAATAAAAGATTACCTCATGATTGCCCTGGGCATGGTCATGTATGGCATCGGCTGGACCGTGTTTCTGCTGCCCAACGACATCACCACCGGCGGCGTGCCGGGCATCGCGTCCATCGTCTACTTCGCCACCGGCTTCCCGGTGCAATACACCTACTTCGGCATCAATGCCTTCCTGCTCCTGCTGGCACTCCGCATCCTGGGGTGGAAGTTCAGCGTCAAGACCATCTTTGCCGTGTTTACCCTCACCTTCTTCCTTTCGGTCATCCAGAAGATAGTGGGCGACACCCGGCTCCTCCACGACCAGCCGTTCATGGCGTGCGTGCTGGGCGCGTCGTTTTGCGGGAGCGGCATCGGCATTGCCTTTTCTTCCAACGGGAGTACGGGAGGCACGGACATCATCGCGGCCATCGTCAACAAGTACCGCGACATCAGCCTGGGGAAAGTCATGCTGGTGTGCGACCTCATCATCATCACCTCCGGCTACTTCGTGTTGCAGGACTGGGAGAAGGTGGTCTACGGCTACGTCACGCTCTACATCTGCAGCTTCGTGCTGGACCAGGTGGTGAACAGTGCCCGCCAGTCGGTGCAGTTCTTCATCATCAGCCAGAAGTACGAAGAAATCGGACGCCACATCAACGAGCACCCGCACCGGGGCATCACCGTCATCAACGCCACCGGTTTCTACAGCGGCAAAGAGCAGAAGATGCTGTTCGTGCTGGCCCGGAAGCGGGAGTCGGCCATCATCTTCCGCCTGATAAAGGACATCGACCCGCACGCCTTCGTCTCACAGAGTGCCGTCATCGGTGTCTACGGCGAGGGGTTCGACAAAATCAAGGTAAAGTAGCGGCAAACTTCCCGGCTTCCCAACGGTACACCACGGGGCGGCGGAGGAACGGCTTCAGTTCTTCCGCCGCTTCTTTTTCCATGTAGTCGGGCGTGGTGAACGTGAAAGTCAGCGTGGCATCCGTGCCCGACAGGTCGGCTTTCATCAGCAGGAGGTCGGCCTGGCGGCGCACGGCCAGGTAGCGGTAGATGTCGGTCGTGTCGGAAGCCGCCTCGATGAAGTCGTCCGGCCCCGGCAGGGCGGGCAGGTAGTCAGCGGCAGGCAAGGGAACCCACGAGGTGGTGTAGAAGCCGATGTGGCTGTCGCAGGCAGGGGCACAGACGGTGGACACGGTACAAATCAGCTTCGTGCTGTCGTTCAGCGACAGCAGCTTCATCTGCCACGTGCTTTGCGTGCTCATCTGCACGCGGATGTAATCGGCGGTGAGTTCGGTCATTTCCGACTTGCCGTCGAAGCGGTTGTCCACTTCCGCCTTCATCTTGCTGTCCAGGAAGTCGATGAAGTCGGCACGGTTCACCGGCGTGAGCAGCGGGCTAAGCGTGTCGGGCATCTGCACGAAGCAGTCCCTGGCCTCCTGGGCCTGTGCCCCGCACCAGCCGGTGCAAAGCAGGCATATTCCTGACACTAATGCGATACGTTTCATGTTCCTTTTGCTTTTGTTTCTGATGTAAAAAGACTCTTTTTATTTGCTCCCCAAATATAAGAAGAACATTCCTATCAGCACCAAAACAAGGTCAACCGCCTTGCTTTTTAAATTCTTTTCACGGAAGAAAAGGGCACCGAACAGGAAAGACACCACCACACTGCCGCGCCGCACCATCGACACGATGGAAATCATGGATTCTTCGTAGCTCAGGGCATAGAAGTAGACAAAATCGGCCGCGCACAGAAAAACGGATATGCCCACGATGCTCCAGTCCCAGTGGAAGGGCGTGCTCGACTTCCGGTGGGGATACCACAGCAACAGCAGGACGGTGCCCATGATGAACAGCTGGTAGACGTTGTACCACGACTGCACCAGTATGGGGTTGAGCCGCGTCATCAGGTACTTGTCGTACAGTCCGCTGACGGCACCCGTCAGCGCGGCCAGCACCACGAAGTAAATCCACTTGTCGTGCTTGAAGTCGATGCCTTCCTTCTTCCCCGAACGGCTCAGCATGAAGAACGAGAGCACGGCCAGCAGCACGCCCACCCATTGGTAGAGGTTCAGCCGCTCGCCGAACAGCAGCAGTGCGCCGACGAGCACCATCACCGGGCGGGTGGCATTGATGGGGCCTACGATGGTGAGCGGAAGGTGCTTCATGCCGAAATAGCCGAACACCCAGGAAGAAAGCACGATGAAGGCCTTCACCACGATGTACTTATGTTCTTCCCAGCCTGCCATGGGCATCTCGAACACGCTTCCCAAAAGCACCTGGGGCGCAAGGAACGACAGGAGGATGAACGGCAGGAATATCAGGCTGGAAAACAATGTGTTCAGAAACAGTACGGGCAACACGGCGTTGCCGCGCAGCGCCTTCTTCTTGAAAGCGTCGTAGAAACCCAGAAGGGTGGCAGAAAGAAATGCAAGGAGTAACCACATGATGATTCAGTCAATAAATAGTCAGAAGTTAATTATTCACCATTCGCCGGAAAAACAGTTTCCGGATAAGTAATATCCGTCAGGAAAAGGGCGTGCCCGGGGACGGAAGTGCCCGCACGGCAACGGTCGCGCAGTTCCACCACACGGCAGAACCCCTCCACCGTGAGTTTGCCGCGCCCCACCTCGAGCAACGTGCCCACGATGGCGCGGACCATGTTGCGCAGGAAGCGGTCGGCACGGATGGTGAACACCCAGGTCGCCTCGTCCTTCTGCGTCCACTCTGCCTGCATGATGCGGCAGTTGTTGGTTTTTACGTCAGTGTGCAGCTTGCTGAAGCTGGTGAAATCCGTGTATCCGAACAGCCGTTGTGCCGCCTCGTTCATCCGTGCAAAGTCGGGTTCGTGGAAGAGCCGGTAGCTGTAGTGCCGCCGAAAGGGCTGCTTGGCCGTGGAAACGTAGTATTGATAGGTGCGCGACGTGGCATCGAAACGCGCGTGGGCATCGGGCTTCACCGCACGCAGGCCGTAGACGGATATGTCGGACGGAAGCAGGCGGTTCAGCTTGTCGGTCGTGAGGCGGAGGTCCAACGGGCAAGGGCTGTCAAAGTGAGCCACCATGAGCGAAGCATGTACACCGGCATCGGTACGTCCCGCACCCACCACTTCCGTGGGTTGGCGCAAAAGGGTGGAGAGTGCCTTCATCAGGCATTCCTGCACACTGCTCCCGTTGGGCTGGATTTGCCATCCGTGATAGGCCGTACCGTCGTAGGCCAGGCTGATGAAATACCGTTTCACGTCCTTTTCCTCCATTCTGTTTTTTTGCGGGTGCAAAGATACGGTTTTTCTCCGCCATTTACTACTGTCTTCTTGTCTTGACGATTGAACCGTTGCTTTGAAGGAGAGGGATTGTATGGAATTATTGTTCTTTAAGTAGAAGCTCCACAGTCTCTATGAAAGCTTTCGCTCTGGGAAGCAGTTCGTTTATGTCTTCTTCGCTTGCATAAGCGAAGTCATCATAGTCACTGCTGTGCCGACGCTCGAACAGCAAGGAGAAGTTCCGTCCTATCTCCCGGGACATACGGCCGGTTGCAACGAAATGCATACCAATCATTTGCTTGACTCCCGCGTGCGTGCCCGGATTTATTCCGTGCCGGATGAGCAATGCCATCGCTGCGTAATAACAAGCATAATAAAGCCGGTTGACAGCCGTATTGTAATAACCCAACTGCTTGAGAGAAGGTACTTCAGCCAACGTTTCTTGGGCGCGTAGGTAACGGTAAACCGCCAGCTCATCCCGGTTCTTCCGGCTTAGTTGTTCCTTCATAATACGATTCCTTCATTCATTACATTCACCTGAAAAGGGGTGCGGAACGGACGATGTTCCCACAGTTTCTTCAGCAGGACACGTGCATTGATTTGCACGCCGGTCTCTATCTCTATATCGTAAAGAGGGGCAATAATTCGCTCTTCCTCCCGGACGGTCAGCCGGTCGCCATCGACCAGTACCAGCAAGTCAATATCGCTATCCGGGCAGGCATCGCCCCGCGCTTCGCTGCCGTAGAGAATAGCTTGTGCATCCGGAGCAACACGTGACAAAGCTTTACGTATCTGTTCTACTATTTGCGGACGTTTCATGCCATTTGCTTTTTGGACAAAGATACATAAGAATATCCGGATATACAAGGACTTGTTTCCCGTATTGTTCCCCTATTTTTTTCAAAGTACACATCACCCGTTTATTGGACACCTGTACCGAACGCGCTCCATACAGGCATCCCGTTTGCTCGGTACCTGTATGGAGCGCGTTCGGTACAGGCATCC
>CAYPUJ010000070.1:0-14310 GCA_964413805.1 uncultured Bacteroides sp. | reverse complement strand
GCCGGACACGCCTGTTTGCCGCACGTGCAAACCGTTTGTCCGGTACCTGTACGGAGCGTGTTCCACACCTGTATCGAACAAATGGATTACAAGTGTGGAACACGTTCCGTACAGGTGTCCAGCAACTGCCTTTTATGTAACTGATTATCAAGGTTCCGCTGCAAGCCTTCTTGCAGCAGCCCTGTCCGGTTTCCCGGTTTCCGTCTGCGGCAGGCGGGAGACAAGCAGGCAACGTTTGGGCACCCAGTATGCGGGCAGCACGGCTTTGCACAAGGTTTGCAACGTGTGGGCGGTGACGTGTCCGTCAGCCTCAGCCAGGAGGGTGACGGCTTCGCCAAACTTCGGATGGGGCGTGGCGGTGATGACGAAGGGCACCGGCAGATGCCCGGCCAGAGCGGCTTCCACCTGTTCAATCTGTATTTTCACGCCGCCGCTGTTGACGATGTTGTCCTTTCGCCCCACGATGCGGAAGCGGCCTGCGGCATCAAACTCGGCCACGTCGTTGGTGTGCAGCCGGACGGGACAGACGGCAGGCGCGTCGATGACGAGGGTGCCGTCTTCGCCCTGTTCCACGTGCACGTTGGCAAAAGGCGTGTACCAGTCTGAAGCCTCCGGGCCGTTGAGGCGGCGCAGGGCAATGTGCGAAAGGGTTTCCGTCATGCCGTAGGTGGACCACACCGCGTGCGGGAACGTGCGCAATGCGTCGGCCAGCCGGCAGTCGATGGCACCGCCCCCGATGATGAGGTGGCGCACCTGCTCCAACAACGCCCGTTCGTGGGGCACTTGTAGGGAGTTGTACACCTGCATGGGAACGAGGGCGGCAAAGACCGGTGCCGTGTCCAACCCCGCCAGCGGATGTCCGGAAGGAGACACGGGCCAAAGGTCAAGCCCGGCCACGAGGGCACGCACCACCACCATCTTGCCGGCAATGTACTTCAGCGGCATACAGAGCAGAGCCGTGTCACCCGCCTGCAAGCCCAGGAAGTCGCACGTGAGGCGTGCGCTTGCCACCATGCGCCGCTTTTCCACCCACAAGGGCTTGGGCGTGCCGGTAGAGCCGGAGGTGTGTACCAGCACGGTGTCGCGCCCGTCCTCCCACTCGGCCAGGAAGGCATACAACTCGCGCAGGAAGCTGCCTTCGGGCGCCTCTTCGGGACGGGGAAGGCCGGGCGACGCATACCGCCTGCCACTGATGCTGACGATGGTCTGCCTCATACGCCCAGCCAGTTGAGGAGTTCAGGCTCCGGTTCGCCGGGACAGAAAGAGAGGCGGTCGCCCCGGAGGCGAAGCGGGTAATCGATGTTGTCGGTGAAGAGCAGCCCCGTCCCCAACCCCTGGGGCATGGACGGATGCAACCCGGCACACCAGTGGGCAAGGGCGTTCAGCCCCACGTTCGACTCCAGGGCGGAGGTCACCCACCAGCCGATGCCGCGTTCCCGTGCCAGGGCAATCCACTGTTCCGCGCCGCTCAGCCCGCCGTGCAGCGACGGTTTGAGGACGATGTAGTGCGGCCGCAGGGTGTCGAGCAGCAATGCCTTCTCGCCGGGGCTGTTGATGCCTATCAGTTCTTCGTCCAGGGCGATGGGCAAGGGAGTGTCGGCGCAGAGCCGCGCCATTTCCTTCCATTGCCCGGCACGGATGGGCTGTTCGATGGAGTGCAGGTGGAAGGCGGCAAGCCGTTGCAGCTTCTCCGGGGCATCGTCGGGCGTGAACGCCCCGTTGGCATCCACGCGCAGTTCCACCTGCTCCGGGGTGACACGCCGGCGGATGTAGGCCAGCAGTTCCAGTTCCTCTTCAAAGCGGATGGCACCTATCTTCAGCTTGATGCAGCGGAAGCCTTGCGCCAGCTTCTCGTCGATGCGGCGGCGCATCTCGTCGGACGTGCCCATCCAGATAAGCCCGTTGATGGGGATGCTCGCCCCGCCCCGTCCGAAAGCGGTGTTGCCCAGACAGACAGTGCGGGCACGCAGGTGGGCAAGGGCCGTTTCCAGGCCGAAACGGACAGAAGGGTGGTAGTCAAAGAACGGGGCGGTGAGCGGTACGTCCCGCTCCAGCATCCGGCAGGCGCGTTGCAGCATGGCTTCGTAGCGGGGACCGGCATCGCAACTCAAGTCGGGCAGCGGGGCACATTCGCCCACGCCGAAGGAGCCGGGTTGTCTGTCGTCGGTCACCACCACATACCAGGCATCGCGGGTAGTGTACACGCCCCGCGAGGTACCTGCGGGTTGCTTGAAGTGCAGTTGTTTTCGGATGATTCGGGTATGATACATGGTGAGAATGAATGTAAGCGTGAAAGGACGTGTGTCAGAACCTCGGCTTCCGTTTCTCCAGGAAAGCCTTTCCTCCCTCCTGCGCCTCGTCGGTAAAGTAGTAGAGCATGGTGGCGTCTCCCGCCAGTTCCTGGATGCCTGCCTGTCCGTCCAGTTCGGCGTTCAGCCCGGCCTTTATCATGCGCAGGGCGAGCGGGCTGTATTCCATCATCTGTTCAGCCCACGCCACGCCCTCATCCTCCAGCCGGGCGAGGGGCACCACCTTGTTCACCAGTCCCATATCAAGGGCTTCCTGTGCGGAATACTGGCGGCAGAGGAACCAGATTTCGCGGGCTTTCTTCTGTCCCACGATGCGTGCCAGGTAGGAAGCGCCGAACCCGGCATCGAAACTGCCCACTTTGGGACCCGTCTGTCCGAAGACGGCATTGTCCGAAGCGATGCTGAGGTCGCACATCACGTGCAGGACGTGCCCGCCCCCGATGGCGTAGCCGTTCACCAGTGCGATGACCGGCTTGGGCAGCGAACGGATTTGCTTCTGCACGCCCAGGATGTTGAGGCGGGGAATGCCGTCGCTGCCCACATAGCCGCCCCGGCCCTTCACGTGCATGTCGCCCCCGCTGCAGAAAGCCTTGTCGCCTGCACCGGTCAGGAGCACCACGCGGATGTCCGGACACTCGGCGCAGTAGCGGAACGCATCGCTCAACTCGGCGGTGGTGTCGGGCGTGAATGCGTTGCGGTAACGCGGGCGGTTGATGGTGATGCGGGCAATCCGGTTGTATGAGTCAAACAGAATGTCCTGGTAATCTCGGATGGTGGTCCATTGTCTGTCTGTTGTTTCCATGTCCATAGTCAATGTTTTATTTGTTAACGGTATTGTTTGTGAATGTCTTCCGGCCTGTGCCGGTGTCAGCCGTAGCAGCTTCCCAGCACCGCCGCGTCCTCTTCTTTCCGGGTGAACACTTCCACCAGCAGCGGGTGAGGTTGCGGACAGGGGGACGTGAGTTGCCGGCAGGCGGCTTCCCACTCCGCTCCGTCGGCAACGGACAGGTAACGGAAGCCGCACGATTCTGCCCATCCGGCGGCCGTGACACGATGGTCGCCCATGATGAAACGGGCACTGCCGCCTTCCGGCATACCGGGCAGGGTATGGAAGATGCTGCCGCCGAAGTTGTTCAGCAGCAGGATGCGCAGGTTGGGACGGATGCCCGGCTGGCAGAGCGCGTTCATGCCGTAGAAGAAGCTGAGGTCGCCGATGAGCACGATGTTCAGTTTGTCCGATGCGGCGGCATAGCCCACTGCGCACGGCAGGCTGCCTTCAATGCCGTTCACGCCCCGGTTGCATTGCACCTCGATGCGTTTCTCCGGTGCGAGGGGAAAAAGCTGGGCATAGCGCAGGGCCGAACTGTTGGCAAGGTGCAGCACGCTTTGCGCGGGCAGGTTGGCCAGCAGGTCTCCCACGACGGCGGGTGCGGAAAACGGCAGGCGGGGTACGGGGATTCCCGCACTGAACACCTGCCAGCGGTGTGTGTATTCCCGGCTGTCCTCCCCGTCGAAAGCCGGCAGGCGGCGGAGGAAGTCCTCCGGGTCGTCCTCCACCACCAGGGTCAGGCAGCCGAACGTGTCGGCCACCGTTCCGTCGGGGCTTACGTGCCAGTGGAAGCGCGGCGGATGGGTGCGCAGGAACGACTTGAGCCGTCCCGACACGATGTGCCCGCCACAGGTGATGAGCAGCCCGGGACGCAAGGCTTCCAGTTCTTCCGGCGAACGCCCGGAAAGCAGGACATCGAAGTTGCCGATGTAGGCAGGGTTGTTCCGGTTGCCCGGATGTTCGGCCAGGCGGACATAGCCCTCGCACAACGCCGGGCTGTCGTTGCCGGGCGCGTGAGGCAATTGTCCCACCACCACCATGCGCCCGGCACATTGACGCAACGTTCCGTGCAGTTGCGGGGGCAGGCCGCCGGAGCGTCCGTCGAGGTAGCGGATGACGCGGGGCGCGGGCAGCGCGTCTGCGGTGAAGCGGTACAGGGGATTGGAGAGGGGCACGTTGATGTGTACCGGCCCGCCGCCGTGCAGGGTGGCCTTCAGCAGGGCTTCGTTGAGGAGGCGGTTGCAGTACCATTCATCTTCGTCGGTGCGGATTTCGGGCAGGTTCACGCTGCACTTCACCAACGGGCCGAAAATCCCCGGCTGCGGCATGGTCTGTCCGTCCATTTGTCCGATCCAGGCGGCGGGGCGGTCGGCAGAGATGACAACCAAAGGGATGTTCCGGTAGAAGGCTTCAGCCACGGCGGGATGCAGGTTGGCCAGAGCCGACCCCGACGTGCAGCACACGGCGGCGGCCTCTCTCGTGGCCAGGGACAGACCGATGGCAACGAAGCCCGCGTTGCGCTCGTCGGTCACCGGATGGCAACGGAAGCCTTCTGCCTGCACCAGGGTGTGGACGATGGGCGCGTTGCGGCTGCCCGGACAGAGCACAATGTCGTGCACGCCGTAGGCTTTGAGCAGGGCAACCAGTTGCAGGATGTTTCGTTTATCTGAATACATGGTTTGTGGAATGTGTTCTGTTCAGGCAGGATGACCGGGTTGCGGGAGACAGATGACGCGCTTCAGGGTGGCCATCTTTTCCTGCGTTTCCTCCCATTCGGTGGCAGCATCCGACGAAGGGAGGATACCTCCACCGGCGTAGAGGCGGATGCGGCATCCGTCTGTCTGCATACAGCGCAGATTGACGTAGAGGTCGGTCTGTCCCGCCCCGTCCGTCCGTCCCACGAAACCGCTGTAGTAGCTGCGGTCGTAACCTTCATGGGCGAGGATGAACCGCAAGGCTTCTTCCTTGGGAAGCCCGCAGACGGCGGGTGTGGGGTGCAGGGCCTGCAGCACCGCCTTGCTGGGGATGCCTGCGCGGAGGCGGAAGCGGAAGTCGGTCTTGAGGTGCGCCACCTGCCCGGCACGGGCGGTGTACGGCCCTTCCTCCTGCACGTCGCAGCCAAGGCGGCGAACGGTGCTTCGGATGTAGTCGGCCACGAACGCCTGTTCTTCGCGGTTCTTGGCGTCCCAGGTGTCGGGCAGTTTTTCTCCGGCCTGCAAGGGTTGGGTGCCTGCCAGTGCCACCGTGTGCCACCGGTCGGCGCGTCCGCTCAGCAGGATTTCGGGCGTGCAGCCCATCCACGTCCCGGTGAGGGGTGTGTGGCACAGGTAAATCAGCATACGGGGATAGGCTTCGCACGCCCGCACGAAGGTGTCCAGCGGTGAGAAACCGGCCGGAGCCTCCATCACCGAACACCGCGACAATACCAGTTTGCCGAACCGTCCTTCCCTCAGCGGTGCGATGAAGCGTGCGAACGCGGCCTCGTACCTCGCCCGCTCACTTGCCTCGCCTTCGGGTGCAGGGAGCACGGTGGGGACATCGGGGGCAGCAGACGGCCACGCGGACGTGTCCAGTGCAGCCAAGGCACGCTCCATCTCGTCCCATCCGTGCGCCGTCACATCGGGACGGATGCGCACGGGCGGGTGTTTCTCTCCGGGGTGGAAGGGTGCCATGACGAAACCGGGACGTTCCACCGCCTCGCACCGGCAGGCAAGCCGCTCCACCGTGCCGGAGGTCTGCAGCACCAAGTGGCACGCATCTGCCCAAGGCAGCCGGTAGAGGGCGAAGCCGGGGGCACGGCAAAGCAAGTCCTGCAGGACAGTCTGTATGTGCGGTCGGGTCATTTCTTTCGTTTCCTTTTCTTGCACTCTTTTTATTTCCAAGGATGCAAAGGTACATAAATCCATTGACAATAGCCTCCCGACAACCCGTAAATCGTGTACGCCGCCGCCCCCTCTTCCATTGATATATATACAGAATGTTCCGGAAACCTGCCGTATCTTTGCCGCATCGGAAAAACAACAAAAAAAGCAGATACCTATGACACTGAACGAATTTCTGGAATACGTCAAGTCGCGGCGTGCGCTCAACACGCCCGAAATACAACAGTTCATGGACGAAATGAGCAACGAAGCCCGCCGCATCACCTTCCGCCTCAATGCCGCCTACCACAGTCCCGACGAGGTGCGTGCCTTCCTGTCCGAACTCTTCGGCCGTCCCGTGCCGGACAGCTTCCGGGTGTTCCCGCCCTTCTACACGGACTTCGGCAAGAACATCACCGTGGGCGAAGGCGTGTTCATCAATGCCTGCTGCCACTTCCAGGACCACGGGGGTGTGACGCTGGGCGACGGTTGCCAGATTGGACACAACGTGGTGTTTGCCACGCTGAACCACGACGTCAACCCGGCCATGCGCTCCTACACCTATCCCGCCCCCATCGTGCTGGGACGGAAGGTGTGGGTCGGATCCAATGCCACCATCCTTCAGGGCGTGACCATCGGCGACAACTCCATCGTGGCGGCCGGTGCGGTGGTGACCAGGGACGTACCGGCCAACACCATCGTGGGAGGCGTGCCGGCACGGCGGATAAAGGACATCGTGTTGTAACCCGTTTCCTGGACACCTGTACGGAACGTGTTCCGTGCCTGTATCGGACGTGTTCCACACAGGTATGGAACACGTCCGATACAGGCACGGAATAAATCCGGTGTAAACGGTTGGTTTTCAGCCTTCGGACAAAGGCTTCCCGCCGGAGGCCGGTTCTTCTTCCGCCACTTCGTCCAGACGGTTCTCCCAAAGGTACTTGCGCGTCTCGCTCACGACCACGCCCGACAGCAGCACCAGCGAAATGATGTTGGGCAACGCCATGAGGGCATTCATCACGTCGGCCAGGTTCCACACCAGTGCCAGCTGGGTGACGGCACCCAGAAAGGCGCAGACGATGTACACACCCCGGTAGACCAGCATCCAGCGTTTGCCGGTGAGGTACTCCATCGCCCGCTCGCCGTAGTAGCACCAGCCCAAGATGGTAGAGAAAGCAAAGGTAATGATGCCGAACGTCAGCAGCGGGGCGCCCAGGTAGGGAATCTTGTCGAACGCTACCTTGGTGAGCGTGGCACCGTCGTCGTAGGAAATGTCCGGATAGGCCAACACGCTGGACACCAGCACCAGCCCCGTGAGGGCGCAGACCACCACCGTGTCCCAGAAGGTGCCCGTGCTCGACACCAATGCCTGCCTCACCGGATTGCGCGTCTGGGCAGCCGCCGCCACGATGGGGGCCGAGCCCATGCCGCTCTCGTTGCTGAACAGTCCGCGTGCGATGCCGTAGCGTGCCGTGAGGATGACCGAGCCGCCCACAAACCCGCCTCCCGCCGCTTCCGGGCTGAAAGCCGACACCCCGATGAGCTTCAGCGCCTCCCACACGTGGCTGCCGTTGACAAACAGGATGTAGCAGCAGCCCAGCACGTAGACCACGGCCATGAACGGCACGAAGGCGCTGCACACCCGCGCGATGCCTTTCACGCCGAACATCACGACCAGCGCCACGCAGAAGGCCACGATGCCGCCCGAAAGGAGGGGAGGCACCCGGTAGGTCTCGTAACAAAGCACGGAGATGGCGTTGCTCTGCACCAGGTTGCCGATGCCGAACGAGGCGCAGACAGTGAACACGCAGAACAGGACGGCCAGCCACTTCATGCCCAGCCCGCGCTCCAGGGCATACATCGGGCCGCCGAGCATCCGCCCTTGCGGTGTGCGGACACGGTACTTCACGGCCAGCAGCCCTTCGGCATACTTGGTGGAGATGCCTAGTACGCCGGTCAGCCAGCACCAGAACACGGCTCCCGGCCCGCCCAGCGTGACAGCCGTGGCCACGCCCACGATGTTGCCCGTGCCGATGGTGGCGGCCAGGGCGGTGGACAAGGCACCAAACTGGCTCACGTCGCCCGTAGCCGCCTTGTCCCGCGTCACCGACAGGCGGATAGCCGTCAGCAGCTTGCGCTGGGGGAAGCGCAGGCGGATGGTCAGGAACAGGTGTGTGCCCAACAGGATGATGACCATCGGCCAACCCCACAAAAAGTCACTGCATACTTTGATTGCATTTACAATAGTCTCTGTCATATTGTGTCCTGTATTTCATTTTGCCGCAAAAATACAGGTTTTATGTGACCGGGCAAACAATGGGGAGACGAAAGTTGTTTCGGAGGGGAGTGTTTGTTGCGCAAGTCTGCTAACAAGTGCTAAATAGCGTTACCCCCCTTAACGAATGGGATAACCGCACGATTTTCTTCATACCTTCGCGCATCAACTTTAAAGGAAACATCGGAAAAATGAAAAAGATTCTATTTGCAATGGCATTCTCTTGCCTGAGCTTCTCCCTTTCTGCCCAAACGATAGGATGGAATAAATCGAACTCGTCAAACGTAAGGACAGACAGCATCGCGAAGAAAATATTGGAACCGGCGCAGTACCTCATCACTTATACGTACCGCTTTGTGAGGGATGCCAACTATCCCGACAACAAAAGGACGGGCATGACAATCCTGCAAGTGGGCAACCGCTATAACCGCTTCTGCGACTATTATAAACTGGAGTTCGACTCCATTTGCGACGAACTGTCACGGGGCAAAACGTCTGTGATGGAAGCGTCAGCCCTCATGATGTCCGCCCTCAGGAAGAGTTTATTCACAGAAAATATCATCATTGACAAACAGAAGAACGAAGAAACAATCCAGCGCACGGCGGGGCTGACACAGAAGTACCAGTACGAAGAAAAGTGCCCCGACCTGGAATGGGAAATCCTGAAAGGCGACACGACGATTGCCGGCTACCACTGCAACAAAGCCAGGACACGGTTGTTTGGCCGTGACTACATTGCATGTTACTCCACAGATGTGGACATGCCTTACGGACCGTACAAATTCAACGGGCTGCCCGGACTCGTCTTTCACGTCATTGATACGGAAGGAAACTTCGAGTTTGCGCTGGATGGCCTGGAGAAAGCGGATGTATATACCCCCATATATGCATGGGCCGACAAGGATATGGTGAAAACAAGCCGGAAAAAAGTGCGGGAGATTTACAGGAATTTCTGCGCAGACCCTGTGGGTGCACTGACAAGCGACGGGAGCGTACAGGTTCCGGAGGAGGCAAAGGCATCTGTCAAGCCCAAACCCTATAACCCGATGGAGCTTGAGTAAGAAGAGCCTGCTTTCCTGGCTTATCCTGCTGCTATGCAGCATAGAGACTTCCCTGGCGCAAACATCCGGAAACGCAGTAAGACTGTCTTTCGAAATAAAGGATGCAAGCGACCACGAGCCGTTGGCCAACGTGGCGTGCCGGGTGTTTACGGCAGAGGGGGAGTTTTATACCTATGCGATTGCCGACAACGAAGGCCGGCTGTCCGTCGCGGTACACCGGGGTGATTTCCTGGAGTTTTCCTTCATCGGATATGCGAAACTCAGGAAAGAGGCGGCCTCGTACACTCCGGGGAAAACCAACGTCGTGGAACTGGCCGGGCAAGAGGTACAACTCCGCGAAATAGCCATCACAGCCCCTCCCATCAGTGCCCGGAGCGATACCCTGGTCTACAACGTGGCTTCTTTCGCCGGGCGGGGCGATTCGCACCTGGAAGACGTGCTGAAGAAACTGCCGGGCATCAAGGTGGCCGACGACGGCACCGTGTCCTACCAGGGAAAAGCCATCAACAGGTTCTACATCGAGGGGAAAGACCTGTTGGGCAGCAGCTACAACCAGGCGACCCGCAACATGCCGGTGGAGGCCGTGACTGCGGTGGAAGTGCTGGAGAAGCACCAACCCGTGAAGATGCTGCAAGGACGGCAGCTTACAGACAATGCAGCCCTCAACATCCGACTGGACAAAGAACACAAGTCGCGCCCGTTCGGCGAAGTGGAAGGGGGCATCGGATGTTCGCCGGCCATCTGGAACAACCGCCTGTTTCTGACGCAGATTCTCGGGAAAAGCCAGCTGCTGGTGACCGGGAAGATGAACAATACGGGCACGGACATTTCCGACGAGACAAAAGAGCACATAGACGTTACGGACGTGGATGCCTACGAGCCTGTCCTTTCGGGCATCCTGTCGCCCTTCCTCAACACGGAAACGCTCCCGCAGAACCGATACCTGCACAACAATTCCTATTCGCTGGGGGTAAACTATCTGACGGGGCTGTCGGAGAATGCCACGCTGCGCATGAACGTGCTCTTCTACGAAGACCGTTCCGACTACTCCAGCAGTTACGACTACACTTACGGGGGAACCAGGGATGTAAACATCAGCGAGATAAACAACAAGAGACAGAAGACGCTCACGGTGCTTCCGATTCTCAGATACGAGCTGAACAGCCGGAAGACCTACGTGGCAGATGAACTCCGCTACTCATTCAACCGCTCCTCCTCGTCCAACACGCTTGTCTCCAACGGTATCGGCATTACGGAAAACGTAAACGAAAAGCCGCATTACCTGCAAAACTACCTCACGGCTTCCTTCTCCATCGGGAAGCAGCTTGTGCAGGCCAAATCGCTTCTGCGCTATTTCGAGAGGCGCGAGGCACTGACGGACTTCTCCGACTCCGCATCGTTCTACAACGTCCATGAGCGGTATGCCACCCGATCGTTCGTTGCGAAGAACATGCTTTCCACTTCCGTCCAAAGGGGGAAGAACTGTCTCGACCTGGGCATCCGGGTTTACTACCGCGACAACGGATACGACTACGGAAGCAGCGTGCACCACCGGAAACTGCAACTTCGCTTCCGGCCAAGCTACACCCTGCTGTTCGGTACGGACAGGACATTGTCTGTGGAACTCCCCGTAGAATGGTTGCACACCGGACTGGCCCCGGCAACAGACAACGGGGACAGGGGAATCTTCGCCTTCTCCCCAAGGCTTTACTTCAAGTACCGGCTGACCGACAAGTGGCAGATGGTGATGTCCGCCTCCATGACCACGGACAACACGCCAGCCGAGTTCTACTCCCCCGGCACGCTGCGGACAGCCTACCGCACGGTCTACGTGCCCGACAACGGAGCCTTCTTCAGCAACAGCAGAAACATCAATGCCCGCCTCAACTACCGCGACCTGGCCACGATGTTCTTCGCCAACCTCACGGTTTCGTACACGGACGAAAAGCGGGAAAGCTATATGAACTACGACTATACCGATTCGCTCACGACCGTTTCCAGCCTGAAAGGAGACAACCACCGCCGCCTGCTGGTGGCAAACGCGACGGCAGACAAGAGCTTCATCAGCGCAGGCGTGACCCTGAAGTCGGGAGTGAGCTACAACAAAACGTCCTACCTGCTGTCCCAGTCGGACATCCTGATTCATAACAATTCCAATACCCTCGCAGCCAACCTGAATACCACCTTCCAGAAACTCAAATGGCTGCGTGCCACCGTCGGCATCACCGGCACGCTCTGCTGGGAGCAGAACGGCCTTTACGACTCCGATGCCCTGACTGCACTGGTGACGAATGCGTCTGTCTACATCTTCCCCCTGGAAAAGATGGATGTCAGGCTTATGTGGCAGAACTATACGAACGAAGTCTCCGAATCGCATTTCGCCGCCTGCAACATCTTCGACATCGCCGCCAACTACAAGGTGAACAAGACATGGGAGATAGGTGCTTCTGTCACCAACCTGCTGGACATGAGGTCCTACACCGTCACACAAAACTCCGGCATCAACACATCCGCTTCAGTCCTCCCGCTAAGGGGCAGGGAAATACTGTTCCGTGTCCTCTTCCGGATATAGGAAAAGCCGCAACAGCCTTAACAAACCTGTATTTCGGGATGTGTTTGTTTAAACAATGTTATAGAACATACTTTTTTGCTTGGATGTTTTGCAGGTTTCGCAGAAGGCCGTATCTTTGCACTGTGTTTTTCATGGTATTAGATTTAAGGTTAACAAAGGTTGGGCTCAGCGGAGCCCTTTTTTTATGCCCTTTGCCCTGCTTGCTTTTTTTCGTACCTTTGCCCGCCGAATGAAAAAAATGAAGCAGCGGGCTGCACTCCTCCCCGAACTTCATGCTTTAATCCTTTCATTCTTCACTGAAAAGAAACATGATTGTTTGCATAGCCGAAAAGCCCTCTGTGGCACGTGACATTGCCGACGTGCTGGGCGCAAAAGAAAAGAAAGACGGATACATCGAAGGAAACGGATACCAGGTGACCTGGACCTTCGGCCATCTCTGTACCCTGAAAGAGCCCCACGAATATACCCCCGCCTGGAAGAACTGGACCCTGAGCAGCCTGCCCATGATTCCCCCGCGCTTCGGCATCAAGCTGATAGACAACCCCACCTACGAACGGCAGTTCCGCGTCATCGAACACCTCATGCAACAGGCCGACATGATCATCAACTGCGGCGATGCCGGACAGGAGGGCGAACTCATACAGCGGTGGGTGATGCAGAAGGCCGGTGCCCGCTGCCCGGTGAAGCGGTTGTGGATTTCGTCGCTCACCGAGGAGGCCATCTGCGACGGTTTTGCCCACCTGCGCGACGCGGCCGACTTCCAGCCCCTCTACGAGGCCGGGCTGAGCCGTGCCATCGGCGACTGGCTGCTGGGCATGAACGCCACCCGCCTCTACACCATGAAGTACGGACAGAACCGGCAGGTGCTCTCCATCGGGCGGGTGCAGACCCCCACCCTCGCCCTCATCGTGACCCGGCAGCAGGAGATTGAGCACTTCGTGCCCCGTCAATACTGGGTGCTGACCACGCTCTACAGGAACACCCTCTTTTCGGCCCTCATCCGCAAGAGCGAAGAAGAACTGGTACGCGAGGCCGAGAAACAGAAGGAGGACACCGCCGCCGGAAAGAAGCCCAAGAAGGAGGAAGAGAACAGGGGCATCGACCCCATCACCGACCTGGAGCGCGGCCAGGCTCTGCTGGCACAGATCAGCCGGTCGCCCTTCACCGTCACCGGTGTGACCAGGAAAGAGGGGCGCGAGGCACCGCCCCGCCTGTTCGACCTCACCTCCCTACAGGTGGAGTGCAACCGGCGTTTTGCCTACTCGGCCGACGACACGCTCAAGACCATCCAGTCGCTCTACGAGAAGAAAGTGACCACCTATCCCCGCGTAGACACCACCTTCCTGAGCGATGACATCTATCCCAAGTGTCCCGGCATCCTGCGCGGGCTGCGCGACTATGCCTCGCTCACGGCCCCGCTGGAGGGCAAGCCCCTGCCGAAGTCGAAAAAGGTGTTCGACAACGCCAAGGTGACCGACCACCACGCCATCATCCCCACCGGCCAGCATCCGCAGAACCTCACCGACATGGAGCGTCGTGTGTTCGACCTCGTGGCCCGCCGCTTCATTGCCGCCTTCTATCCCGACTGCCGCTTTGCCACCACCACCGTGATGGGGCAGGTGGACAGCATCGAGTTCAAGGCCACAGGCCGCCAGATTCTGTCACCCGGCTGGCGCGTGGTGTTTGCCGCACAGGCCGCGTCCGCCGAAGAGAAAGAGGAGGAAGGAAACGAAAAGGCGCTGCCCGCCTTTGTACGCGGCGAGAGCGGCCCTCACACACCCGACCTGCAGGAGAAGTGGACGCAGCCGCCCAAGCCATACACCGAAGCCACCCTATTGCGTGCAATGGAGACCGCCGGCAAGCTGGTGGACAACGACGAACTGCGCGACGCCCTCAAGGAGAACGGCATCGGCCGTCCCTCCACCCGCGCCGCCATCATCGAAACGCTTTTCAAACGCAACTACATCCGCAAGGAACGCAAGAACCTCATTGCCACCCCCACCGGCGTGGAACTGATACAGCTCATCCGCGAAGAACTGCTGAAGTCGGCCGAACTGACGGGCATCTGGGAAAAGAAACTGCGCGAGATAGAACGCCGCACCTACAACGCCTCGCAATTCCTGGAAGAACTGAAGCAGATGGTAGGCGAGATTGTGCGCAGCGTGCTGCTGGACAACAGCAACCGGCGCGTCACGGTGGTGCAGCCCCCCGCAACAAAAGAGAAGAAAGAGGCTGCCAAGCCGTCAGCCAAGGCTGCCACCTCCCCGACCGGAACTGCCAGGAAGCGTGCACCCCGCAAGAAGAAAGCCGAAACCGCCCCCCCTGCACACACAGACATACCCGAACCGACAGGCAGCCCGTGCCCTCTTTGCGGACAGGGAGTCATCATCAAAGGCAAAACGG